>JBFKKR010000089.1:0-12804 GCA_041682035.1 Pseudomonadales bacterium | reverse complement strand
GCGCCGTCGAAGAAGCCGCGATACAGGTCGAGGTAGGCGGCGCGCACCGAGGTGTCCCACGCGTGCAACTCGTAGCAGACCTCCAGCGGCCCGTCGCCCGGCAGCAGCCAGGTCTGCTTGTCGAGTTTCTCCGGCTGGCAGGGCGCACCGGCGCGGGTCGCCGACAGCTGCACCACGTTGCGGGCGAAATCGCGGATCATGTAACTGCCCGGCGTCCACGCGGCGAGGCTGACCTGCTGGCCGCCGGCCGCCGGCGCTGCCACGCGCAGCGTGACCCGGAACCGGTGGTGCCCGGGATGGGCGGCCTCGACGCGATAGGACAGTTCGCTCACGCTGGGACCTGCGGACAATGGCTAGAATGGAGTGAGGCATTCTAGCGCGGACCCCCAGCGCATGGGCAACGACACTTTCGACCTGCTCGTGGTCGGCGCCGGCACGCACGGGACCGGCGTCGCCGCCGACGGTGCGGGCCGCGGCCTCGCCACCTGCGTCATCGACCCGGCAGACGTGGGCGAATCCACCGCCAAGGTGTCCAGCCGGCTGCTGGTCGGCGGCCTTCGCTACCTCGAGCGGTGGCACCTGGGGCTGGTCCGGCAGTCCCTGCGCGAGCGGCAGGTGCTGATGCAGCGGGCGCCGTTCCTGGTGCAGGTGCGCCCGTTCGTGCAGGTCTTCCACCCGGAACGCATGAAGTTCTGGCGTTCGCGGCTGCTGCTGCGTGCCTATGACTGGCTGGGCGGGAGCCGGCTCGGGCCGCACCAGGTCATCGATCTGCGCGGGCACGCCTACGGCCAGCCGCTGCGGCGCGAATTCGAACGCGCCTTCGTCTATCCCGACTGTACCGGCAACGACGCCCGCATCTCGGTGCTCAACGCGCGCCTGGCGGCGGCTTCCCGGGCCGAGTTCCGCCTGCACACGCGCATTCTCCGCGTCCGCCGCGCCGACCGCCGCTGGGAACTGGACACCGAGAACGCGGTGACCGGCGAGCGCCGGCAGATCCATGCCGCGGCGCTGGTGAACACGGCCGGCCCGTGGATGGAGCAACTGCTGCGCGAGGCGGCGATCCCTTCGCGCTGCCGCGCCCGCCAGGTCAAGATCAGTCACCTCGTGGTGCCGGCGCTGTACGAGGGCGACCAGGTCTACGTCCTGACCGGGGCCAGCGGGCACCGCATCTGCGTCAACCCGATCGGCGACGGACTGCACCTGGTCGGCGCGGCGGAGAGCGACTTCGGCGGCCAGTCCGACCCGGATGCGCCCTCACCGACGGAGGTCTCCTGGCTCTGCGATCTCGTCAGCGAGCATTTTGCGCAACCGCTCCATGAGCGGGACGTCGTGCACGCCTACAGCGGCCTGCGCACCGTGTATGACGACCCCACCCGCACCGGCACGCAGGTCGCCCGCCACTTCCTGCTCGACCTGGACTGCCCGGACTGCCACAGCCCGCTGTTGCGGGTGTACGGCGGCCGCGTGACCAACTACCGCTGCATGAGCGAGTCGGCGCTGGAGGTGCTCAAGCCCTGGCTGCCGCGGAACCCGGGTCGCTGGACCCGCCACACACCGTTGCCGGGCGGCATCCTGCCCGCCGGCGGATTCGACAGCCTGCTGCGCGACCTGCGGCAGCGGTTCCCGGCGCTCGCGGAACCGGACCTGCGGCGGCTGGCGCGTTGCTACGGCAGCGACACGCCGGAGGTGCTCGCCACCGCGACGCCCGGCGGGGATCCGCACCGGCGCCTCGGCGGCGGCCTGTTCGCGGCGGAACTGCAGTACCTGCGTGAACACGAGTGGGTGAACAGCCCGGTCGAGGCGCTGCGGCGCGTCGGGCTGGAACATCTGAAGAACGACGGCGCCGTCACCGGCGAGCTGGCGGCATGCTTCGCCGCGAACAATGCGGACTGACCATTTCGAGTAGAATGTTGCCGGTCCTGGAGGGAGGCTGCGGATGGCGTTGCGCCTGGATATCAAGCGTGTGGTGGCGGAAGACGGTCTCTCGCTGTACACGCGGCGCTGGCACGCCGGCCGGCGCAAGTCCCCGCGGGCGATCCTCCAAGTGGCGCACGGCATGGCCGAGCACGGCGCGCGCTACGAACCGCTGGCGCGGCGGGCCGTCGCCAGCAACGTGTACGTCTACGCGCCTGATCATCGCGGCCACGGCGAGATGGCGGCCTACGGGCTGACCGGTCATTTCGCCGACGAGAACGGCTGGCGCCTGGTGATCTCCGACCTGTTGCGCGTCAACCAGCAGATCCACGAGGACCACCCTGGCGTACCGGTCATCCTGCTCGGGCACAGCATGGGGTCGTTCATGGCCCTGCAGTTCGCCATGGACCACGGGCGCGCCATCGCCGGCATGGCGCTTTCCGCCTCCAACTACGACGCCCCGCTGGTCTACCGCTCGGCCCGCGGCATCGCCCGGCTGGAGAAACTGCGCCAGGGCGCGCGCGGCAAGAGCGCGCTGCTGAGCTACCTGTCCTTCGGTTCCTTCAACAAGCATTTCACGCCCAACCGGACGGCATTCGACTGGCTCTCGCGTGACACCGCGGAAGTGGACAGGTACGTGGCCGACCCGCTGTGCGGTTTCCGCTGCACCAACCAGCTGTGGCTGGATCTGC
Organism: Pseudomonadales bacterium; assembly: GCA_041682035.1. GTDB lineage: Bacteria > Pseudomonadota > Gammaproteobacteria > Pseudomonadales > JBFGWM01 > JBFJWR01. The sequence continues at coordinate 10,198 of JBFKKR010000089.1, read as the reverse complement.
TGGCGGGGCTGACCCACGTCTCCAGCCCGAAACAGCTGGCGAAGATTCCCGAGGACCTGCCGACCTACGTGCTGGGCGGCGAACGCGACCCGGTGGGCGACATGGGCAAGGGGCTGGAACGGCTGGTCGCGATGCTGAAGAACGCCGGACTGCAGGATGTCGATGCCGACATCTACCCCGACGGCCGCCACGAGATGTTCAACGAGACCAACCGCGACACGGTGGTCGACAACCTGCTGGAATGGGTCGGCCGGGTGATCGACGACTAATCTACGCGCGCGGCTAGACCGCAGCGGCGGAATTCAGCCTTTTCAGCAGCTCCGCGTTTTTCTGTGCGAACTCGTCGCACTCCGCGTTGAGGCGCTCGTTCTTCCGCTTGAGCGCGCCGATCTCGGATTCCAGGTCCCTGATCTTCTGCTCCAGCGCCCCGCTCGGCTGCGCCCGGGCGCCGGCCTGCTTGGAGCGCTCCTCCAGCATGGTGATGGTCTCGAAGGCGTCGGCGAGGTCGCGGTTGAGCCGGTCGCGCTCGGCGGTGATGACCTCCAGCTTCGAGGACACCTTGTTGAGCTGTGACTGCACGTCCGCCACCGCCTGGTTGACGCTGCCCTGGAAATTCTCCTCCAGTTCTTTCAGCCGCTTCTGGGCGGCGGCCGCCTTCTCGGTCGCGGCCAGCGTCTCGGCTTCCGCCTCGCGCAGCTTGGCGTCGACGCGGGCCTGGCTTTCCAGCGCCTCTTTCAGTTCACGCTCACGCGCGGCGTACTGTTCGCGCATGCCGGCGTTCTCCTCGCGCTCCTGGTTGAGCGTGCTCTGCAGGGTCTTCAGCTGGCGGTCGAGATCGACCAGCGACCGGGCCTGGCTTTCGCGCGTGTGGACCAGGGGGTCGACCTGCTCGCGGAGCTTTCGCGTCTCCTCGGTCGCCTCGGCGAGGCGCTGCTCCAGTTCCTCGCGCTGGGCGGCGTAGGCGTCCCCTGCCAGGGCCATCGCCTTCTGCCACAGCACCTGGCATTCCGCCAGGAATGCATCGGGCGCGTTGCCGCCCTCCCCCTGCTGGTCACGTGCCATATGTTTGTCTTCTTCGTGGCCGGACAATCGCGCCTGCCCCTCCACCTCGGGCAACAGGCGGCGGCCTGCCGAATTCGGCAGGCATCACATGTATTTATAGCACTTTTATGAGAAATATCCGCAATTGCGAATCTAGGATGCCGCGACAGCGGGGGCCTTTACCGCGAAAGGTAGCGCATGCTGTCCTCCAGGCCGCGGATCGTCAGCGGGTACATGCGCCGCTCGACCAGTTCGCGGGTGATCTCGATGGAGGGGGTGTAGTCCCAGTATTTCTCCGGGGTGGGATTGAGCCAGACCAGCTTCGGCCAGGTCTCGGCCATGCGCTGCATCCAGACCGCGCCGGCCTCCTCGTTCCAGTGCTCGATGCTGCCGCCCGGGTGGGTGATCTCGTAGGGCGCCATGGAGGCGTCGCCCACGAAGATGACCTTGTAGTCGTGCGGGTACTTGTGCATCAGGTCGAGGGTTTTCGTACGTTCCTGGCTGCGCCGCAGATTGTCCTTCCAGACCGACTCGTAGAGGAAGTTGTGGAAGTAGAAGTACTCCAGGTGCTTGAACTCGGTCTTGCAGGCGGAGAAGAGCTCCTCCAGCAGCCGGATGTGGGGGTCCATCGAACCGCCCACGTCCAGGAACAGCAGCACCTTGACCTTGTTGTGGCGCTCCGGACGCATCCGGATGTCGAGCAGACCGGCGTTGCGCGCGGTGGAGGCAATCGTGTCATCCAGGTCGAGTTCCTCCTCGGCCCCCTCGCGGGCGAACTTGCGCAGGCGGCGCAGGGCCACCTTGATGTTGCGCGTGCCGAGTTCGACGCTGTCATCCAGGTTCTGGAACTGGCGCTGGTCCCAGACCTTCACCGCGCTCCTGTTGCGCCCGCCATCCTGGCCGACCCGGAAACCCTCCGGGTTGTAGCCATAGGCGCCGAACGGCGAGGTACCGCCCGTGCCCACCCACTTGCTGCCGCCCTCGTGGCGTTTCTTCTGTTCCTCCAGGCGCTTCTTGAATTCCTCCATGAGTTTCTCGAGGCCGCCGAGCGACTGGATCTTCGCCTTTTCCTCGTCGGTGAGCGCCTCCTCGAAACGCTTGCGCAGCCACTCGTCGGGAATCGCCAGCTTCAGCAGGTCGTCGAGATCGTCCAGCCCCCTGAAGTAGGCGCCGAAGGCGAGGTCGAACTTGTCGTAGTGCTTCTCGTCCTTGATCAGGCAGGCGCGCGCGAGGTAATAGAAATCGTCCTCGCTCGCGAACGCGAGGTGTTCCTCCAGCCCGCCGAGCAGGTCGAGAAACTCGCGGATGGTGACCGGCAGGCCGACATCCCGGAGTTGCTGGAAGAAACCGAGCAGCATGGTTTCAGCCCCGGTTTTCCCGCCGCGTCATGAACGCGAGCTTCTCCAGCAGGTGCACGTCCTGCTCGTTCTTCAGCAGCGCGCCATACAGCGGCGGGATGGCCTTGCTGGTGTCGTGGTTCCGCAGCACGTCCTCGGGAATGTCGTCAGCCAGCAGCAGCTTCAGCCAGTCGATCAGTTCCGAGGTGGACGGCTTCTTCTTCAGCCCCGGCACCTTGCGCACGTCGAAGAACATGTCCATGGCGTCCCTGACCAGCTGCTTCTTGATGCCCGGGTGGTGCACTTCGATGATCTGCTGCATCGTCTCGCGATCCGGGAAATTGATGTAGTGGAAGAAACAGCGGCGCAGGAACGCGTCGGGCAGTTCCTTCTCGTTGTTGCTGGTGATGATCACGATCGGCCGCTTTTTCGCCTTGATGGTTTCCTGCGTCTCGTAGACGTAGAACTCCATGCGGTCGAGTTCCTGCAGCAGGTCGTTCGGGAACTCGATGTCGGCCTTGTCGATTTCGTCGATCAGAAGCACCACCTGCTCATCGGCGGCGAAGGCCTCCCACAGCTTGCCCTTGATGATGTAGTTGCGGACGTCGTGCACCTTTTCCTCGCCGAGTTGCGAGTCGCGCAGGCGGGACACGGCGTCGTATTCGTACAGGCCCTGGTGCGCGCGCGTGGTGGACTTGATGTGCCACTGGATCAGCGGGTACCCCAGCGCCTGGGCCACTTCCTCGGCCAGCAGCGTCTTGCCGGTGCCGGGCTCGCCCTTGACCAGGAGGGGCCGCTGCAGGGTGACGGCAGCGTTGACCGCCATCTGCAGGTCGTGCGTGGCGATGTAGCGCTCGGTCCCGGAAAATTTCATCCATCCAGCCTCATTCGAACAAGTGTTAGGTAGATACTGTACATCGACTGCATGGATGGGTCACCCGGTCGGACTGAAGTCTGACCTACGGCCAACCGCGTCGGGTCAGGCTTCAGCCTTACCAGCCAGAGTCTGCTACACAAACCGTGGGTAAGGCTTCAGCCTTACAGGCCATGCATGAGAGTGGCACCGCCCCTCCAATGGGACTAGGATTCCTCGCGACCCACCGCCAGCGGAGAATCGCCATGACCCAGTTCGATCAACAGGCCGCTTCCATCGGCGACACGCCCCTGGTGCGGCTGAACCGGGTCAACGAGGGCGCCGACATCTGGGCGAAGATCGAATCGCGCAACCCGGCCAACTCGGTCAAGTGCCGCATCGCCTATTCCATGGTGCGCGCCGCCGAGCTGGACGGCATCCTGCCGGGCCGGACCATCCTGGAGCCGACCAGCGGCAACACCGGCATCGGCCTGGCCTTCGTGGCCGCCTCGAAGGGTTACAAGTGCCTGTTCACCATGCCCCAGACCATGACCCTGGAACGGCGCAAGCTGCTGAAGGCGATGGGCGCGGAACTGGTGCTCACCGAGGGCGCGAAGGGCATGCCCGGCGCGATCGCGAAGGCCGAGGAAATCCTGGCGGCCGATCCGGACCGGTACTGGATGGCGCGCCAGTTCGACAATCCCGCCAACCCCGCCATCCACGAGGAGACCACCGGGCCGGAGATCTGGCGCGACACCGACGGCAAGGTCGAGGTGTTCGTCGCCGGCGTCGGCACCGGTGGCACCCTCACCGGGGTCTCCCGCTACCTGAAGCAGACCGCCGCGCACACCATCACCTCGATCGCGGTCGAACCGAGCGCCTCGCCGGTCATCACGCAGACCCGCAACGGCGAGACACCGACGCCGTCACCACACAAGATCCAGGGCATCGGCGCCGGTTTCGTGCCGAAGAACCTGGACCTGTCCATGGTCGACCAGGTCGAGCAGGTCACCAACGAGGAGGCCATCGGGATGGCGCGCCGGCTGATGGCCGAGGAGGGCATCCTCGCCGGCATTTCTTGTGGTGCCGCGGCGGCGGCCGCCGTCAGGATCTCGCGGCAGGATGCGTACCGTGGCCGGAAGATCGTGGTGGTGCTGCCGGATTCCGGCGAACGTTACCTGAGCGGCGCGCTGTTCGAGGGCGTGTTCACAGAGCAGGAAATGGTTCAGTAACCGCTCAAATCGGTTCAATTGAAGCTTCCCCGACTTTGGTCGGATGTCCTGACGCCGCCGGTCCGGGTACCCTGTGAAGATGACTCCGATATTTTCCGGGAAGCCCTCATGTCCGTCCGGACCCTGCTGAGAACGATCGCTCTCGCGATGCTGGCGCTCGCGCCCGCACTGCCCGCAGCCGCGGCCGGCGACTCGGCAGGCAAAGTGCTCGTGACCCGCAACCAGGTCGATGCGGAACGGGCCGGCGCCGTCCGCAGGCTGACGCGCCGCGGGGACATATTCAGCGGCGACGCGGTCCGCACCGGCGCGCAGAGCCGCGTTGGCCTGCGCTTCGTCGACGGCTCCGTGGTCTCGCTGGACGAGGAATCCACGCTGCAGATCCGCGAGTTCTCCCACAAGACGCCCGGCAAGCCCGATTCCTTCGTGATCGAACTGGTCAGCGGCGGCTTCCGCAGCCTCACCGGGGCCATCTCCAAGGTCAACGAGGGCGCCTACCAGGTGAAGACCCCGCTCGCCAGCCTGAGCATCCGCGGCACCTATTTCTACTCCAACATCAACAGCGACCGCGACCAGCTGTCGGTGTTCGTCTGGCAGGGAGCCGTGCAGGTTTTCAACGACCAGGGCTCTGTACTGATCGGCCCGGATTACGATTTCCGCGGCGCCCTCGTCAACGAGGGCGAGGCGCCGCAGGGCACCGACGCACTGGACGACCTGGGCGGGCTGGGCACCGAACTGGCCGAGCACGATGCCGAGAACCCGCAGGAGACCACCGACCAGGCATCAGCCGGTTCCGGCGGCGGCGGAGATCCCGGCAACGAGGGCAACGGCGGCTTCATCAGCCCGCTGCTGCGCAGCACCGAGACCCTGCTCGACCAGACGCCGCTGGGCGGAGTCCCGATACCGGGCGCGCCGGAGAACGGTCCGCCGGGCGGCATGTAGTTCCGGCCGGGCTGCCGCCCGGGCTCACTTCTGCGTGAACCGGTAACTGCCGTCCCAGTCCGGTTCGACCCCGACGCGCTCCAGCGTCCCGATGCGTTCCAGGAACACCTGCGCCAGGGCGGACTCGTCCCGGTCCGGCGCATTCTCCAGCAGGCGGCGGAAACGCCGCCTGGCCTCCTCCCAGCGACACCCGAAGTACGCATCCAGCGCCATGCGGTAACCCAGCAGGGCCTTCGCCTTCGCCTCGCTGATCTGGCCCTTCTCCGCGACCGGCTGCCAGATTCGCGTGGCCTGCTCCTTGCCCTTGACGCGGATGCGGTCGAGCAGGCGCCACTCGAACCCGGGCGCCGCGTCGCGCGTGCCGTCGCCGGCGATCAGGTCGATTTCATAGACCCGGGTCATCCCCTCCAGCCGCGCCGCGAGGTTCACCGCGTCGCCGATCACCGTGTACGCGCGCCGGTAGCGCGAACCCATGTCGCCGACGTTCATGAAGCCGCTGTTGAGCCCGATGCCCACCGCAACAGGCGGGAAGCCGCGCTCGCGCATGACCGCCTCCATTTCCCGCGTCAGTTGCAGCAGGCGCAGGCTGGCGCGCACCGCGTCGGTCCCATGGTCCGGGTTGGACAGGGGCGCGCCCCAGAACGCCATCACCATGTCGCCGACGTACTTGTCGATGGTGCCGTTGTGCTCGAAGATCGCCTCCGTCACCGGCGTCAGGTAGGTGTTCAGGAACTCCTTGATCTCGGCAGCGCTGAGCTTTTCCGAGATGCTGGTGAATCCGCGCACGTCGGCGAACAGCACGGTCATCTCGCGGTTCTCGCCCTCCAGTGCCTCCCCCCTGCCGGCCGCGAGCATGGTCTCGATATGCGCCGGCGGCACGTACTGGTCGAACATGCCCTTGATCTTCCGGCGCTGGCTGGTTTCCTTCAGAAAGCCGATCACCAGGTTGGTGACCATGATCAGCACCACCACCAGCGAGACCCCTGCCAGCGGCAGGTCCAGGCCCTGCGCACGCCACAGGTGGAAATTGAGCAGCCACAGCGCCACCACCAGCCCGCTGCCGAGCAGCGTGAGCCAGGCCGGGCCGAGCAACGGAAACAGGAGCGCGCACAGCAGCGCCAGCGCCGCCATCACGGCCAGGTTGGCGCCCTGCTGCCACTCCGGCCGGAACGGGAAGCCACCGTTGAGGATGCCGTCGAGAATGGACGCGTGCACCTCGACCCCGGGGAAGTTCTTGTCCAGCGGCGTGGCGCGCAGGTCGAACAGGCCGATGGCCGACGTGCCGACCAGCGCGATGCTGTTGAACAGCAGTTCCCTGTCCGCCGTGCCATTGAGGATGTCCGTCGCCGGGATGTAGGGGAAGGTCCGGCGCGGGCCGCGGTAAGGCACCACCACCTGGCCACGCGCGTCCGTGCGGATCACCGCATCCGTCACCTGTACCCCGGTCACGAACCGCATGCCGCCGCCCGACGCGGTGTGCACGCGGATCTGCGGCTGCAGCAGGTAGGCCCGGGCGATTTCGAGGGGAAAGGACGCGTACAGCGCGTTGCCGTGCCGCAGCAGCAGCGGCGTGCGCCGCACCACGCCGTCCGCGTCCGGATCCGCCGAGACGAAACCGGTGCCGGCAGCGCCGCGCTGCAGCCGTGGCAGCGTCGTGGTGTAACCGATGGTATTGCGGACCGCGAACCGGCCCGCCTCGGACGCGTCGAGGGCCAGGACGGGCGGCGGCAGTTCCCCCACGCGAATGCTCTGCTCAGCATGCAGGAAATAGCCCATCACCACGTCGGTCTGGTCGAGGACGGATGCGAACAGGCTGTCGGCGTCGAAGCCCTTTTCCAGGCTGCGTATGGAACTGCGCAGTTCCGGCCGGACGCCGGCGCGCTGCAGGGCCTCGAGCATCTCGCTGGCGACATTGCGCTCCGGTTCGGAGAACACGATGTCGAAACCGATCACCACGACACCCGCCTCGGCCAGCCTCCTGACCATGCGCGCCATCTTGACCCGGCTCCACGGCCAGCGGCCCTCCGCGGCCAGGCTGGTTTCGTCGATGTCGATGATGACGATCCGGTGATCGCCCGGCGTGTAGGGCTGCAGGTTCAACTCGTAGCGCAGGTCGTAGACCAGGTAATCCAGCCGCGACAGCAGGTCGTCGCCGCCGGCGCGGGAGTACAGTTGCAGGACGATGAGCATCGCGCCGATAGCGAAGCCGCTGCTGACCGCGACCAGGTGACTGCGCTGCAGGCGGGCGAAGATACGACGGAGACGGCGCAGCACCCCGCCGTGCCGGTTCGCGTCCGGGCTCATTCCCCCGCGCCGGCCGTGCCGCCGAGGCTGACCCGCCCGCGCCGGAACACGCGCAGTTCGCCGGGTTGCATCTGCTGCCAGCGTTCGTTGCGCGTCAGCGGCGCCGTGGCGACCACGGTCACGATGTCCCGTGGCGTGGTTTCCTGCGAGAAATTGACAGTCACGTCGTCGTCACTGAGCTGCGCCTCGCCGAACGGAGCGCGCCGCGTCAGCCAGACCATCTTCGTCGCGCAGTACCCGTACAGGACGCGTGAGTCGCTGAGCAGCATGTTGAAGACGCCGAACCCGCGCAGTTCCTCGCACAGCCCGTGCACGAACTGCGCCAGTTCCGCCTGGCGCCGTGGCGGCGCGGGGAAGCGCTCCTCGATGCGCGCCAGCATCCAGCAGCAGGCATGCTCGCTGTCAGTCGTGCCCACCGGCCGGAAACGGCCCAGCGGCAGCCGCCGCTTCATGCCGCGCAGCTGCCCGTTGTGGGCGAACGACCAGTAGCGCCCCCACAGCTCACGGTTGAACGGATGGGTGTTCTCCAGGCAGACACGTCCGGAATTCGCCTGCCGGATGTGCGCGACGACGATGTCGCTCTTGATCGGGAAGCGGCGTACCAGCTGGGCGATCTCGGAGCGTGCGCTCGGGTCCGGGTCCCGGAATCCTCGCATGCCCTTGCCCTGGTAGAAAACGATGCCCCAGCCATCGCGGTGCGGTCCGGTGGCGCCACCGCGGCGCATCAGGCCGGCAAAACTGAAACAGATGTCCGTGGGGACGTTCGCGCTCATTCCGAGCAGTTCACACACGGCCCTTTTCCAGTTCGGCCCGCAGCGGCCCGGCCAGTTGGTCCAGTTCCCCGCGCGCGGCGGCCCGTCCCAGCGCCAGCTTCGCCCAGCGCGCCGTGAAACTGGCGAGCACCTTTTTCCCGTCCCCCCAACGCCGCGGCAGCACGTGCACGTGGACATGTGGGACGCTCTGGTTGGCGGCCTTGCCGTCGTTGACGAAGAAATGGGCGCCATCGCAGGGTATGCCGGCTGCGGGCATGGCCTGACGAACGCGGTTCGCCACCTCGAACAGGTGCGAGCGCAGTTCGGTATCGAGCTCGTGCAGGTGCACGGCATGCCGGTGCGGGATCACCAGCACGTGGCCGGGTGCCCACGGGAAAACATCCATGAAAGCCATGCTCTGCGCGTCCCGCCACACCAACGAGGCCGGGGCCGTGCCGGCGCTGATGGCGCAGAAGATGCAGTCACTCATGGGCGACGCGTGGCCTGCGGCGGCGCAGCAGCGCCCGCAGCAACTGCAGCGGGACCAGCAGGACCAGCCCGGCCACGGCCGCGAACAGGATCGGGCGCAGTCCGCGCACCGCCTGCGCCGGGCCGTCGAACATGGCCTCGAGCAGGGCGATGATGACGGCGGGCGCGAGGTGGACGCGCTCGTCCTGTTGCGCCGGCGCCGCCTGCCCGATCAGCACCTCGGCCGTCACCTTACCGCCGCCCCGGCGCCGGTCCTGTTCGGGATCCGCGTACCACGGCGTGAACAGGATCACGAACCCCAGCAGCCGCAGGACCTCGCGCAGGCCGTCGACGCGGATCGGGCTGGTGATCTGCCACCAGACCAGGAACGCCAGCGTGGCGCCGGCCAGGTAGGCGCACCAGCCGTAGAGATAGTCGAGATTGCTGATCATGCCTGCCCCAAAACATCCGGATGCCGACATGTTAGCTGCATGTCCGGAAGCTTGAAACCGGCGCGGGCTTACTTGCCGATCAGCGGATTGGGCGGCATCTGCAGGTAGAAGCCCTGCGTACGGATCGCCTCGAGCACCTGCTGCACGTCGGCGCGGGCCAGCCTGCGGTCCGGCGCGAGATGAATCCGCATCGCGGGCTCCGGCCGGCCGAACTGTTTCAGAAGCGCCGCGGGCAGCTTCGCGGGGTCGGCGTCGGCCGGCAGGTAGAGGTACATCTCGTCACGCCGGCTGCTGCGGTACACCTGGCAGATCATGCGGCCGGCTCCGTGGCCTCCCGCAGCGTGGCCAGCAGGCGCTCGCCGACCGCTTCGGCACGCCAGCCGCGCAGGCTGGCAGGCAATTCCCAGGGTCCGTCGGGATAGCCTGCGTTCACCAGCGCCTGCACGCGCCGCCGCGGCGCCAGCAGTTCCGGGGGCAGGTCCAGTTCCTTCGCCCGCGCCCGCACCACGTCCATGAGTTGCTGCACCAGCTTCCGCGTCTGCGCGGTCGGTGGGAGGTCCTGCAGTTCCGGGCACTCCGCATCCGGCACCTGCTCCGCCTCGCGCAGCAACGCCAGGATCTTCTCGCCGTTGCGCTCGCGGGAGGCGCGCTGGAGCCCCTGGACCTGGCGCAGTTCCGCCACCGACGCAGGGTTGCTGGTGACGATGGCGAGCAGGTCGTCGTCGCGCATGACCCAGTTGCGGGGCAGGTCCCGTTCGATCGCGGTGCGCTCGCGCCATTCACCGATCAGCTGCACGGCGGCGAGCTGGCGGCGCGTGAG
>JBFKKR010000088.1:0-12827 GCA_041682035.1 Pseudomonadales bacterium | reverse complement strand
CTGCAGGCGGTCCCCCCGTCGGAAACCGATTCGCCGGAGTTTCTCGCCATGCTGGCGGTCAGCACGCAAAAGCTCGGCGACCACGTCGCGGCCACCGCGCTGTACCGCAACCTGCTGCAGCGTTACCCGCCGCAGGCGAACTGGTGGGTGGGGCTGGCGGTGTCGCTGGAGGCCAGTGCCATGCCGAAGGAGGCCGGCGATGCCTATCGCGAGGGCGCCAAGCTGTCCGGTGATCAGGACGGCCTGCGCCGGTTCGCGAACGAGCGGCTGGCGGCCCTGGCGCAGGTGGGTGATTCCTAGCGGAACCCCACTGCGGACGGTCCGGCCTGTGCTGTACTGCACGGGCAGGGATGGCACTGCGGGAGCGCTCGCAAGTTGAATGCACCGAAGAAAATCCGCGTCGGGGACCTGCTCGTCGAGCACGGCCTGATCACCGAGCAGCAGCTCACGCAGGGTCTCGCGGAACAGAAGAAGACCGGCAAGCGCATCGGTCGCATCCTGGTCGACCTGGGGTTCGTCGATGAAATCCGCCTGCTGAGCCTGCTTTCGCAGCAGCTCCACATCCCCTTTATCGACGTCAAGAACCACGCCTTCCAGCCGCAGCTGGTGAGCCGGCTGAGCGAGGCGCACGCGCGACGCTTCCGCGCCATCGTGCTCGGCGAGGAGAACGGCCACCTGCTGGTGGGCATGTCCGATCCCACCGACATCTTCGCCTTCGACGAACTGTCGCGCCTGCTCGGTGGCAGTTTCCAGCAGGCCTTCGTGCGCGAGACCGACCTGCTCGATGCCCTCGACCGGGTGTACCGGCGTACCTCCGACATCCAGGAACTGGCCGCCGACCTCGAAGAGGAACTGATCGACGATTCCTTCGACTTCTCCGAACTGGACGAGGGCGAGGACGAGGGCAGCGCGGTGGTGGCGCGGCTCATCAATTACATATTCGAGGACGCCATGCAGCTGGGCGCGTCCGACATTCACATCGAGCCGGACAAGAACCTGATCCGTGTCCGCAGCCGTGTCGACGGGGTGCTGCAGGAGAACGTGCTGAAGGAGAAGCGCATCAACCAGGCGCTGGTGCTGCGCCTGAAGCTGATGAGTGGCCTGAACATCTCGGAGAAGCGCCTGCCGCAGGACGGCCGGTTCCACCTGAAGGTGCGCGACAAGCCGATCGACGTGCGGCTGTCGACCATGCCGACCCAGCACGGTGAGTCGGTGGTGATGCGGATCCTGGACGCGTCCGGGGGCGCCGGCAACCTCGACGCGGTCGGCATGCCCGCAGGCATCCTGGAACGCTTCCGGCGCCAGATCCGGAGCCCGCACGGACTGATCCTGGTCACCGGGCCGACCGGCAGCGGCAAGACCACCACGCTGTACGCGGCGTTGCAGGAAAAGAACATCGCGGCCGTGAAGATCATCACCTGCGAGGACCCCGTGGAGTACCAGCTGCAGCGCATCCAGCAGGTGCAGGTCAACCCGAAGATCGGGCTCGACTTTGCCACGGTATTGCGCGCCGCCCTGCGCCAGGACCCCGACGTGCTGCTGGTCGGTGAGATCCGGGACCAGGAAACCGCGGAGATCGCCCTGCGCGCCTCGATGACCGGCCACCTGGTCCTGTCCACGCTGCATACCAACGACGCGGTCAGCAGCGCCATGCGGCTGGTGGACATGGGCGTGAAAGGCTACCTGGCCGCGTCGGCGCTGCGCTGCGTGCTGGCCCAGCGGCTGGTGCGCCGGGTCTGCGAGAACTGCCGGGTCGAACATCTCGTCACCGCGCAGGAACACGCCTGGCTGGTCGAGGCGTTCGGGGCGCCGCGCGCCGAAGCAATGCATTTCATGCAGGGCATGGGTTGCAACCAGTGCAACCAGGTCGGCTTCCGGGGTCGCATCGGCGTGTTCGAGTATCTCGAGGTCGACGAGCCGATGGCGGATGCGCTGCGGCGGGCCGACACCGCGCTGTTCGCCCGGGTCGCGCGGGCCAGCCGGCACTACGAGCCGCTGCTGGACTGCGCGATGCATTACGCGTTGCAGGGAATCACCACGCTCTCGGAGGTCATGCGCGTCTGCGAGCAGGTGCAGGAGGACGTTGCGGTGCAACCGGCGGCGCCGGCCGGACCGTCCGCCGCCGAAACGGAAGCGGCCGCGCCGGTGCCGCAGCCGCAGCCGTTGAACCTGGACCTCCCCGGCGAGGACGGCCCCTGAGATGCCGCACTTCCGGTACCAGGGCCGTGACGGTGGCGGCAAGCAAGTGGAGGGCGTGCTCGAGGCGGCCAGCGCGATGGCGGTCGCCGGGCAGCTCAGTGGCAGCGGCGTCACGCCGGTGCGCATCCTCGAGGTCAGCGAGGACGGCACGGAGCCGGGGGGTACAGCGTTCGACCTGCGCCGGATTCTGCCGCCGCCCCGGGTGAGCCTGGAGGAACTGGTCATCTTCAGCCGCCAGATGCACAGCCTGATGCGGGCCGGCATTCCGCTGAACCGGGCCCTGCGCGGGATGGTGGCGACGGTGCGCAATCCGACCCTGGCACTCGCGCTGAAGGACATCGGCGCCGGCATCGAGGGCGGCGGCGACCTGGCCGGCGTGATGGCGCGGCATCCGAAGATCTTCAACCGCCTCTACCTGAGCATCGTCCACGTCGGCGAGAACACCGGCCGGCTGGACGAGGCCTTCGCCCGCATCGCCGCCTATCTCGAGCTGGAGCGGGAGACCATCAAGCGCATGAAGTCGGCGACGCGCTACCCGATGTTCGTGGTCATCTCCATCGCTGTCGCCATTGCCGTGATCAACCTGTTCGTGATCCCGGCCTTCGCCAGGGTGTTCGCCGGCTTCGGCGCCGAACTGCCCTGGCAGACCCGCCTGCTGATCGGCATCTCCGAGTTCACGGTGGCATGGTGGCCGCTGATCCTGGCCGCGCTGGTGGGCGCTTACTTCGGCTTCCGGCATTACATCGAGACCGAGCGCGGCCGCGTCGCCTGGGACCGCTACAAGTTGCGGCTGCCGCTGGTGGGCGGCATCTTCGAACGGGTGGCCATGGGCCGTTTCGCGCGCACCTTCGCCATGATGAGTGCCGCCGGGGTGCCCATCATCCAGACCCTGAAAGTGGTTTCCACGGCGGTGGGCAACGACTACATCGGCAGCAAGGTGCGCGAGATCTCCGCCGGTATCGAGCGCGGCGAGAACCTGGTGCGCTCGGCCGCGGCGACGCGGATGTTCTCGCCGCTGGTGATGCAGATGCTGACCGTGGGCGAGGAGACCGGCCAGGTCGACGAGCTGCTGGTCGAGGTGGCCCAGTTCTACGAGCAGGAGGTGGACTACGATCTCAAGCAACTGGCCGACGCCATCGAACCCATCATGATCATATTCGTGGGTATGCTCGTGCTGATCCTGGCGCTCGGCGTGTTCCTGCCCCTGTGGGATCTGGCCGGTGTGGCCACGTGATGGCGGCTGCTGGTCACATGCTAAACTGAGCCGGAGCCATCATTTTGCTGCGTGCCAGCGGCCCGCTTCCAACATCCGGAGTGTCTCCATGAAGAACTGTCAGCCGCGCCGGCAACGGGGGTTCACCATCGTCGAACTGATCGTCGTCATCGTGCTGATCGGGATTCTCTCCGCCGTCGCACTGCCGCGTTTCATCAGCCTGACCTCCGACGCGCACTATGCAGCCGTCAGCGGCGTGCGTGGCGCGATGGCGTCGGGCGTGGCGTTGTTCCGGGCCCAGTGGACGGCCAAGGGGTACACGGCGGCGCAGACGAACGTACCTGGTTTCGGGGACGGCACGGTGGATGCCAACGCCACCGGCTACCCGGTCTCCACCACGGCCGATGCCGCCGCGCTCTCCACCGAGGCGCATTGCGTGCAGGTCTGGAATGGCGTGCTGCAGACCGGCGCCCCCACCGTGGATACCGCCACCGCGGCCAATGCCAATGCCGACTACTGGGCCAGCGTCGCCGGCACCCAGTGCACGTACGCCTACCAGGCGGATACCGGCGTGGCGCGCACGATCACCTACGAGTCCGCGACGGGCGCAGTCGGTGGTAACAATCCGCAACCCTGATCCGGTGGGTCGGTCAGCCCTGCGGGTGAGGATCCTTGCCTGAGACCGGCCCCCTGCCAACGTGCGCGAAAGGGGCCGTTCACCGGCCCCTTTCGTGTTCTGGGTCCGCCGCCGGGTTCAGCCTCGTCGAACTGATCGTCACCCTGGTGCTGATCGGCATCCTCAGCGTGACTGCCGGCCCCGCCTTCTTCAGTGTTTCCCAGTTCGCGGTCAGCACCGGCGCGGGCGATTTCCTGGCCATGGCGCGGTTCGCGCAACGGCAGGCCATGTCCCGCGGCGCCGCCGTGCGCGTGCAACTGTTGCTGGATCACGGCGCCGGCGAGATCCGCGTCGAGAGCGGCCCGCCGCCGGCAAGTTGCGTCCGCACGGATGCCTCGCGCACACTGGCTTCGATCTCGGTGCTGCGAACGGTCCGCATGAATGACGACCTGGTCTACCCGTTCGGGCCCCTGGGCATCCTGCAGTTCGACCCGCAGGGGGCGCTGCAGTCGGCGGCCCCGGTTGCCTGCCCGTCTGCCCTGGCCGCTGACCTGGACGCCGACGGTGCTGCGGAACTGTGCATCGAGCCCTCGGGATTCGCGCATGCCGGCGGCTGTTACTGACCGGCCCCGGGTCCGGGTGCAGGCCGGCTTCTCGCTGGTCGAACTGGTCGTCTTCATCATCATCGTCGGCGTGTCGCTGGCCGGCGTCCTGCTCAGCGCGCAGCGTGGCATGCAGGAGTCCGGCGGTCCGCACGTCCGCTACCGCGTGATCGAACTGGCGCAGCTTTATCTCGATGAGGCCCTCTCGCGCCGCTACGACCAGCAGACGCCGCTGGGAGGCGTGCCGTCCTGCTTGACCACCGCCACCTGCACCGCACTGGCCGCGTTCGGTCCGGACGCGGGCGAGGTGCGGGCGGGGTGGAACGACGTTGACGACTACCACGCGCTGAAGGAAGGCAACGCGGCGGTGTGCCAGACCGCCAACCCGCTCAGCAGTCCCTCGCTGCGCGATTCGCGCGGGCAGACCCGTGCCGGTTACGACGGCTACTGCGTCGAGGTCGACGTCGCTTACGACGGCGACTTCGACGGCATCGTCAACGAGGCCGGCGCGCAGGAACTGACCGCCAAGCGCATCCGCGTCACGGCGACTGCCTTCGACGGCACATCGTTCTCCTTCGCCGCGTACCGGGGTGGGTTTTGAGAGCGGCGCGCGCGTTCACGCTGGTGGAGATGATCACCGTGCTGCTGCTGCTCTCCATCCTGATGATCGGCACCGTGCGCTACATCACGGACAGCGCGGAAGGCTATGCCATCGCGGTCCGCTCCAGCGACCTGGCGGCGCACGGGCGCCTGGCAGTGGAGCGCCTGCAGCGGGAACTGCGCAACGCGTTGCCGGGCAGCGTGCGTACCGATGTCCCGCAATGCATCGAGTTCCTGCCGGTGATCGCGGCCAGCCAGTACCTCGACGTGCCCGATGCCGACGGCGCCAGCGCCGCGCTGGATTTCCCCGCAGCCGGGGGCGGCCCGGCCGCCGCGCAGTTCTCGGTGGTCACGCCGCCGGTGGATGTCTCCGGGGCGGCCTACGTGGCGGTCTACCCGGTCTCCACTGCGCAGGTCTACTCGGTGTCCGCCAGCGCCAGCCTCAACGCGTTCTCCTCTGTCGCGCCGAACGGCGGCAGCACGCGCATCAGCGATGTGACGATGGCGGACAGCCACCGGTTCCCGCACGCGTCGCCAACGCGGCGGGTCTATTTCACCGGCAGCCCGGTCAGCTGGTGCGTGCTGACCACGGCCTTTGGCGCCAGCGCCGGCCAGCTGCGCCGCTACGCCGGCTATGGCTTCAACGTGGTGCAGGCACAGCCTGCGCTGGCCAGCAGCACGGTGGTTTCCGAAGGGATCGACACGACGAATCCGGTGTTCACCTACCACGCGGGTGCGCCCGAGCGCAGCGCCATCGTGCAGGTGTCGATGCAGGTCGCGCGCGCCGGCCAGTCGCTCACGCTCAGCCACGAGGTGCAGATCCGCAATGCGCCCTGATCCGGTGCCGGCCGTGACGAGCGGGCGCAGGTTGCCATGTCCGGGCTGCCACAGGCGTCCTGCGTCCCGGCGCGTGGTGAACGCGGTGCAGCAACGCGGCTTCAGCATCGTGATCGCCGTGTTCATTTTGGTGGTGATGAGCCTGCTGGCGGCGACCATGCTGCGCGTGCAGGAGGCGGACACTGCCGGGACGGCGCAGGATACGCTTACCGTGCGCGCGTTCTACGCGGCTGAATCCGGCGCGCAGTTCGCGATGAACCGGCTCTACCTGGACGGCGTGGGTTGTGCCGGCATCGGCCTGCCGAATGGCGCCGCCGCCTGGGACGAGACTTTCCTGGCCCAGTGCCGGCTCAGCAGCCTGTCCTGCCAGGCCGAGACGGTCAGCGGCATGACGTTCTACCAGTTGCGCAGTACCGGCGAGTGCCGCAGCGGCGCCGGCGACCAGTTCGTCGCCAGCCGCACCGTCGAGGTCCGGGCGCGGCCATGAGGTTGTTGCTGCTGCTGCTGCCGGCGCTGTGGCTGGCGGCTTCCGCGCGTGCGGACATCACCCATTTCAACCTGTCCACCACCGGCGAGGCGAACCTCGGCGCGCTGGCGTTCGACAAGGGTGATGTCGTCGAGTACGACCCCGCCACCGACACGGCGCGGTTACTGCTCGATGTGTCGGCGCATTTCACCAGCGGCGGCGACATCGATGCCGTCCATGCCCTCAGCGACACCACCTTCGTGCTCTCCACCGACGGCAACTCGCAGTTCAACAACGGCTTTTCGATCGATGAAGGCGACGTGGTGCTTTACGACGCGGCGACCGGCAACGTGCAGTTGCTGCTGGACGATGGTCAGCATTTCCGCGACAACAAGGGCAAGCTGAAGGATGCCAATGTCGATGCGGTGCAACGGCTCGCCAACGGCAACCTCGCTTTGTCCATCGATACCAATGGGCGCTATATCAACGGCAGGGCGATCGGGCTGGGGGATTTCATCGAGTACAACGTGACGACGAAGGTGATCGTGCGGACGATCCTGGCCCAGTCCGCTTTCAGTTCCAACAATGACAACCTCGATGGCGCGCATGAAAAGACCAACGGGAACATCGTGCTCAGCACCGACAACAATGCCACGCTGGGCGGGCTGAGCTTCGACAAGGACGATATCGTCGAGTACAACCCGGTCAGCAGGGTGGCGACGCTGCTGCTGGATGGCGGCTCGATTCTTTCCGGTACCGGCAACACGCGCACCAGCGCGCTCAGCGTGCGCACCACCGGGGCGCTCGTGTTCGTCGCCAACACCGCGGCGCTGGCGGGTGGCAAGCTGCGCGCGGGGGATGTCGTGCGTTATGACGTGGCGGCGAAGACCTCGCAGCGGATTTTCATCGGCGCCGATGTGTTCGGCGCCAACCGGAATGTCGACGCCGTGCATGTCGCCAGCGATGGCAGTATCTACCTCTCCACCGACAGCCCGGCCGCGATCGGTGCGCTGTCTTTCCAGCCGGAGGACATCGTCCGTTACAACCCGGCGACGGGCGGGGCCACCCTGTTCTTCGACGGCTCCACGCGGCTCGCCAGCAACCGCAACATCGACGCCTTCCACCTGCTCGACAACGGGCAGTTCATCCTGTCGGTCAGCGGGGGCAGTGAAACGCTGGGCGGGTTGACGTTCGGGGTGGCGGACCTCGTCCGGTACGACCCGGCCACCAACACGGCCACGCTCCTGTTTGACGGGGCGGTGCGGTTCGGCGCTGCCCGGGATATCGATGGCGTGCACCAGTTGCTGTCCGGCGATCTGCTGCTGTCGACCACTTCGTCAGCCACGCTCGGCGGGCTGTCGTTCGGGCCGGAGGACATCGTGCAGTACACGGGCAGCAGCGACACCGCGACGCTGGTTTTCGACGGTTCGAGCCTGTTCGCCGACAACGGCGAGGACGTGAACGCCGTGCATGCCGTGGAGTCGGCCGTGCTCGGCAACGTCGATCACTTCCAGGTGGTGCACGCCGGGCAGGCGGTCAACTGCCAGGCGGAACCGGTCACCATCCGCGCACTGGACGCGGCCGGCGTCCTGATCGCCGACTACGAGGGCACGGTCCAGGTCAGCACCAGCACGGCAAACGGGGACTGGAGCAACGGGGACGGCGTTGGTGCGTTCTCCGGCGGCGCAGCTGATTCCGGAAGTGCCACGTACGCCTTCGTGGTGGCGGACGGTGGCGAGGTCGTGCTGAACCTGCGCGACACCCATGTCGAGACACTGAGTATCAATGTCATCGACGGCGGTGGCGTCACCGAGACCAGCAACAACGCCACACCGGCGGATGACCCGCCGTTGCAGTTCGTGGCGAGCGGGTTCCGTTTCTACGAAGGTGCGCCAGGCACCGGCATCCGGACGCAGATCGCCAACAAGTCCTCCGCCGTCGCGCCCAATGGGGGCGGGCTGGGATTGCAGGCCATCCGTACCAACGACCAGACCGGCGCCTGCGAGGCCTTCCTGCTCGGTGACACCGTCGTGGACATGGCCTTCTCCTGCGTCAACCCGGCGGTCTGCGCCGGGTCCGCGGTGACGGTGACCGGCGCCGCCGCGAGTGTCACGCTGCCCGCGTGGAACGGGGGGGCGAACTACCTGCCGGTCACCCTGAATTTCGGTGACAACGCGGTGGACAGCGCGCCCTTCACGATGATCTACCCGGAAGCCGGCGCGATTCGCCTGCATGCGCGCCTGGCGCTGCCCCCGGGGCCGGAACAACTGACCGGCCAGAGCGCCGCCTTCGTGGTCCGGCCCTTCGGCCTGCAACTGACCGCGGTCAGCAGTGGTTCCGCGAACCCGGGCGGTACTGCCGCCAGCGGGAACCGGTTCGTCGCCGCGGGCGCCGGTTTCGATTACATCGTGGGCGCCTACCGCTGGGCGGCCGGCGAGGATGACGACGGCGACGGGGTGCCGAACGTGGACGCGGACCTCACCGACAACGGTTTGACCACCCAGTTCGCCGGCACGGTCGTGTTCTCAACCGGGGAGATCACGCCCACCGGGCCGGGCGCGGTGTCGGGTACGCTGGGGACGACGTCCGCGAACATCGTCGCCGGTGGCAGCGTGGCCGTCACCGGACAGACCTACAGCGAGGTGGGCAGCGTGCGCATCGTATCCTTCCACAATGATTACCTCGGCGACAGCGCGGCTGACATCACCGCGCAGAGCGCGATCATCGGCCGGTTCGTGCCGGACCGCTTCGAAGTTTCCTCAAGCGTGGTCGGGGAGTCCGTCCCGCCCGGTGATTGCGCGGACGGTTTCGTCTACATGGATGAGCCGGACCTGCAGGTGCGCTTCGATCTGCGGGCGCGCAATGTCGCCGGCGATGTGACCACCAACTACGACGCCGCGCGTGGCTACGCATTCACCGGCGGTGTCGGCGTCGTGGCCGAGCAGGACGACAACGGCGCCGACCTGTCGGCGCGGCTGACGTTCGCAAACGCCATGGACTGGGTCGCGGGACAGGTCGACTTCGACGAGGCCGGCGTGATTTTCGGCCGCACTGCCGGCACGGACGGTCCGTTCCCCAGCCTGCAGACCGGTGTCCGGGTATCCGGCGACGCCGTGGACGGTATCGGCGATCCGGACGACGTGAACCTCGCGGCACGCACCATGAACGCGGCGGCCGTCGGTTGCGGCGCCGCGTGCGACGCCACGCCGCTGACCGGTGCGCCGGACATCCGCCAGGGCCGTCTGGCGCTCGATGGCGCTTTCGGTCCCGAGACGGAGGCCCTGCCGCTGCCGCTGCGGGCGGAATTCTTCGACGGCACCGCGTTCATCGCCAACGGCGCGGACAACTGCTCCGCGCTGGCCGCCGGCCAGGTCGACCTCGCCTTCGTGGACGACGACAGCAGCCCGGATCATGGCAACGATCCGGCGCCGGGCGTCATGACCGTGACCGTCGATGCCGGCAGTTCGACCGCCAGCATCGCCAACAACCCGTTCACCGGCGGTTCCGCCGGCTTCGTGTTCAGCGCTCCGGGACTGGGCAATACCGGCTACATCGATGTGGACCTGGATGCGGCGGCCATGCCCTGGCTGCGCCACGACTGGGACGGCGACGGCGTGCATGCCGAGGACCCGCCGACAGCACGTGCGGTATTCGGCAGGTATCGTGGCGACGACCGCATCCTCTACTGGCGGGAGGTGCTGGACTGACAGAGGCTGAAGCCTGACCTACAGTGCTTCCCCTTCGTCGCTGTCCTCTGCCGCATCCAGTGCCAGTTCCTTGATCTTGCGGGTCAGCGTGTTGCGGCCCCAGCCGAGCAGTTCCGCGGCATCCTTGCGACGGCCCGCGGTGTGGCGCAGGGCTGCCTCGATGAGGATGGACTCGAAGCGGGGCATGGCGGTATCGAGGATCCGGCTGCTGCCCACCTGCAGTTCCTGTTCCACCCACTTGCGCAGCTGTGCCTCCCAGCTGCCCGCCGTACCCTGGTTCTCCTCCACTTCCTGCAGCAGTTCCGGCGGCAGGTCGCCGACCTGTACCTCGCGGCCGCTGGCCATCACGGTGATCCAGCGGCAGGTGTTCTCCAGCTGCCGGACGTTGCCGGGCCAGGGCGCCGCGCGCAGGACTGCGGCGGCTTCCGGCTGCAACTGCTTGCGTTCGGTTTTCAGCTCGCTGGCAGCGCGGCGCAGGAAGTGATCGGCCAGCACCGGGATGTCCTCGCGCCGCTCGCGCAGCGGTGGCACGTGCACGCGGATGACGTTCAGGCGGTGGAACAGGTCTTCCCGGAACTTGCCGGCGCGCACCAGTTCCTCCAGGTTCTGGTGGGTGGCGGCGATGATGCGCACGTCCGCGCGGCGCGCCGTGTGGGCGCCGATGCGGTAGAACTCGCCGTCCGCCAGCACGCGCAGCAGCCGTGTCTGCGCGTCGGCCGGCATGTCGCCGATCTCGTCGAGGAACAGCGTGCCGCCGTCGGCCTGCTCGAAGCGGCCGGTGCGCTGCTGCGTCGCACCGGTGAACGCGCCTTTCTCGTGGCCGAACAGTTCCGACTCGATCAGGTCGCGCGGGATCGCCGCCATGTTCAGCGCGATGAACGGGAACTCGGCACGCGGGCTGTGCCGGTGCAGGGCGTGCGCGACCAGTTCCTTGCCGGTGCCGGACTCGCCGTTGATCAGTACCGTGATGTTGGAATGGGCGAGCCGGCCGATCGCACGGAACACCTCCTGCATGGCGGCGGCCTCGCCGATGATGTCGGGCGATTCCGGTTGCTGCACGTTGCCGCCGTTGCGCGTGACGCGCTCCTGCGTGTGCTGCAGCGCACGCCGTACCAGGCCGATGGCTTCGTCGATGTCGAAGGGCTTGGGCAGGTACTCGAAAGCCCCGCCCCGGTAGGAGTTCACGGCGCTCTCGAGATCCGAGTGCGCGGTCATGATGATCACCGGCAGCTCCGGGTGCTGCGTCCGCACGGTTTCCAGGAACTCGAACCCGTCCATGCCCGGCATGCGGATGTCGCTGATGACGGCGGCCGGCCGGCTCGCGCCGAGTTGGTCCAGCGCTTCCTGCGCCGAGGCGTAGCAGGTGCAGGAGATGCCGGCCCGGGTCAGCGCCTTCTCCAGCACCCAGCGGATGGACTGGTCATCGTCGATGATCCAGACGTCGGGCGAGGTGTTCATGAATCGTGCTCCAGCGGAATCATCAGGGTGAATTGCGTCTGGCCCGGGCGCGACGTGCATTCCACCAGTCCGCCGTGCTGGTGGATGATCGACTGCGAGATGGACAGGCCCAGGCCGCTGCCGTCGGCGCGGCCGCTGATCATCGGGTAGAAGATGCGTTCCATCAGGTCCGGCGCGATGCCGGGGCCGTTGTCGATGATGTCGACACGGCAGACCAGCCGGTGGATGCGGCCGCCGATGGTGTGGCGCCGCACCGGCCGGGTCTTCAGCTTGATGGTGGGCGGTTCCGCCGGCTGCCGGTCTCCGAACGCCGCCTGCATCGCGTTCCGGCAGATGTTCAGCAGGGCCTGGATCAGCTGGGCCGCGTCGCCGGACAGCTCCGGAATGCTCGGGTCGTAGTCGCGCACGATCCCGACGCGGTCGCCGGCCTCCGCCCGGACCAGCGCCGCCACGTGTTCCAGCACCTCGTGGATGTTGACCGGCGCGAAAGCCGGCGGTTCGCGCGGGCCCAGCATGGTGTCCACGAGGTTCCGCAGGCGGTCCGCCTCCTGCACGATGATGCGGGTGTACTCGTGCAGTTCCGGCTGGGACAGTTCCTGCTCGAGCAACTGCGCCGCGCCGCGCAGGCCGCCGAGGGGGTTCTTGATCTCGTGCGCGAGGCCGCGGATCAGGACACGGGAGGTCTCGTATTGCGCGATACGGTCCTCCTCGCGGTCGATGCGGTCGAACCGGTCACGCGGCACGATCTCGAGCAGGATACGGCTGCGGGTGAGGCCGCTGCCGGCAATCGGTGTCGCCGTGTAATCCACGGTGATGGTGTTCCCGGAGGCCAGGTCCAGCGAGGCCTGGCGGTGGGTGTAGACGTGGCCACTTTCGAGCACGGCCTCGATCTCCCCGATCACCTCGCTGGCGCCCGGCCAGAGGCTGCGGATGTGCAGGCCGCGTACCCGCTTGTCACTGATGCCGAACAGCATCTCGGCGGCGGCGTTCAGGTCGCAGACCTCCAGCTTCCCGTTGAGCACGAGCAGGGCGGTCTGCATGGAATCGAACAGCTGTTTCTGCATGGATGATCCGGCCGTTGACTGCACTCCGTGATTCCGCAGGTGCGTTCCGCACCGTGTTCTGTCCG
>JBFKKR010000087.1:0-12925 GCA_041682035.1 Pseudomonadales bacterium | reverse complement strand
TCCTCGCCCCGTTCCCGGTCGCGCAGCTGCCGCACCAGGTAGCCGAGCAGCAGGCGCCGGTAGCGACCGTATAACTGTTCGAATGCAGCCGCGTCGCCCGCGGCATAGCGCAGCATCAGCGACTCGTCGCTCTCCGGGTCCTGCTCCGCCGCTGCATCCATGCGGCGGCAATGTAGCCCATCCACCGCGGGCGTGAAAGGCATGGGACGCAGCCGCCGGACCGGCCGCCGCGGCGCGCCCCGGTACTCAGTACACGACGGAATCCGGCGCCCCGCCGCGCCGGCTCAGCGGGGTCGCGAGCGCCTGCGCCAGTTCCACCAGGCCGATGAACTCGCCGCGGTAACCGTGCGCGTCCGTGCCCCGGGCAGCGACCGCGAGTTCCAGCACGTCGCCGAACCCGAACCGGCCCGTGCTGCTGCCGCCGCGCAGGAGCTGGCCGAAGCCGGCCACTGCCGCAGCGAAACGGTAGTCCGGCGACGTCCGGGCCAGGTCACGCCGCAGTTCCCGCACCTGGACGGGACGTTGCAGGAGCACGCTGTCCGGCGCGCCCGGATGCTTGTAGCGGAGCTTGAGCCAGGCCAGTTCACCGTGAATCCCGGCATCTGCCTCTTCCCGGCCGCCGCCGTAACGCAGCGGATCGATGCGCGGCGCGTTGCCGGGTCCGGCCAGGCGGATCTCGTACAGCGCCGTGACGTTGTGTCCCGCGCCGATCTCGCCGGCGTCGACGCGGTCGTTGTTGAAATCCTCCCGCCGCAGGACGCGGTTCTCATAGCCCACCAGGCGGTACTCGCTCACCACGGCCGGGTTGAACTCCACCTGGATCTTGACGTCACTGGCGATGGTGTTGAGCGTGCCGGCCAACTGTCCCACCAGCACCTTGCGCGCCTCCGCGAGACGATCGATGTAGGCATGGTTGCCATTGCCGATGTCGGCGATCTGCTCCATCAGGTGATCGTTGTAATTGCCGCTGCCGAATCCCAGCGTGGTGAGCGAGATGCCGCTGGCGCGCTGCCCCGCGACGAGATCCTTGAGCGCCGCGACATCGACGGTGCCGACGTTGAAATCGCCGTCGGTCGCCAGCAGCACGCGGTTCACGCCGTTTTCGATGTAGTTCTCGCGGGCCACCTGGTAGGCGAGCCGGATGCCGGCCGCCCCGTTGGTGCTGCCACCGGCGGAAAGCCCGTCGAGCGCCGCGAGGATGGCGGACTTCCGGTCGCCCGGCGTGGCCGGCAGGACCAGCCCGGAAGCCCCGGCATACACCACGATGGCGATCCGGTCCTCGGCACGCAGGCGTGCCACCAGCAGGCGCAGCGACTGTTTCAGCAGTTCCAGCTTGTCCGGGCTGCGCATCGAGCCGGAGACATCGACCAGGAACACCAGGTTCGCGGGCGGCAGGCCTGCATGACCCTCGGTCCGGCCCTGGATACCGATTTTCAGCAAATGCGTGCCCGCGTTCCACGGATTGGGCCCGAGTTCCGTGTGCACTGAAAAAGGATGCCCGCTGTCGGGCGGCGCCGCATACCCGTAATCGAAGTAGTTGATCATCTCCTCGATGCGGACGGCGTCGCGAACGGGCAGGCGGCCCTCGTTGAGCATCCGGCGGACCACCGCGTAGCTGCCGGTGTCGACGTCGACGCTGAACGTGGACACCGGCGTTTCGCGTGCGCGGTAGGTGCCGCCCTCCGCGATATGCGCGTAGTTCTCGCGGTCCGGGGCCTCCGTCCACGGCCGGCGTTGCACGACTTGCGGCGTGACGGCGCCGGTCACCGGGGGGGAGAACGCCGGCTGCACGGCGTCCCGTCCATCCGCGCCACGTGCCGCCGGTGGCGGGGCCGCCACCGGCCGCACGGACGTGACCACTGGTTCCGCCGGCGCGGCCGGATGCGCCCTGCCGGGATTCACGACATCCGGCTGCGTGGCGGACTGTTCCATGCCCCCCGCGCGCGGCTTCGCTTCCCCGTTTCCGCCGTGGCCGCTGTTGCCGCCGCACCCGGCGAGGACGAGGGCTGCCGACAGGACGGCCATGGTCATGATATGCATGCTGATTCTCCCGAACTGGTGGTCTGCAGGAGGAGTAACGCCGCTGGCGGTGAAAAAGGGTCATGCGGACATCACGCGGTGCAAATCACCTATAATCGGGGGGTTCCTGAGGAGGTTGGTGAATGGAGTTCCCGGAAAGTCTCGAGGAAGCCGCGGAACTGCACCGGAAGGTGGTCGAGTTCACCTCGCGCTATAGCATCGCGCTGAATCCGATCAATTACGCGGTCTGGTACCTGTACGCGTCCGGGCGCTTCCCGAAGCTGAACGAGGAACTGGACGAAACCCTCACCAACCGGGGCGCCTGCACCCACGAGAAGAGCCTCGAGCTGTACCGCAATTACTACACCGAGGACGGTGACGGCGCTTCCAGCAAGGCCAGCGAGGCGATCCAGAGCATCCTCGCCGAACTGGTGGAGAGCATCCGCCGGATCACCGGCGCAAACGCCGAGTTCGAACACGCCCTGGGCGACGCGCTGCGGGACGTCTCCGGCTCCCCCGGCTCGATCGGCGAGATTGCCCAGTCGCTGGTGAAGATCACCCAGGATACGCTGAAGAACCAGTCCCAGTTCCAGGACACCCTGCAGCACGCCAGCGCGGAGGTGGACCAGTTGCGCGCCGACCTCGCCGAGTCGCAGTTGCTGGCCATGTCGGACCCGCTCACCGGCGTCTTCAACCGCCGCGCGTTCGACATCAAGTTCGAGGAATGCCTGAGCCGCAGTTCGCACGACAGCCTCATCGCGCTGCTGGTGATCGACATCGACCACTTCAAGAAATTCAACGACACCTACGGCCACAGCATCGGCGACCGGGTGCTGCAGGCCGTGGCGAAGATCCTGCGCGAGCAGGCGCCGGAAAATGCCGTCGTGGCGCGCTACGGCGGCGAGGAGTTCGTGGTGCTGGTGCGCGATGCGGAGCGGCAGGCGGTGCAGAAACTCGCCGAGGGATTCCAGCAGACACTGGGCCGGCTGCGGCTGAAACAGAAGCAGACGGGACGCACCATCGACCAGATCACCATGTCGATCGGCGTGGCGCTGACCGACGTGGAGGACGAACCGGAAAGCTTCTTCGATCGCGCCGATTCGGCGCTCTACCAGGCCAAGGATGCCGGGCGGAACTGCGTCATCTTCGCTGAAAACTGATCTCCGGGCGTACCATCCGGCACATCCCGCCGGCCCGGCAGCAGCGGCCGGGCGCATGCACAAATGATGGGGGTGCCCTACAATTCATGCACTCTCCGCCTGAGGTTCAGCGCCGGCTCCCATGACCAGAATCGGCCGTTATTTCTACGCCCTGCTGCGCAAGCTCCTGTTCGTCTGGGTGCGTACCCGCACGGTGGGCGCGAACCGGTCGCGGCTGGGCCTGCGTCCGGACCAGCCGGTCATCTACGTGCTGCAGAACCAGTCGCTCTCCAACCTGCTGGTGGTGGAACAGGAATGCCTGGAGGCCGGACTGCCGCGCCCGCTCTCCAGCGTGGAGATCGGTGACCGCGAGGAACCCCGGTCGATCTTCTACCTGTTGCCGAAACGCGACATGTTCGCCGGGCCGCGACGCGCCAGCAAACCCAGCCCGTACCTGGTGTCACTGGTCGAGGCAATCAGCCGCGACCCGGACCTGGATTTGCAGATCGTGCCCGTCTCGGTGTTCTGGGGCCGCTCACCGGACAAGGAAAACTCCTTCTTCAAGATCCTGTTGTCCGACACCTGGGCCGTGGCGGGCCGCCTGCAGAAGTTCCTCATCATCCTGATCCAGGGCCGCCTCACCTTTGTCCAGTTCAACCGGCCCATCTCCCTGCGCGATGCGGTCAACACCGAGGTCAGCCAGACGGAGAACGTGCGCAAGATCATCCGCGTGCTGCGCCTGCATTTCCGCAACGTGCGCGCCAGCGTCATCGGCCCGGACCTGTCACACCGGCGCACGCTGGTGAACTCTCTGCTCGACAGCGTGCCGGTGCGCAAGGCGATCGAACTGGAAGCCGACAGCCGCAAGATCGACGTCCGCAAGGCGCAGAAGATCGCATGGAAATATGCCGACGAGATCGCCTCGGACATCTCCTACACCGTCATCCGCATGTACGATCTGGTGCTGACCTGGTTGTGGAACAAGATCTACAACGGGGTGGAGATCAACAACCTCGATCGCCTGAAGGAACTCGCGGCGGACAACGAGATCATCTACACGCCGTGTCACCGCAGCCACATCGATTACCTGCTGCTGTCCTACGTGCTGTACCACGCCGGCCTGCAGATGCCTCACATCGCCGCCGGCATCAACCTCAACATGCCGGTGGTCGGGCCGATCCTGCGCCGCGGCGGCGCCTTCTTCATGCGCCGTACCTTCAAGGGCAACCAGCTGTACACGGCAGTGTTCAACGAGTACCTGCACGCGGTCTTCACGCGCGGTTACTCGGTGGAGTATTTCATCGAGGGCGGACGCAGCCGTACCGGCCGCACGCTCAACCCGCGCCCCGGCATGCTGTCCATGACGGTGCGCAGTTTCCTGCGCGACAGCAAGCGGCCGATCATCTTCGTGCCGGTGTACTGCGGCTACGAGAAGATCCTTGAGGAACGTTCCTACCTCGGCGAACTGCGCGGCAGGAAGAAAAAGAAGGAATCCCCGCTCGACATCATCCGCACCCTGCGCAACCTCAAATCCAACTTCGGCAAGGTGTACGTGAACTTCGGCGAGCCGGTCTACCTCGACAAGTACCTCGACAAGGCACAACCGGACTGGCGCACACAGAACTACGGCGACGAGTACAAGCCGTACTGGCTGTCGGGCACGGTGGACCGGCTCGGCAAGCTGCTGGTATCGCGCATCAACGACGCCGTGGCGGTCAACCCGATCAACCTGGTGGCGGTCGCGATTCTGTCCACGCCCAAGCAGGCCATCGACGAACGCGCGCTGATGGAGCAGATCGACCTGTACCGGCGCATGCTGAAGAAACACCGCTACAGCAAGCAGCTGACCATCACCGGCATGGACGTGCGCAGCCTGATCTCCTACGTCGAGGACCTCGGCCTCTTCAGCCGCCTGGCGCACCCGCTGGGGGATATCCTCTTCCTGGAAGGGAACAACGCGGTGCTGATGACGTACTACCGCAACAACATCATGCACCTGCTCGCCATCCCCTCGCTGCTGGCCTGCATCTTCCGTTACAACGACACCGTAGAGGTGGAACGGCTCGTCGCCGTCTGCCAGACCATCTATCCCTACCTGAACGCGGAGCTGCACCTGCGCTGGAACGAGAGCGAGGTCGGCGAGGTGACGCGCAACTGGCTGAAGATCCTCGAGGGTGAAGGACTGCTCGTGCGCGAGGGAGACGAACTGCACCGGCCGCCCGACAACACCACGCAGTTCTTCGCGCTCGACCTGCTCGCGGACATCGTGCGCCAGACCATCGAGCGCTTCTACCTGGTCATCGTCGTGCTGCAGCGGGCCGGCAACGGCACGGCGACCGCCGAGGACCTGGAGGGCCAGTGCCAGCTGGTCGCACAGCGGATGTCGGCGCTGCACGGATTCAACGCGCCGGAGTTCTTCGACAAGTCGCTGTTCCGCGGCTTCATCGCCACGCTGATCCGCATGGAAGTGCTGTCGGTCAACGAGGACGGCAAGCTGAACTACCTGCAACCCATCGACGAGACCGTCGCCGACGCGCGGCTCACCCTCAGCAACCAGATCCGCCAGGCCATCCGCCAGCTGACGCTGGCCAACTGACTAGCGCGCCACGGGCGTGTACAGGTCGAAGCGGATCTTGCGCGCGTGCAGCGCGGCATGCACGCCGGGCTGCAGTTCCGGGGCGCCCTTGGGGCGCTTGACCACCACCCGGTTGCGGGCGGCGCGCCGCGCCAGCGTCACCAGTTCGGGCGCTTCCGGATCGCTGCCGGCCAGCCTTTGCAGCAGGCGCTGTTCCTTGCGCACCTGCGCGCTCTTGCCGCGTTCCGGGAACATCGGATCCAGGTAGACCACGTCGTAGGACGCCTGCGCATCGCGCAACAGGCCGGCCGCGTCCCCCAGGCGCAGGTCGATGCGCGCCACGTCGTCGGCCAATTCGGGGGTCTGCGCCGCCCGTTGCAACGCATCTTCCAGCAGCGCGTGCACCACCGGGTTGCGTTCACAGACGGTCACGGTGCAGCCCGCACGGGCCATCAGGAAGGCATCCCGGCCCAGGCCGCCCGTGCCGTCGAGCACCTGCAGGCCGCGCCCGCCCAGCGCCCGGATCAGCATCTCGCCGCCGGCGCCGCGGACGCGGTGGCCGAGCGCCCCGCCGGTGAAGTCGAGCCGCAGCGGCGCCGCGCCCGGGAGGAAGTTCGCTTCCGCCTGCAAACCGTCAGCGGTGATGCGCAGGGCGACCGCCGGAGCCCCCCCCGGGCTGGCCTCCGCGGTCAGCGTCACGCCGAGCCGCCGTGCCAGCCGCTCGCTTGCGCCGCAAAACGGGCTCCCGGCGGCACAGACCACCGCGACCTCGCTGTTTTTCTCCTGGGATGCCTCAACTCGCCGGGACACCGGCCGATCTCCTGTACAGGCTTCTTCGATTTTCCGCCATCAGGAGGCTGTCATGGAATCCGTCCGGATGCCAACGTCCCCACCCGTCCCTTCGCCGGGTGACCCGCAGCAGCGCCATCCACGTAGCGATAACGGGCCAGCGCAGGAAACCCGGGCCGAGAGCGCCGTGGACATCTCCGCCTCGGTACGCGCGGCGATGCAGCAGTCGGTTTCCTACCAGATCATCCGCCGGACCTTCGCCGCGGAAAACGCCGACAGCGAGCGGGAGGCAGCCGCCGACGGGAATGCCGCACCCGCGAGCGCCGAAGCCGCCGGCCGGCAGCCGCCACCGCGCCCGGCCGACGTTGCCGTGGCCGGACGGGCGCTGGAACAGGTGGAGATCCGTACCCTGCAGGTGGAATCGGGCGATCCTCCCCCGGGGATCCGGAAAGGCGACCCGCTGCTGCTGGACCTGGACGGCGACGGCGCCGAAACCACCGGCATGGCCGGTGCGGTCCGCTTCGACCTCGATGCCGATGGCGTAACCGACCGCGTCAGCTTCGCCACCGGTGGCGATGCGTTCCTGGCGCTGGACCGCAACGGCAACGGGCGCATCGACAGTGGCCGGGAACTGTTCGGCGACCAGGACGGCGCCGCCAACGGCTTCGAGGCACTGCGCGCCCACGACGCCAACGGGGACGGTCGGATCGATGCGCGCGACCCCGTCTACGAGCGCCTGTTGCTGGTGCGCGCCGGCGCCGGTGGCAGGCTGGAGACATTCTCCCTGCGTGAAGCCGGGATCGCCGCCATCGGGCTGGCCTACCGTGACGTGCGGTTCGCGCTGAATGCCTACGACGAGGTCGCCCAGGCCGGCGCATTCACGCGCCGGGATGGCAGCCACGGCAGCGTCGTCGATGTCCTGGTGGGCTACCGCCCCGGCTGACCGCTCAGGCGAACACGTCGATACCGCCGAGTGCCGAGGCGGGGTCTTCAGTTTCCGAGAAACTGTTGCCGACAAAGGTCTCCAGCGCGCGCCGCGCGGGCGCCGGCAGGTCGGGCTGGATTCGCGGGGCGAGAAAATCGCCGCGCACCGCTGGCAGGGTCGGTGCTTCGGCGGCACGGTCATCACGCGCGACGACGGTTCCGGATGGTCGGGTGGCCGGTGGTTCGTTGGGGCTTAGGGCGGCCTGCTGGCCTCGGTCTCCCGGTTGCCGGACAGGCACGCGCAGCTCGGCGGCGGGACGAACCGCACGCGGCGGGGGAACGGGAGTGAAGCCGATTTCCATGTGCCAGCGCCCTCTCCCGGCCAAAAGCCGGAAACTCGTTGACGGCACCGGGTTTCCCGGTGCCGGCGCGGCGGAATACCCTCAATATAGCTGCTTGCCGGGCGTTTTTAAAACACCCGGCGGGTCAGGAGCGCTGGTGCACCACCTGGTCGCGCAGGTAGACCGGTTGCAGCGCAGCCGGATCCGTCAGGGCCACGCCTGCGGCGAATGAAATGGCCGCCAGCCGCGCCAGGTCGCCGGCCGACGGGTGCAGCGCGGCGCCGTCCGTGACGGCGTGCCCCCGGATCGACGGTGGGATCTCCTCTCCGTACTGCAGCCCGCTGCCCGCCACGATCCAGTCGCCACCATCCTGCCAGGCCGCCGGCACGGCCAGGCGATCGGGCGCCAGCAGGCGCTCTGCCCACACCTCGCTGCCATCCTCGTAGGCGGCCGCGTACACCTCGTTCATCCGTGCATCCAGCAGCGCCAGGCAGCGCCGCGCAGCGTGCGCCCGGCAGGCGCCCGCGGCCAGCACGCGCAGGGTGCTCTCCGCGACGACCGGCAGGCCGGAACCCAGCGCCAGCCCCTGCACGGTGGCGATCGCCGCGCGTACGCCGGTGAACGACCCGGGACCACGCCCGACCGCCAGCGCGTCGATGTCCTGCAGGCGCAGCCCGGCGTCACGCAACAGTTCATCCAGGTACGGCAGCAGCACGCGCGCATGCTCGCGCGGCACGTCGTGCGCTCGCTCGAACACCTCGCCGCCGTGCAGCAGCGCCACCGAGCAGCGGTTGGACGCCGCCTCCAGGGCAAGGATCGTCGTCATCCGGCGCCCGCCGCGCCGAAGAAGGAAACCACCTCGTTCACGTCGCGCGTGCGCCGCATCGGGGGCAGGTCACACAGGAAACGCCGGCCGTATGCGCGGCCGAGCAGGCGCGGATCCGCCACCACCAGCACACCACGGTCGCCTTCGTCACGGACCAGCCGGCCGGCGCCCTGCTTGAGCGACAACACGGCCTGTGGCAGCTGCCAGTCATTGAATGCATCGCGGCCGCTTTCCTTCATGCGCTGGATTCGCGCGCGGGTCACCGGGTCGCCCGGCGAGGAAAAGGGCAGGCGATCGATCACCACGCAGCTGAGGGCTTCGCCACGCACGTCCACGCCCTCCCAGAAACTCGCCGTCGCCAGCAGGACCCCGCGACGGGCACCGCGGAACTGTTCCAGCAGCAGGGCGCGGCCGGTCTCGCCCTGCACGAAGAGCTCGTAGTCACCCTCCTCCCGCAGGCGGTCGGCGGCCTGGTGCAGGGCGCGATAGCTGGTGAACAACAGGAACGCCCGGCCCCGGCTCGCGGCCAGCACCGGGGCGAGCGCGTCGAGCAGGCGGTCGGTGTACCCGGGATCGCCCGGATCGGGCATGCCGCGCGGCGCGTACAAGAGCGCCTGGTTGGCGTAGTCGTACGGGCTGGCCAGTTGCAGCGTGTCCGTGGTCGCCTCCGCCAGGCCCAGTTCTGCGCGGAAGTGGTCGAACCGGCCGCCCACCGACAAGGTCGCCGAGGTGAATATCCAGCTGCCGCCACGCGACGCGACCAGGTCCGGGAAACTGTCACTGACCTGCACCGGCGTGGCATGCACCGACCAGCCCCGCTGCCAGGTCTCGAACCAGAGGATGTCGTTTTCGTCCGGTTGGCCGTGCAGCACCCGCTGCAGGTTCTCGCGCAGGGCCGGGATGCGTTCCCGGCAGGCCGCCAGCCCCGCGCCCCGCTCAGCGGACTCCCCGAGCAGCACGTCCATGGCGGCGAGGCACTCCTCGAGCGCCATGACGGCGTCGGCCAGTTCCGAGGTCTGTTCCAGCGCGTGCCATGACTCCCGGCGCACCGGCGCACCCAGCGCCAGCCGGAACTGCGCGACGGCATGCTCCAGGGCCTGGCAGGCATCGCGCAGCGCCTGGTCGTCGGGCGCGTCCTTTACTGCCTCCGCGAGACTGTCGCGCGCTAGCGCGAGCAGTTGCGAGCTGCCCAGGCGCACGCCGAAGAACTGGGCGGCCACGTCGGGCAACTGGTGGGCCTCGTCAAGCACGCAGGCGTCCGTCACCGGCAGCAGTTCACCCAGCCCGTCGTCGCGCAGCAGCGCATCGGCGAACAGCAGGTGGTGATTGACGACCACGACCTGCGCGGCGGCGGCTGCGCGGCGGGCCCGCACCACCGGGCACTGATCGAGGCAGGGACAGTCCTGGCCGAGACAGTTGTCCGTCGTGGAGGTGACGTGCGGCCACACCGGTGAATCCTCCGCCACGTCCTCGACCAGCCCGATGTCGCCGTCCTCGGAACGCCGCCACCAGCGCGAGACCCGGTGCAGGTCCTTCCACGCGGCGGGACTTTCCAGTTCGCCCTGCGACAGGCTCAGCTCCAGCCGGTAGGGGCACAGGTAATTGGCGCGTCCTTTCAGCATCGCGACGCGCACGTCCAGTCCGAGCGCGTGGATCACGGCCGGCAGGTCCCGGTCGTAGAGCTGGTTCTGCAGGTTGCGCGTGCCCGTGGACACGAGCACGCGTTTCCCGGACAACAGAAGCGGTACCAGGTAAGCCAGCGTCTTGCCGGTGCCGGTGCCGGCCTCGACCAGCAGGTGCCGGCCCCGCTCCACGGCGGCGCGCACGGCGCCCGCCATCTGTACCTGTCCGTCACGCGGGCGGAAGCCGTAAAACCCGCGCGCCAGCGGACCATCATCGGCGAAGGCCCCGGCGAGCGCGGTTTCCTCCGCCAGCCGGTCCGCCGCAGGTTCGGTCATCACTTCCATGGCGGCCATTTTCCCACGAGTCCGTACCGGGCGTCAGGTATGATGCGGCCATGGTATCCCGCGCAGGCAGCGAAACGTCCGCGGCGGTCACCGCGCTGGTGCTCTGCGGCGGTGGCGGCACCCGCATGGGCGGTATCGACAAGGGACTGGTGGAGCTGGCCGGCAGGCGGCTGGTGGACCACGTCGTCGAACGCCTCTCGCCACAGGTGGAGAACCGCTTCGTGCTCAGTTGCAACCGCAATGCCGACACCTACCGCGCACTGGGTTTCCCGGTCGTGACGGATGCCCCGGAACTGGCCGGCGCCGGTCCGCTGGCGGGCGT
The DNA here is from genome assembly GCA_041682035.1 of Pseudomonadales bacterium. Classification (GTDB taxonomy): domain Bacteria; phylum Pseudomonadota; class Gammaproteobacteria; order Pseudomonadales; family JBFGWM01; genus JBFJWR01. The sequence goes on along the minus strand of JBFKKR010000087.1, from coordinate 2,023 downwards.
CGCCGCCGGCCTGCAACAGGTTCGCACGACACACTGCCTGCTCTGCCCCTGCGATACGCCGCTGATCCCGCACGACCTCGTGAGGCGATTGCGCACCGCCCTGCAGCAGGAAGACGGCGAGATCGCCGTCGTCCACGACGGTCAGCGCCGGCAACCGCTGCACTGCCTGTTCGACACGGCCCTGCACGGAAGACTGGAGACGTACCTGCGCGACGGCGGGCACGCGGTGCATGCCTGGCTGGACGTCTGTGCCGTCGTCGAGGCGGACTTTTCCGGCCAGGCCGATGCTTTCCGCAACGTGAACACACCGGAGGAACTGGCGGCGTGCGCCGCCGGCATGGAGGACGGACAGGCATGCAGCGACTGAACAGCCTCACCGAAGCACTGGAAGCGCTCACGGCATCGGTGCAACCGGTGGCGGTCGAAGAGAACCTGAGCGTGGAACAGCTCGCCGGACGCGTCCTCGCCGAACCGCTGCACGCGGCCGGTGACCTACCCGGCCACACGCAGTCGGCGATGGACGGCTATGCCCTGGGCGCCGGTGCTGGTTCCGTTCCTGACCACTATCGCTGCGTGGGAACCAGTTGGGCGGGCAGGCCTTTCCAGGGCCGCGTCGCCACCGGGGAATGCGTGCGCATTTTCACCGGGGCGGTGCTGCCGGCCGGCGCCGACGCGGTGGTGCTGCAGGAGGAATCCGGCATGGACGGGGATCGCGTCACCTTCCGGTGTACGCCCCGCCCGGGCGACAACGTGCGCCGTGCCGGTGAGGACGTGCGCGCGGGCACGGTGCTCATGCACGCGGGCGAGCGCGTCCGCTCGGAGCAGCTGGGACTGCTGGTGGCTGCGGGGATCGACCGGGCGCGGGTGCGCGCCCGCCCCCGCGTGGCCTGTTTCTCCAACGGCGACGAACTGCGCCCGCCGGGTGCGAAACTGGCCGGGGGAGAACTGTATGACTCCAACCGGCTGGTGCTGCAGGAGGACATCCGCGAGTTCGGCGGCGAGGTCACCGGGAGCCGTTGCCTGCCTGACCGGCGCGACGAGATTCTCGCCGCGGTGGCGGCCGCGGCGGAACAGGCGGACCTCGTGCTCACCTGCGGCGGCGCGTCGGTGGGCGAGGCCGATCACATGCGCTCGGTGGTCGAGACGCTTGGCGAGGTGCGCTTCTGGAAACTGCCGATCAAGCCCGGCAAACCGGTGCTGTTCGGCAGGCTGCGTGACGCCTGGCTTCTGGGGCTGCCCGGCAACCCCGTGTCGAGCTGGGTCACCAGCCGGCTGATCCTGCGCCCGCTGCTCGCCATGCTGGGCGGGCGGCCACTGGTGCACCCACTGGCGCAGCAGGCCGAACTGATGACCGACCTGCACAAGAAACCCGGCCGGGCGGATTACCAGCGTGGCATCCTCTCGCCGCGTCCCGGCGGCGGCCTGTGCGTGCAGGGCGCGGGTCGGCAGGACTCGCACCGCCTGTCGGTGCTGGCGGCGGCGAACTGCCTGGTCCACCTGTCCGCAGAGAGCGACGGTGCCCGCACCGGCGAACGCGTGCAGGTCATTCCCTTCAGCGAGCTGCGCGGACCGGCCTGACCACTGCTGACGCGACAACGCATCCTGCGGGCCGTTTTCCGCCGCACAAACAAAAACCCCCTCAGCTGAGGGGGTTTTTGCTTCACCGCGTGGGTGAAACGGCTATTTACGTGCCCGCGTGGTGCGGCGAGCCGTCGTCTTGCGAGCGGTGGCGCGCTTGGCCGGGGCCTTGCGGGCCGTTGCACGCTTGGCGGGTGCCTTGCGGGCTGCCGGCTTCTTGGCCGCCGTGGCGCGCTTGGCCGGTGCCTTGCGGGCCGTGGTCTTGCGCGTGGTTGCGGTCTTGCGTGCAGTGGTCCGCTTGGCTGCAGCCCGCTTGGCCGGTGCCTTGCGTGCGGTGGTCTTCTTCGCCGCGGTTGCGCGCTTGGCCGGTGCCTTGCGTGCGGTGGTCTTCTTCGCCGCGGTTGCGCGCTTGGCCGGTGCCTTGCGTGCGGTGGTCTTCTTCGCC
>JBFKKR010000086.1:0-12958 GCA_041682035.1 Pseudomonadales bacterium | reverse complement strand
TTCACCGCTCCAAATTTTCCCCGGATCAGGGTAATGTATGCACCGCGGCGCCTGCTGGGGGATCGTTCAATGGTAGGACAGCAGACTCTGACTTTGCTTATCTAGGTTCGAATCCTAGTCCCCCAGCCATCCCGCCCGCGTTCTGCCCGGGCTGCCCGACCCGGCGGAACGTCAGGTTGATGCGCGGCCCGCATGGGTTTTTCTCCTTCGGCACACCGTGACGCCAGTTCGCCTGCGTCGCACCGCGCATGACCAGCAGGCTGCCGGTGGGCAGCCGCATCCGCAGTGGCGGCACGTCCTTTCTCCGCCGGTGCTTCATCATGAACACCCGCTCCGCGCCCAGGCTCAGCGAGGCGATAACCGGGGCCGGTCCGAGTTCCGGCTCATCATCAGAATGCAGGCCCATGCTGTCGTGCTCATCGCGGTAGTGATTCAGCAGCACGCTGTTGAAGCGATGGGAACAAAGCGACTCGATGATCCGGCGCAGCTGTGCCAGCCGTGCGGTCCAGGGCAGGGGCTGTAGCGTCAGGCCGGAGTACGTATACGCGCTGCCGGGCTCGCCGTACCACGCGGTCAGCCGCGGTTGCGGGTGCACCCGGCCGGCGATGCGCACCGATTCCTGCCGCCAGGGGGTCTGCGTGGCCAGTTCCTGCAGCAACTCCTCAGGCGCTACGCCGAGGTCAGGGCAATGCCACAGTGCAAGCTCGGCATCCGGCACGCCGAGCGACTCGGGCACACCGGTATCCGTCACGCCGCGCATCCCGCGGTTGCAGCAGACGCCGGGCGGGGTGAGTATGACTTGCCTGCATGCAAACAATTCTGTCTCATGCATGTCTCCAATCAAAAGAAATGGGATCCGGACAGCATATGAAAGAGATCGATCGCAGCAAACCCGTGCTGGTGACGGGCGGGAGCGGGTATATCGCCAGCTGGCTGGTGCGTTACCTGCTGGAGGATGGCCTGACGGTCCATGCGACCGTCCGCGACCCCGACAACCAGAAAAAGGTGGGCCACCTGCTGCGCATGGGCGAGGAACTGCCCGGCACGCTGAAGCTGTTCAGGGCAGACCTGCTCAGCGATGGCGCCTTCGATGCGCCCATGCGCGACTGCGAACTGGTGTTCCACACTGCCTCCCCGTTCCTGATCCGCGTGAAGGACCCGCAGAAGGAACTCGTTGACCCGGCCCTGCAGGGAACCCGGAACGTGCTGGAGGCCGTGGAGCGTACCGGGTCAGTGAAGCGGGTCGTGCTGACCACCAGCGTGGCGGCCATCTACGGCGACAATGCCGACATGGCGGAGGCTGGCCTGGATCAATTCACCGAGGCGCAATGGAACACCACCAGTTCACTGACGCATCAGCCCTACTCCTACTCCAAGAAGGTGGCGGAGGAGGAGGCGTGGAAGATCGCGAACGCGCAGGACCGCTGGGACCTGGTCTGCATCAACCCGGCGCTGGTGCTGGGCCCGTCGCTGTCGAACGCCAGCGATTCGACCAGCCTGACCACCATCAAGCAACTGGTCGACGGCAGCATGAAACCCGGCGCGCCCGCCCTGACCATGGGCATCGTGGATGTGCGCGACGTCGCACTGGCCCACAAGAAGGCCGGTTTCACGCCGACCGCGAAAGGCCGCCATATCACCGTGAGCAGGACCGCGTCCATGCTCGAACTGGCCAACATGATCCGCGACCGCTTCGGCGACCAGTACCCGCTCCCGAAGCGGGAAGTGCCGAAGTTCCTCGTCTGGCTGGCCGGCCCGACGCAGGGCGTCACCCGCGCATTCGTGAGCCGCAATGTCGGTCACCCACTGCGTTTCGACAATTCCTATACCTGCAAGGACCTGGACATGACCTTCCGGCCGGTGGAGGAAACAATGGCGGACCATTTCCAGCAGTTGCTGGATGACGGGATCATCCGGAAAAGAGAGCCTCGGAACTGATCGACTGGTTGCCCGGGGCGCTCTTTCAGAGCGCCCGGAAAGCCAGGTTTGAATCTGTCAGAACATTCCATCTGTCTATCGCCGTGGCCCGCCCGGAGCCGAAGTCGCCCGGAACTCAGTAATTTTTGCCCTCTCACGAAGCCTGCTTTTCTGTTTCGATGTTGCAGGCTGTACACCTTTTAGCCGGCAAATAGACGACTCGCCGGCGTCAATGTTGCGAACTATTGATGTCATGCTACGGGGTGCGGTAATGGCCATCAAAGTCTTGATCCTCGAGGACGACAGGGACGATGCAGAACTCATCAGCGAACTCGTCAGGCAGACCGGGTTCGAGGACCTGGAGATACTGACCGCCACGAACATGGAAGGCGCCGTGCGGGTCGCTTTCAGCGCATCCGGCCCAACGTTAATCCTGGCGGACCAGAACCTTGGCAATGGCTCTGGCGCCGCTTTCATTCATATCGCGCTGGAACAGTCCTCAAAGGCGACCGCGGTCCTGTTGACGGGACTCGCATACGAGGCGCTTCCCGGGGAAGTCCGGCTGGACCTGGCCAAGGGAACCTACCTGTACCTGTCCAAGTCAGACCTCAACGTCGACATCATCAGGAGCCTGATCATCAAGGCACGCAAGGCGGCCGACCCGGAGCACCGCCCGGAGCAGTTCGGGTTGATGGACGGGGGTATGACATCCACCCCGGGACAACCGCTTGCACCGGGCAATCATCCCAGGCGGTTGTCCTGACGCCGTGGCATAGCGGGGTCCTTGAGGGTCACGACCGGTCAAGCCGCCTGCATGCAGGCAGCCTGCATGCAGGCGAACGCACCGCACTGCGGTATACCTGCGGACAGCAGGCCGCCGTGGCGCCATGATCTGGAAAGTCCTGCTTGCACTCGCACTCGTGCCCACGATAACCACCGCCGGACCGGCTGATTCCGCAGCGTCGAAAGGGAACATCGTACTGCTGCACGGCCTCGCCAGGAGCAGCAGTTCCATGGAGGCGATGGAGGAACAACTCGTCGCCGAAGGCTACAGAACCTGCAACGTCTCCTATCCCTCCCGGAAGCACCGCATCGAGGACCTGACGGATAAATTTGTAAGGCCTGCCATCATCGAGTGTTTCGGCGAAGACGCCGGACCGGTCAGCTTCGTGACACATTCCCTGGGTGGCATCATCGTCAGGCAACTCGCGGCGTCGAATCCCGCCCTGCCCTTTGGCCGCGTCGTGATGCTGTCACCACCCAATCATGGCAGCGAAGTGGTCGACGTCCTGGGTGACATCTGGCTCTTCAAGGCGATCAACGGTCCCGCCGGCAGGCAGCTCGGCACGTCCGCATCGTCCATCCCCAATTCGCTCGGGCCGGCGCCGTTCCAGGTCGGCGTCATTACGGGCAGCAGAACCATCAACTTCATCCTCTCGGCCATGATCCGCGGTGATGACGACGGGAAGGTGTCGATCGAGAGTGCGAAGCTGGAAGGGATGGCGGACTTCCTGGTGATTCCGGCCACCCATCCATTCATCATGAAAAACAGCACTGCCATAGCGCAGACCCTGCACTTCCTCGAGCACGGCAGGTTCCGGGGAACGGGCGACCCGCAGGTTGTATCGCCCAGCGAATGATCCGGCGGCGTCTCATCCGATTTCCTGTTGGATTGCCGTCCGGGTGGATCGGCGGGGGGCATTTGCTACCCTCCTAGGGTCCGCCAGGAAGATATCGGCAAGCGTTCCGGCTTGCCGGCTCATGCGATCGAATGCTTCTGTCCGCAGGAGCGCAGTGGCCGGGCAATCCCCCAGGTAGGAAAGAAATGAAGCTCGCATTCTGCCTGTACAAGTTCTTCCCCTTCGGCGGCATGCAACGGGATTTCCTGCGGATTGCCGCCGCGTGCCGGGACCGGGGCCACGACATCCGGATCTATGTCCTGAGTTGGGAGGGTGAGCCGCCCGAAGGCATGACGGTGAACACCGTGCCCTGCAGCGCCACCACCAACCATGGCCGGGCCCGGGAATACTACCGGCAGGTGCGAAAACTTGTGAAGAAGGACGGCATCGAGGGCGTCATCGGTTTCAACAAGATGCCGGGGCTCGATGTCTATTTTGCCGCGGATTCCTGCTTCGAAGCGCGCGCCAGGGAGCAACGGTCGCGCATGTACCGGCGCAGCAACCGGTACCGGCACTACGCGGCATTCGAGAAGGCGGTTTTCTCGCCGGAGAGCAGGACCAGGATCCTGGTGCTGACAGAAACCTGGATCGAAATCTTTCACCGGTATTACGGCACGCAAAAGGAGCGCTTCCACCTGCTGCCCCCGGGCATTTCGAGAACGCGCATGGCCCCGGAAAACGCCGCTGAAATCCGCGCGGATTTTCGCAGGGAGTTCGATCTGCTGCCGCATGAACGGGTGGTTCTCATGGTGGGCTCGGGATTCAAGACGAAAGGGCTGGACCGCGCGCTCGAGGCGGTCGCCAGCCTGCCCCTGGGAGTCCGGAAGCAGACGCACTTCTTCATCGTCGGCCAGGACAATCCCGCGCCGTTCCGGCGGCAGATCCGCAAGTTGCACCTCGACAAGCAGGTCACGTTCCTCGGTGGACGGCACGATGTTCCGCGCTTCCTCCTCGGCGCCGACCTGCTGATTCATCCCGCCTACAACGAGGCCGCCGGCATGGTCCTGCTCGAGGCGATCGTCGCCGGACTGCCCGTGCTGGTCACGGATGTATGCGGCTATGCGCATTACGTGACGGACGCAGGCGCCGGCCTGCTGGTGGAATCACCGTTCCGGCAGCGGGATCTGAATGAGAAGCTGGCCGCCATGCTCCACTCGGATGAACGGGAAACCTGGAAGCGCAACGGCATCGCGTTCGGCCGGGAAAGGGATCTGTACAGCCTGCCGGAATGTGCGGCGGATATCATCGAGAAGACACTGGCGGACAGCGCCACCGCGCGAACCTGAAAACATTGGTGGGCCCACCAGGACTCGAACCTGGGACCAAGGGATTATGAGTCCCCTGCTCTAACCAACTGAGCTATAGGCCCGCACCGGGAAGGAACCGGAATTCTAACCGAAACCGGCGGCACAGTCGGGAAACTGGGCCGCCGGTCGCGAGGGGTCTGCGGGGTTTTCCTAGTCGAGGAAGCCGCGCAGGTGGTCGGAGCGCGTCGGGTGGCGCAGCTTGCGCAGTGCCTTGGCCTCTATCTGCCGGATCCGCTCGCGCGTGACGTCGAACTGCTTGCCCACCTCTTCCAGCGTGTGGTCGGTGTTCATGTCGATACCGAAGCGCATGCGCAGCACCTTGGCCTCGCGCGCGGTCAGGCCGGCCAGCACCTCGCGGGTGGCTTCGCCTAGGCCGTCGGCAGTCGCCGCGTCCACCGGGTAGACGATGCTGAGGTCCTCGATGAAATCGCCGAGATGCGAATCTTCATCGTCACCCACCGGCGTCTCCATGGAGATCGGCTCCTTGGCGATCTTCAGGACCTTGCGGACCTTGTCTTCCGGCATGTCCATGCGCTCGCCGAGTTCTTCCGGGGTCGGTTCGCGGCCCATCTCCTGCAGCATCTGCCGCGACACGCGGTTCAGCTTGTTGATGGTCTCGATCATGTGCACCGGGATACGGATGGTGCGCGCCTGGTCGGCGATCGAGCGCGTGATCGCCTGCCGGATCCACCACGTCGCGTAGGTCGAGAACTTGTAACCACGCCGGTATTCGAACTTGTCCACCGCCTTCATCAGGCCGATGTTGCCTTCCTGGATCAGGTCGAGGAACTGCAGTCCGCGGTTGGTGTACTTCTTGGCGATGGAGATCACGAGACGCAGGTTGGCCTCGACCATCTCCTTCTTCGCCCGCCGTGCCTTGGCCTCGCCAATCGACATGCGACGGTTGATCTCCTTGATCTCCTGGATCGTGATGCCGACATCTTCCTCGATCTTGGCGAGCTGCGCCTGCGCGCGCAGGATGTCTTCCTTCACGTCCCCGAGATTCTTGGCGAACGGCTGCTTGGTGCGCATCACGTTGCTGACCCAGCGCATGTTCGTTTCGTTGCTGGGGAAGCTCTCGATGAAGAAATCACGCGGCATGCCGGCCTGGCGGCATACCCGCAGGATGGCGCGTTCCTGCTGACGAACCAGCGACATGGTCATGCGTACGCGGTGCACAAGGTGATCGAAGTGGCGCGGCGTCAGCTTGAAGGACATGAACGCCTCGGCGGCGGCCGTCAGGTCGCGTTCGGCCTCGGCGCTGTCACGGCCCTTGCGCTTGATGGTACGCTGCGCCTTCTCGTAGGCTTTCAGCGCGGCGCCGAACCGTTCCGCAGCCTCGACCGGATCGGGACCGGTCTCCACTTCCTCGTCACTGTCGTCATCGCTGTTGTCATCGTTATTGCTGTTGTTGCCGTTGACGGTGCCGGCGCGGATGTCGTCGTACTCGACCGGGTCGAGGTAACCGCTGATGATGTCGGTCAGCTTGCCTTCATCGCTCGCGGCCACCTCGTAGGCGGCCATGATGATCTCGACCGTCCCGGGGAAATAGGACAGCGCGTGCATGACCTCGCGGATGCCTTCCTCGATCCGCTTGGCGATCACGATCTCGCCTTCCCGGGTCAGCAGTTCCACGGTGCCCATCTCGCGCATGTACATGCGCACGGGATCGGTCGTGCGGCCGGCCTCCTGCTCCACGGCGGCGAGCGCGGCGGCGGCCTCCTCGACGGCATCCTCGTCGGTGTTCGCTTCGTTCAGCAACAACTCATCGGCATTGGGCGCGGTCTCGTACACCGCGATCCCCATGTCGTTGATCATGCGAATAATGTCTTCCACCTGATCCGGATCGGAGATATCCTCCGGCAGGTGGTCGTTGACCTCGCCATAGGTGAGGTAGCCCTGCTCTTTGCCCTGTGCAATCAGGAGCTTCAGACGTGACTTCTGTTTTTGGGCCTTGGCGCTTGCGCTCATTCAAAAACTCGCTGGTTGGTTGACTCGACCCGGGACCCGGGCGCGAGAGAACGCGCGATTATACCGGCTCTCTCTCAGCATTCAAAAAAATTTGGCGGAAAAGTGCTCAGTCCGCTTCCCGGTTAAGACCCTCCGGATTACGGATAAGTTCCTGTAATTCCTTCATTTCCTCGCTATCCAGCGGGCGCCGCCGGGATTCTTCCTTCAGGTAGCGTAGGCGACTTTTTCGCGCCGCGACGCCGCCAGCGGCGGTGATCCTGCGCATCGCGCCGAAAAATTCCGCCTCCAGGCTCTCGCCCTGCAGCAGCAGGTCGGCCTCCAGTTGCTCGTGCAGCAGCGCCTTGATGGAGGGCGAGACGCCTGCAGCCCGGCCGACCAGCCATGCATGGGGGCGGGTGTGGTCTTCTTCAAGCCACGCCAGCATCTGGACCAGCAACTGGCGGTCCTGGCCACCGTCCGGCGCCGGCGCCGGACCGTCCCAGGCACTGGCCAGCGCGGGACGGCGCAGCAGGCAGCGGACGGCGAGCAGTTCCAGGCTGCAGCGGGCGTGGCGGCTGCCTGCGGCCGGTGTGCGTCGTGGTGCTGGCGCGGCCGATGGTGTGCTCTCCACGACGGGCGCCACGGGCGCGGCCGGGGACTGACCGCTGGCCTTCGCCACCTGCTGCAGGATCAGCCGGGACAGCATCTCGTTGGGCACCTGGCGCGCAAGCCGCTCGACCCGTGACAGGTACTGCGCGCGCCCTTCCAGCGACCCGGTATCGATCCCCTCGCGGGCATCCTCGAAAATGAATTCCGAAAAGGGCAGCGCACCCTGCACCCGCTTCGAGAAGGCCTCGGGCCCCTCCTTGCGCACCAGCGTGTCCGGGTCCTCCCCCGCCGGCAGCAGCAGGAAGCGGGCCTGCAGGCCTTCCTTCATCTGCGGCGCGGCGGCCTCCAGCGCCTTGCGGGCGGCGGCCCGGCCGGCCCTGTCGCCGTCGAAGCTGAAGATGACCTCCGGCACGATACGGAACAGCTTGCGCAGGTGCTGCTCGGTCAGTGCGGTACCGAGGGTGGCCACCGACCAGGCGATGCCGCACTGCGCCAGCGCGATCACGTCCATGTAGCCCTCCACCACCAGCAGCCGCTCCAGCCGGCGGTCGGCCTCCAGCGCCTCGTAGAGGCCGTAGATCTCCTCGCTCTTGTGGAACAGCGGGCTTTCCGGGGAATTCAGGTACTTCGGCTCGCCCTCGCCCAGCACCCGGCCGCCGAACGCGATGGTGTGGCCCTGGCGATTGCGGATCGGAAACATGAGCCGGCCGCGAAACCGGTCGTAGATGCGCCCGTCTTCCTTGCGCACCAGCATGCCGGCTTCCACGAGCAACGCGTCGAGCTTCTCGTTGCCGCCCACGGCGCGGTGGATGCCATCCCAGGCGTCGGGGACGTAACCCAGCCCGAACCGCTCGGCGGTGGCGCGGTTCACGCCGCGTTTGCGCAGGTAGTCCACCGCCGGGCAGCCGGCTTCCTGCAACTGTCCCTGGTACCACGCGGCGCTGCGCGCCATCAGCTTGCGCAGGTCGTGCAGGCGCTGGCTGGCGGCGTGGTCCTCGGCGCCTTCCTTCGGCATGTCCATGCCGGCACGCGTGGCCAGCGCCTCGACCGCTTCCGGGAAGCTCAGCCGGTCGAGGTCCATCAGGAAACCGATCGCGTTACCCGCCACCTGGCAGCCGAAGCACTTGTAGTAATGCTCGTTCGCGTCGATCTTGAAGGAGGGGGTCTTCTCGTCGTGGAACGGGCAGCAACCCCAGTAGTCGCGCCCCTTGCGACGCAGTTGCACCCGCTCCCCGACCAGTTGCGCCAGGTCGGTGCGGGCTATGACTTCATCGATGAAACTCTGCGGGATCACAGGGCGGCGGGTCGGTCCGGGAAACTGCGGCTAGCCTAGCACGGTGCGGCGAGCCGGGGCGGAGCGTGTGCGGGTGAACGAGGGTCAGCCGAGGCGCTGCTTCACTTTCGCGCTGACCTGGCCCATGTCGGCCTGGCCGGTGATGCGGGGCTTGAGCCAGCCCATGACCGCGCCCATGTCCTTCATTTCACTGGCGCCGGTGGCGCTCAGCGCCTCGCCGATCAGCGCATCGACCTCGGCGTCCGGGAGCTGCCTGGGCATGAAGCCCTCCAGCACGCCGATCTCGAACTGTTCCTTGTCGGCGAGGTCGTCACGGCCGGCATCGCGAAACTGCTGGAGCGAGTCCCGGCGCTGCTTGATCATCTTCGTGAGCACGGCCAGCACGCGGGCGTCGTCGAGCTCGATGCGTTCGTTGACTTCGACGTTCTTCAGCTCGGCGAGGGCAAGGCGCAGGGCATCGCGGCGGGCGTTGTCCTTCGCCCGCATCGCGTCCTTGACGGCGGAATTCAGCTGTTCTTTGAGTGCGGAGCTACTCAAGGTCTAGTAGAGGCGTTCGCGGCGACGGACTTCGCGCAGCACCTTCTTCTGGTGGCGCTTCACGGCGGCCGCCAGCTTGCGCTTGCGCACGGTGGTGGGCTTCTCGTAAAACTCGCGGCGGCGCACTTCGGACAGCACGCCCGCTTTCTCGCAGGAACGCTTGAAGCGGCGCAGCGCCACGTCAAACGGTTCGTTCTCTTTGACCTTGATCGACGGCATGGATTCCCCTGGGACGGTACTGGTTTGGGCCGGACGCACGGCCCCGGCAAAAAAGAGCCGGAATTCTAATCAGTTGCCGCCCCGTTTGCAAAGGATTTCAGCAGCCCGGAAAATGCGTCTCCCGCCAGCCCGGACCGGCCCATGATCGTCCTCGGTATCGAAACCTCCTGCGATGAGACCGGCGTCGCCCTTTATGGCGACCAGGGTCTGCTCGCCCACCGGCTCCACTCGCAGGCCGCCACCCACGCCGAGCACGGTGGCGTGGTGCCGGAACTGGCCTCGCGCGACCACGTCCGCAAGCTCACCGGGCTGGTCCGCGCGGTGCTGCAGGAGGCCGGCATCTCGGGCACGGACCTGTCCGCGGTGGCGTGGACCGCCGGGCCCGGCCTGATCGGCGCCCTGCTGGTCGGTGCCAGCTTCGCCCGTTCGCTGGCCTACGCCCTCGGCGTGCCCGGCATCCCGGTTCACCACATGGAGGGCCACCTGCTGGCGCCCCTGCTGGAGGACAACCCGCCAGACTGGCCTTTCATCGCCCTGCTGGTATCCGGCGGCCATACCCAGCTCTACCGGGTGGATGCGCTCGGCGACTACCGGCTGCTGGGCGAGAGCCTCGACGATGCCGCCGGCGAGGCCTTCGACAAGACCGCCAAGCTGCTGGACCTGGGTTACCCGGGCGGGCCGAAGGTGGCCGAAGCCGCCACCCGTGGCGATCCGGACCGCTTCACGTTTCCCCGGCCGATGACGGACCGGCCGGGGCTGGATTTCAGCTTCAGCGGCCTGAAGACCTTCACGCTCAACACCGTCAGTGACCTGAAAGCAGCGGACGCGTGGAACGGGCAGGCCTGCGCCGACGTGGCGCGCGCCTTCGAGGAGGCGGTCGTCGCCACGCTGGTCATCAAGTGCCGGCGCGCGTTACAGGAGAACGGCATGCGCACGCTGGTCGTCGCCGGTGGCGTGGGCGCCAACCGGCGCCTGCGCGAACAGCTGAACGCGGCCTGCGAGAAACTGGGCGCCACCGTGCGTTACCCGCGCATCGAGTTCTGCACCGACAACGGCGCCATGATCGCCTATGCCGGCTACCGGCACCTCGCCGACGGCCAGGCACCGGACCTCGCGGTGCGGGTGCGGCCGCGCTGGCCACTCGGCGAGCCGCTCTCCTGACCGGCGCCTTGCCGCCCGCCCGCGCTTCCTCCATGCTCACGCGCTGAGCCCATCGCCGCCGGAATCCGCCCATGACTGCCCGTGACATCGTCTACATCCGCAACCTGGAGGTGGAAACCGTCATCGGCGTGTTCGACTGGGAACGCGAGATCCGCCAGGTGGTCAGCATCGACCTGGAGATGCGCACCGACGTGCGGCGGGCCGCCGCCACTGACCGCATCGAGGACGCGGTGGACTACAAGGCCATCGGCAAGCGCGTCATCGCCTTCGTCGCGGACAGCCAGTTCGGCCTGGTGGAAACACTGGCCGAGCGCATCGCCGCCATCGTGCTGGAGGAATTCGGCGTGGGCTGGTTGCGCATCCGCGTCAGCAAGCCGGGCGCCCTGCGCGGCGCCAGCGATGTCGGCGTATTGATCGAGCGGGAAGCCGCATCGTGAAACGCACCGCCTGGCTCAGCCTGGGCAGCAACGTCGATCGCGAGGAAAACCTGTGTGCCGGGCTGGACGCCCTGCTCGACGTGTTCGGCCAGCTGGTGGTTTCCTCCGTGTACGAGAGCGCAGCGGTCGGCTTCGACGGGGCGCCGTTCCTGAACCTGGCGGCCGGCGCGGAAACTGACCTTACGGTGGCGGAGATCGCCACCCTGCTGCACGGGATCGAAAACAGCCGCGGCCGTGACCGCTCCCAACCCCGCTTCAGCGACCGTACCCTGGACATCGACCTGCTCCTTTTGGGCGACCTCGCCGGTGATTTCTCAGGCACGGTGCTGCCCCGGCCGGAGACCACCCGCCAGGGCTTCGTGCTCGGCCCGCTGGCGGAAATCGCGCCCGGCCTGTGCATTCCCGGCTCCCACCAGACAATTGCCACGCTCTGGCAGGGATTCCCGGACACCGGGATGAAGCCCGTGGCATTCGCCTGGCGCGGCAGCAACCTGTCCGAGGTACACGGCGCCAAAGCCTTCCAAAACCGCTGATTCGGCAACCGGGCGCACACCTGTCCCAAGGTACATCCTCAAAAAATGCCCTGCCGGCGCCCGGTTCAGCCTATATATTGGAACGAGTATTCGTTAAACCACGGGTGCCAGTCGGCGCCATCCAACCGGGGACTCCATGAAAAAGATCATCCGCAACCAGGCGTTGGCGTCTGCACTGCTCGCAACCGGCATCCCGGTCCATGCGGCTTCCTTCGATGTGACCATCGAGAGCAACCGCTCCGACCTCCCCACCACGCTGGCCGCCACCGTGCACCTGCCGGGCAGCGCCGGCGCGGACAGCACCACCCAGGTACCGATGATCCTCCATTCGCACGGCTGGGGCGGCGGTCACAGCAAGGGTGCAGACAGCTTCCAGGCCTACCTGGATGCAGGGTTCGGCGTACTCTCCTTCGCCCAGCGCGGACACGGGGACACCGGTGGCACCGCGCAGATGCAGAACCCGGAGTACGAAGGGAAAGACGTCATCGCCATCATTGACTACATCGCCGCCCAGCCGTGGTCGCTGAAAAATGGCGACATCGATCTGCTGCCCAACGGCAAGCTCAGGAAAGACCAGGGCAAGAGCCCGGCGAAACAGGCTGCGGACAAAGACCCGGTGCTCTTCTCCATCGGTGGCAGCTATGGTGGCGGTTACCAGTGGGCCGGCATGCTGACCGAACTGCGCGACACCGGCGGCACCCGCTTCGACGGCATGGCGCCACAGATCACCTGGCACAGCCTGCCGCAATCGCTGGCGCCCAGTGACGTGCCACGCACCCTGTACGTGAGTGGTCTCTATGGCTCCAAGCTGGCCCAGGGGCCGCAGACCATGCCGGACGCGCTGCACACGTCCTATGCCTACCTGATGGTCACCGGCAACCTGCCCGACGGCACGGTACCCGGCACGACCGACATCAAGGCACTGCTTCTCCAAAGCAGCCCCAAGGGCTACGGACTGGATGGCAAGGTCGAAATCCCGGTGCTGACGCGGCAGGGCACGACCGACAGCCTGTTCAACATGAACCAGGGTTATTACAACCACCAGGTGATGCTGTCTGAGAAAGCCAAGGCGCGCAGCCTGTTCATCGGCTACAACGGCGGACACGGCGCGCTGAACCCGACCGGACTGCTCGTACCGGGCGTGAACCCCAGCGGTGACCCTTGTTCCAAAGCAATCATCGGGACCGATTTCACGGACCTCACGATTGCCTTCTTCCAGTCGATCATGGCCGGGGAAAACCCGCGCAAGGTGCTCCAGGCCGACAAGCCGTTCCACGTCGCCTCGGACACCAACGGGTGCATGTCGGCCGACAAC
>JBFKKR010000085.1:0-13030 GCA_041682035.1 Pseudomonadales bacterium | reverse complement strand
GTCAGGCGGTACCCGCGTCGAGTGGCAGGTGGCGCACTCGCGGATGTAGATGCGGCGCCCGGCGGGTACGCGCGATTCCTCGAGATACTCCACGCCGTTGCGGCCATCGATGTCCACCGCGTCGCGCAGGTAGAACGGCCCGCCCGCCAGCAGGTAGAGCGCCATCTCGTCCATCTTGGCGTCGGCCTGGTTCCACGGTTCGCAGTCCTGGTAGCACTGCTTGATGCGGAACGGCTTGTCGTGGGCGTCCTCGCCGAACATGGCGCCGGGCTTGGCGAACTTGTCGGCGGTGCATTCATCGAAGCACATGCCGATATTCAGGTACACGCGCAGCAGCGCCAGCTTCTCGCCCACCGAGTCCTCGCCGCCTTTGAGCACGTGACGCGTTTTCGCCACCTTCACCTCGCCGGTGATCGGGTGCTTGATCTTCTCCTCGAAGATCGGCCGGTTCTGGAAGTCGGTGATGTTGTTCTGGGTGCCGGGGTTGTAGACGTAATCCATGTGGCCGGACGTGGTATCGACCTGCCCCACCTCGATGCCCTGGTAGAGGATGCGGGCGAAGTGATCCGGCGGCAGGTTGCCGAAAAACTGCATGGTGTTGTTGGTGTACTGGTTGCCGACGTGGCCGGTCAGGTGTTCCCACTTCGGCGCGTTCGGGTCGGGCGGCGGATTGGTCGGGTCGAACGACACGTGGCAGACCGCGCAGGCCTGGCCGATGACGAAGCGACGGCTGTCGGCGAGTTCACCCTCCTGGTAGGGCGTCTTGAACGGGTCGAAGCCCGCCGGCGGATTGCGGTTGACGTACTTGCGCAGGCCGACCACGCCGGACGAGTGCGGATCCTTGCAGCGATCCATCCAGAACGTGCTCTCGTCACCCATCTCGCAATCGGGGTCGTTGATCATGCCCCAGAGCCGGAAACGGTCGTTGCGCTTGCGCGTGTCGAGCCAGTGACTCTGGTCGGGGTAGCGCACCTCGCCGTACAGACCCTTGCCGACGTGCAGTGCGAAGTAGTCCTGGTTGCCGAAGGTGCCCTTGAACCAGACGTCGCGGCCACGCCGGATGATGTCCTGGTACTTCTGGCGCGCCTCGGGATCCGCCACGTCCTGGTACATGGTGCTGACGATGCGGCAGCCCTCGGCGTCGTACCCGGTGCGCTGCGGCTGGTCACACGGCGGTGGCGGCGCCTGCGGGATCGGCTCACCACGGTTCGACGCCAGCGTGGCGTAAAACTCGCGGCGGTACTTCTCCGGGTCGGCCAGCACCTTCGGCGAGCCCTCGTAGACGCCGGTGGTCAGACCGCGCCGGACCAGGTCATCTTCCTTGATGGAGCGCAGGGTGCGCCGGTAGAGCGGGGCCGGAGCGGCGGTTTCCGCGGCCTCCACTGCTTCCACTGCCTCCTCCCCGGTCGCGGCGTCAGCCGCCGCTTCCGGCACGGCCGGCGGTGCGTCCGCTCCGGCGGATTCCGTTTCCGCAGCGGCCGGCAGGGGCAGCAGCAGGGTCACCGAAAGGAGGGTCAGCAGGGCGTGAATTTTCATGGGGCGCGGCTCGGGGTTCAGCGGGACAATCCGTCCAGTATGGGCGATGGCCGCACACCTGCAAGAATCCCGGCCGCGCCCTGCCGCCGCTTCCGGCACGCTGCCGGAACCAACGCGGGCCGGGCCGGCGGGTTCTCAGCCGCTGACCTCGCTGAACACCGACCCGATCCACGCGGCCACGGCCTGGAACGCCGGGTCCTCCAGGTTGCGTGGCGGGTAGACCAGGTAGCAGTGCCGCCCCAGCGGCGCCTCGAAATCGACCACTTTCCGCAGGCGGCCGGCATCCACGCTGCGCTGGGTCAGCGGCATGAGCCCGAGCACCACACCCAGGCCGTTCTCGGCCGCGGCGATCGCGGAAAAATAATTGTCGAAGTACAGGTGCTTGTTCCGGCCCAGGTCGATGCCGAACATCTCCGAGACGGTCTTCCAGTCATCCGTGCTGGTACGCGAGTGGATGAGCGTGTACCGCGCCAGCGCCGAGAGGTCCCGCACGGGCAGATCCTGCAGCAGGCGCGGCGCCGCGAAGGCCGCCACCTGCAGCGCGAACAGTGGCCGGGCCTCGAGGCCGGGCCAGCCGCCCTCGCCGACGCGCACGGCCGCCGTGATCCATTCCGCCTCGAATTCCACCAGCGTCTCGCTGGTCTCGATGCGCAGGTCGATGTCGGGATGGCGCGACTGGAAGTCCGGCAGCGACGGGATCAGCCACTCGTAGGCGACCTGCGCCATGGTGGAGATGCGGACCACGGGCTGGGTGAAACGCTGCTGCAGGCGGTCATAGCCGCGGCGGTAGCGCTCCAGCACACTGCCGGCGAGTTCCTGCAGCGCCAGGCCGGCGTGCGTCAGCGTGACACCACCGGGCTGGCGGCTGAACAACGCCACGTCCATCACCGCCTCGAGCGACTTGACCTGCTGGCTGACCGCCGAGGGCGTGACGTTCAGTTCGTGTGCGGCGCGCTTGAAGCTGCCCAGCCGGGCGCTGGCCTCGAAAGCCGGCAGCAGGCGCAGGGGCGGTGGGGTCTTTCTCATGAACTGAAATTAATATCGCTAATCGCGTTGCGAATATAACCCATTGTTTCACGGCCATTGGGATTAGTTTTTCTTATCTTGCATCAAGAAATTAGCGTTTGCGAAAATCTGCCGGACAGGCCACCATGTCGCCCCTGTATGCAAGCATGGCCGGGCGCGGACGCGCGGCCGGAATCAACCGGGGTAACCGAAAATGAGCCAGCCGATCACCATTGCCGACCGCTTCACGTTCCGCAACGGGCGCACCGTCCGGAACCGTTTCTTCAAATCCGCCATGAGCGAGCAGCTGGGCCTGCCGGACCGCAATCCCGGTGAGGCGCTGGAGAATCTCTACGCGACCTGGTCACGCGGCGGCGCCGGCATTCTCGTATCCGGCAACATCATGGTCGACCGCGCTCACCTCGGCGAGCCGAACAACGTCGTGCTGGACGAACAGAGTGACCTGGAGGCATTCCGCCGCTGGACCGCCGCCGGCACCGTGAACGGCAACGAGTTCTGGGCGCAGCTGAACCACCCGGGGCGGCAGACCCCCGGCTTCCTGACCCCGGAGCCGGTCGCGCCATCCGCGGTCGGGTTGGGCAAAGGGCTCGAGAAGGCCTTCCGCACGCCGCGCGCCCTGACCGGCGAGGAGATCGAGGCCATCGTGGCGAAATTCGCGACCGCTGCCCGGCTGGCGCAGGAGGCCGGCTTCACCGGGGTGCAGATTCACGGTGCGCACGGCTACCTCGTCAGCCAGTTCCTGTCGCCGCACGTGAACCGGCGCAGCGACGACTGGGGCGGCAGCTTGGAGAAGCGGATGCGCTTCGTGCTGGCGGTGTACCGGGCCATCCGCGCGGCGGTCGGTGCGGACTTCCCGGTCGCCATCAAGCTCAACTCGGCGGACTTCCAGAAGGGCGGCTTCACCGAGGAGGAATCCATGCAGGTGGTCCGGGCGCTGGCCGACGCCGGCATCGACCACATCGAGATCTCCGGCGGCACCTACGAGAACCCGGAGATGGCGCAGGAAACCGGCAAAGAAGGCAGCCGGCGGCGCGAGGCGTTCTTCATGGCATATGCCGAACAGATCCGCAGGCTGGTGGAAGTGCCGCTGGCCGTGACCGGCGGCTTCCGCTCCGCCGCCGGCATGAACGAGGCACTGGCCTCCGGCGCGCTGGATTTCATCGGCATCGCCCGCCCGCTCGCTTTCGAGCCGGAACTGCCCAACAAGGCGCTCGCAGACGCGGACTATGCCGTCGAACTGCCGCACCTCTCCACCGGCGTGAAGGCGATCGATTTCATCGCCGCGCACAACGTCTACTGGTACCAGAACCAGATCTGGCGCATGGGACGCAACCAGGCGCCCAAGCCCTCGCTCAGCCCGTGGCGCAGCTTCGCGGAAACCATGCTGAACAACGGCCGGTACGCGCTGCGCCGCGTCCGTGCCTGATCAGGGCGGGTCGCACGCATGACCAGCGCCGGTTCCGGTTGCGCGATCGTCATCGGTGTCGGTGCCCGGCAGGGCATCGGCGCGGCAATCGCGGTACGGGCGGCCCGCGAGGGCCTGCACGTGTTCGTCGCCGGCCGCACCGCCTCCAGCCTGGAGCGCATCGTACGCGGGATCGCCGGGGACGGCGGCACCGCGACCGCCGTGGTCTGCGACAGCACGCGGCAGGAAGACCTGGAACAACTGTTTGCGCAGGTGGGTGAGCGCCCACTTCGGCTGGTGGTGTACAACGTCGGCCGCAACATTCCCGCGCCGTTCCTGCAGAGCGACACGACCCTGGTCGAGGGGCACTGGCGGCGCTGCGTGCTCGGCGCGACCCTCACCGGGCAGCAGGCGGTGCGCCGCATGCTGGCGCAGGGGGAACCGGACGGGCACCGCGGCACGATCCTCTACACCGGCGCCAGCGCCTCGCTGCGCGGCAAGCCGATGTTTGCCGCGTTTGCCGCGGCCAAGGCCGGCGCCCGCGCCATGGCCCAGTCGATGGCGCGGGAGTTCGGCCCGCAGGGCATCCACGTCGCACACGTGGTCATCGACGGCGTCGTTGATGGCGACATCGTGCGCAGCGTGGGCGGGCCGCTCGGCCGCCTCCTGATCCGCAACAAGGGTGCGGACGGCGCCCTGCTGCCCGACGCAGTGGCAGACACCTTCTGGGCCGTGCACGCACAGCAGCGCTCGGCCTGGACGCACGAGGTCGACCTGCGACCGTACGCGGAGCCGTTCTGATGCTGGGCAGGCTGGCCGGACAGGCGCTGGCGGACCGCCGCGAGCGGGCCCGTCGCCGGAAGCAGGCCGCGCATGCGAAAAACCTGCCGAGGGCGGCGATCATCTTCGGCGCCGGCGCCGAGCCCGGGATCGGTGCGGCGGTGGCGCGGCGCGCCGCAGCGGGCGGATTGCGGGTCTACGTCACCGGGCGCAGCATCGGCAAGCTGGACGATACCGTCGCAGGCATCCGCGCCGCCGGCCACGAGGCCGAAGCGGTGATCGCCGATGTCACCGACGAGGCGCAGATCGCCGCGGTGTTCGACCGGGCAGTCGCCGCGGGTTACGCGGTGGAACTCGTGGTTTTCAACGTCGGCACCAACCGACCCGGAAAATTCCTCGACATCGATCCCGTCCGGCTGGAGCAGAGCTGGCGCGCCGACTGCCTGTCCGGCTTCCGGGTCGGTCAGCACGCGGTGCGCCACATGCAGGGCATCGGCGGCGGTACCCTCCTCTTCACCGGCGCATCCGCGTCCCTGCGCGGCAGGGCCGGCTTCGGCGCCTTCGCGTCGAACAAGGCCGGACTGCGCAGCCTGTCACAGTCGATGGCGCGTGAGTTCGGACCACAGAACATTCACGTCGCCCACGTCATCATCGACGGCCTGGTGGACGGCGCGCGGCTGCGCGGCGTCATGCCCGGTCTGGTCGAGGGCCGGGGAAAGGATGGCGCACTGGACCCCACCGCAGTGGCCGAGACCTACTGGATGCTGCACCGGCAGCACCGCAGCGCCTGGACCCAGGAAATCGACCTGCGCCCCTGCCGGGAAAACTGGTAGCGCAGAACCGCGCCCGGCTCAGGACGCCGGCAGTCCGATGACGCGGTGAAACTCCTGCAGGGTCAGCCCCCGGACCAGCAGCCGGTCGAGGTGCTCCCAGAGTGGTTTCGCCGTCCCGGTGGGCGTCCATCCCACCGCGATGTAACCGTTCCAGGAAGGGTCGTTGTTGTAGTCGATCCACTGCACCGGCGCGCCGTGCGCCTGCAGCGCCGCGAGCACCTCCTGCAGGGCCTCCACGCGCACCTGCGGCCCGAAGTGCAGGCCCGCCCGGCACTTCCGGCACGGTGCGTACATGATGGACATCTGGCCGGTCCTGAAGCCGCGCTCGACCAGGTCCAGGGCGAGCGCCTCGTAGCGGGGAATGTTGCGGAACACCTGCAGCTGCCGCACGTCCGGGAAGCGCCCGGCCCGGTTGCGCACGCCCGCTTCGCGCAGCCCCGGCCAGTGCAGGCGCAGCGCGATGTCCTGCTCGAAGAACGGGGATTCGCTGGTCTGGTAGCGCCACATCAGCGCCACGATCTGTTCCGAGACATAGCTGTCCTCGCGCGCCGGCCGCCGGTCCAGGTATACCTTCGCGGTGCGCGTGCCCGCCTTCACGAAGGCGCCGACACTCGTGCTGCCCGGGTGGTCCCGTTCGAACAGGTAGAGGTAGCCGCGGCCGTCCTGGTGCTCCCTGCCGGCGGTGTAGCGCACCTTCACCTGCGCCTCGAAATAGCCCTGCCTGACCAGTTCCACCGCGTGCACCGCCGGCGCATCCGGCGCCGGCATTTCAGGCGTCCCGGACAACAGTTCGGACACTTCGGACGCGCCGGACAGCGTCCCCGCCACCCCGGCCGCGCCCGCCAGCGCATCCGCCAGCCTGTCCACCGGGGAGGAATCCTCTTCCGCAGGCGGCGCCGCGGTTTCCCCGGGATCCGGCCCGGTGGCGAAATCGCCGTGGCGCACGACCAGCACCACGGCCCCGATCAGGACACCCAGCACGAACATGAGGAGCCGGCTGCGCCGCTCGTAGGCGCGCGGCGTCATCCGGGTGGAATCGGATTCCGGTTTCTGCCGGTCGCGCGCGGACATGGGCCCCTCCTGCCGGCATGATAGCGCCCCGGCCGCACTTGGGGGATCGGCCGGGCCCGGTTTCCGGTTCTGCCCCGTGGCGGAACGCCGTACCATGGGGTATCGACAGACACGGGGCCAGACCCATGGACTACACCGGAAAATCGGTCTTCGTGGCCGGCGGCACCAGCGGCATCAACCTCGGCATCGCGTGCGGCTTCGCGCGGGCCGGTGCGCGGCTTGCCGTGCTCAGCCGCAGGCAGGAGAAGGTGGACGCCGCGGTGGAGGAGCTGCGCGGTCTCGGCGCGGACGCCATCGGCTTCGCCGCCGACGTACGGGAATACGAGGCGGTCGCGACTGCGCTGGCGGCGTCGGCCGGCCAGCACGGACCGATCGACGTGCTGATCTCCGGCGCTGCCGGGAACTTCCTGGCACCGGCGCTGGGACTTTCCGCGAACGCGTTCAAGTCGGTGGTGGACATCGACCTGCTCGGCACCTTCAACGTGATGCGCGCGGCCTACGAGCACCTGCACAAGCCGGGCGCCACGGTGCTGAACATCTCCGCGCCGCAGGCATGGCTGCCGGTGCCGTTCCAGGTGCATGCCTGCGCCGCCAAGGCCGGCGTCGACCAGGTCACCCGCACGCTGGCAATGGAATGGGGGCCGGCCGGTGTCCGCGTCAACGCCATCGCGCCCGGACCCATCGAGGATACCGAGGGCATGTCCCGGCTCGCGCCCGGCGCGGAGGCCACGAAGAAGCTGGTCCGGACCATTCCGCTCAAGCGCTTCGGCACAAAGGACGACATCGCCGCCGCAGCGCTGTGGCTGTGCTCGGACCAGGCTTCCTACGTCAATGGCGTGGTCCTGCCGGTGGACGGCGGCTGGTCGCTGGGCGGCTCGGCCGGCATGCTGGCCGCGGCCACGTAGTAAAGAACGGGGTCAGCGCGGCAGGCGCGCCGCCACCTCGTCGAGGGACCGCTGCAGACGCTGTACCTGCCCGCCCAGCTGATCGACCTTTTCCAGCAGCTGCGCACGATCGTCGGCGGCCCCGGCCTCCACGTCCGCGTTGTGTTCAGCGGTCATCACCTCGAGGATGGTGCCGACCATCATGTTCAGAAAGATGAACGCCGTCAGGAAAATGAAGGTCAGGTAGTAGAACCAGCTGAACGGGTAGACGGCCATGGTCTCGTACATGACGTCAGTCCAGTCCTCGAACGTGGCGATGCGGAACAGGGTCAGCATGGAAATGGAGATGTCGCCCCACAACGTCGGGTTGATCTCGGCAAAGAACAGTGACCCCGACGCACCATAGATATAGAAGATCACGAACATCAGCAGCGCGATGTAACCCATGCGCGGGATCGCCCTGATCAGCGCATTGATCAGCGCCCGCAGTTCCGGAATGACCGAGACCAGGCGCAGCACGCGGAACACGCGCAGCAGGCGGCCCAGCAACACCGCATCGGCATTCTCGAGCGGGACGATGCTGCCCATCACGACGATGAAATCGAACACATTCCAGCCATCGCGGAAAAACCGCCGCCGGTTCTCGTGCACCACGAAGCGCAGCAGGATCTCGGCGAGGAAGAACAGCGTGATGCCGTAATCCAGCACGATGAGCGACTGCTCCACCAACGGCGGGAGCTGGTAGGTCTTGGCGCCGATCGCCAGCGCACTGATGACGATGACGACGATGACGAAGCCCTGGAAGGCGCGGCTGGACTCGATCTGCTTGAGCTGGAGATTGAGATTCTGGATGGAGCTGGTCATGGCGCGATTCTACTGCAACCGGGCGGCACCGGAAGGTCCGCAGGCGCCACTCAGCGGCGCCGCTCGCTGCTCGGTCGCACGGCCAGCCATGGCGCCATGACTGCATCACCGACCACGTCGTTTCCCCGCAGGAACCGGCGCAGGTTGTCGAAATCGTCGTAGCCGAAGAAGAGTTCGCCCTGCACGCGCAGGCTGGGCACGCCGAAGACACCGTCGGCCACCGCCTGCGCCGTGGCGTCGGCCAGTTCCTGCTTCACCGGCGCGGTAGCGGCCGACTGCAGGACCGGCCCGGCGTCCACGCCGGCCGCCGCCAGGATCCGGGCGACCACGGCGGCGTCGGTGACATCCTGCGCGTCCACCCAGACCGCGCGGAACAGCGCATCGATCACCGCCGCCTGGCGGACATCCCCCTGCAGCGCGGTGGTGACGCGCAGCGCCAGCAGCGGATTGAACGGATGCGACGCCGGCGGATTGAGCGGCACGCCGAGGCGCTGCGCCTTGCGCAGTACGTCCTTGATCATCCACAGCGCCTTGGGCCGGATCTCGGCCGGGCCGAGCTGGCCGTGCGCCTTCAGCAGTCCGGCGAACAGCACCGGCACCGGCCGTACCGTGAGCTCGAACTCCTGCAGCAGCGG
Source organism: Pseudomonadales bacterium (assembly GCA_041682035.1). GTDB lineage: Bacteria > Pseudomonadota > Gammaproteobacteria > Pseudomonadales > JBFGWM01 > JBFJWR01. The sequence continues at coordinate 3,996 of JBFKKR010000085.1, read as the reverse complement.
CGGCAGCTGGGTCCAGGCCAGGTAGGCGTTGTGGGAGATGTAGTCCCAGTAGAAATCGATGGACTGCGCAGTCATCCTGTCCGGCCCCTCCCCCGCCTCAGGCCTGCTGGCCGGCGTGGAACCGCAGGTGTTCCGCGACGAAGGTCGAGATGAAAAAGTAACCGTGGTCGTAACCCGCGTGGCGGTGCAGTTCCAGCGGCTGCCCCGCCGCTGCACAGGCCGCCTCCAGCTTCTCCGGCTGCAACTGTCCTGCCGGCAGGAACGGGTCCGCCTCGCCCTGGTCGACGCGGATGACATCGAACTGCGCCCCACGCGCGCGCAGCAGTTCTGTCGCGTCGTATTCCTTCCAGGACTCGCGGTCCCCGCCGAGGTAGCGCGGCAATGCCTTCTCGCCCCACGGGCAGGTGGATGGCGCGCAGATCGGCGCGAACGCCGACAGGCTGCTGAACACATCGGGATTGCGCAGACCCAGCACCAGCGCACCATGGCCGCCCATCGAGTGCCCGCAGATGCCGAGCCTGGAGCGATCCAGCGAAAACTCCGCCCCGATGAGCGGCAACAGATCCTGCAGGATGTAGTCATACATGCGGAAATGGCGTGCCCATGGGTCCTGCGTGGCGTTGAGATAGAACCCGGCGCCCTCGCCGAACTCCCAGTCCCCGGTCGCACCGTCGTTCCCGGTTTCGCGCGGACTGGTGTCGCAGGTGATCAGCATCATGCCCAGTTCAGCCGCGACGCGCTGCGCGCCGGCCTTGATCATGAAGGTCTCTTCGGTGCAGGTCAGTCCGGCGAGGTACAACAGTCCCGGCACGCGACCCTCGGCAGCCTGCGGTGGCTGGTACACCGAAAAATTCATCGACAGTCCGATCACCGTGGAGCTGTGCCGGTAATAGCCCTGCGTGCCGCCGAAGCAGCGATGCGTGGAGCGCGCCTCCACCGCTAGTAGACCACCACGCTGCGGATCGACTCGCCGCGTTCCATCAGCGCGAAACCCTCGTTGATGTCCTGAAGCTGGAGGGTGTGCGTGATGAGATCGTCGATGTTGATGCGCCCTTCCATGTACCAGTCGACGATCTTCGGCACATCGGTGCGGCCCCGCGCACCGCCGAAGGCCGTGCCCTTCCACACCCGCCCCGTCACCAGCTGGAACGGGCGCGTGCTGATCTCCTGTCCGGCGCCGGCGACGCCGATGATCACCGACACGCCCCAGCCACGGTGGCAGCATTCCAGCGCCTGCCGCATGAGCTGCACGTTGCCGACGCACTCGAAACTGTAGTCCGCGCCGCCGTCGGTCAGTTCGACCAGGTGCGCGACGAGGTCGCCCGCCACCTCCTTGGGATTGACGAAATCGGTCATGCCGAACTGCCGCGCCAGCGATTCCCGCGCCGGGTTGACATCGACACCGATGATCCTGCGGGCGCCGACCATCTTCGCGCCCTGAATGACGTTGAGACCGATCCCGCCCAGCCCGAACACCACCACGTTGGCGCCCGCCTCCACCTTCGCGGTGAACAGCACCGCGCCGATGCCGGTGGTGACGCCACAGCCGATGTAGCAGATCTTCTCGAACGGGGCGTCCTTGCGCACCTTCGCCAGCGCGATTTCCGGCATCACGGTGTAGTTCGCGAACGTGGAACACCCCATGTAGTGATGCACCGGCTCGCCCCGGTAGGAGAAGCGCGTGGTGCCGTCGGGCAACAGGCCCTGCCCCTGCGTGCCGCGGATCGCGGTGCACAGGTTGGTCTTGTGCGAGGTGCAGCTCTTGCACTGTCGGCATTCGGGCGTGTACAGCGGAATGACGTGGTCGCCGGGCTGCAGCGTGGTGACGCCCGCGCCCACCTCGACCACGACACCGGCGCCCTCGTGCCCGAGTATGCTCGGGAACAATCCTTCGGGGTCAGCGCCGGAGAGCGTGAAGTGGTCGGTGTGGCAGATGCCGGTGGCCTTCACCTCGACCAGCACCTCGCCGGCCTTCGGCCCTTCCAGCTGCACGGTGTCCACCACCAGTGGCTGGCCGGCCTCCAGGGCCAGTGCGGCTTTCACGTCCATGTCTTCCTCCCTCGGCAACCGGGCCGGTCCGGACCACGCATCGGAGGGTAATCATGAAGCAATGCCGCGTCGAGTGCACCGTGCGGCCCGGCGGCGCGTACGACGCCTCGCGATCGCGACTAGAAGCGCAGGGTGGCGTTGAGCGCTGCCACCGGGTACCACTTCAGCCTGGCGAGATCGTTGTTGAGCTGTTCCTCCTCCCGCTCGACATCGGCCCGCAGATCATTGCACGCCGGGATCAGGAGTCCCGGAACGCAGTGCGCGGTGAGGTCGGCAGTCGGCGAGCCGTGGTACATCAGGCCGAGATCGGCGCTGAGAGACAGGCCGGCATCCACCGCCTGGCCCCAGTCCCAGCCGATGCCGAAATACGGCGACAGCAGGTTGAAGTCGATCCGGCCATCCACCTTGTCCACGTCCGTGGCCAGGTAGGGGGTGCCGCCGAAGGTGTATCCGCCAGCCGTCGGGCGCGCCTCGATGTCGACGTGGTTGCCGTTGAGTACCAGGCCGGCGCTGAGCCGGAACGCCCCCTGCCACGGGTGCCAGTCGAGGATGGCGTACCCACTGAGCAGGTTCCAGGTGGTCTTGTACTCGACCTGGTCCTTGGTGTCGGTGGTGTTGTAGCGGAAACCCGCGGCGCCGACCCGCACCGCGAGATGCAGTTCGTCGCCCTGCGCGTGGAGCGGCAGGCGGACCTCGCCGCCGAGGCCCAGCGTGCTGGCCCGCACCGACACCGAGGAATGTTCGAACAGCTCGTACTGGAAGGCCTGCGCCGGCAGGGGCAGCAGGAACAGCAGGCAAAGCCAGGGCAATCGGGCGTTGGACATCGGTCACACGGGAACGGCAGGGTGAAGTCAAACCATAGACGCCCCGCATTGCGCCCGCCAACCCGCGGCGCGCAGCGGCAGGCACGACGGGTGTGCCGGCCAGGGTCGCGACGCGGTGGGCGTGGGGTGGCAGTGGTAGGATGACGCGTTCCCGCCGGGCGCTGCAGCCGGCGCCAGTTCGTTCCCCAGGTTTTTCCCGATGCTCCTGCAATTCCGCTCCCTTGCACGCGCACTGCTCGTTCTGGCCATCGCGATTCCCGCGCATGCCGGCACCACGCGCGAGGCCGATGCTTTTTCCCGGCCGCTGGCGTTTGCCGCGCCGGAACAGGAAGACAGGTTCGCGCTCGGCAGGTCCTTTTTCAAACTCCCCTGGATCGCCGCGCCGGCCAGCGTCACGGCGCGGGACGGGCTCGGCCCGCTGTTCGCCGCCAACGCCTGCCAGGCCTGTCACGTCGGCAACGGACGCGGCCATCCGCCAGTGCGTGCGGACGATCCCGTCACCGCCGCAACGGTGCTGACGGCCAGGCGTGATGACGAACTGCCGCATTACGGCGCCCAGTTGCAGACCCGTGCCATTGGGCCGCTGCAACCGGAGGCGAGCGTACGCGTGCAATGGAACCTGCACCGCGTGCGCTTCCCCGATGGCAGCACGCGGGAACTACGCAGCCCGGCCGTGGAAGTGTCCGGCTGGCAGTACGGGGCGCCCGTCAAACCGGTGCGGGCGAGCCTGCGCATCGCGCCGGCCATGATCGGACTGGGCCTGCTGGAGGCCATCCCGGCAGCAGACATCGAACGGCATGCAGACGCGCAGCGGGCCGCCGGTGGCGGCGGTTTTCCCAACCGGGTGACGGACGTCGCTTCCGGCGCCCAGGTCCTCGGGCGCTTCGGCTGGAAAGCGGGCCAGCCGTCGGTGCGGCAGCAGTCGCTCAAGGCCTTCGCAGAGGATCTCGGCATCACCTCGGCACTGTTTCCCGCAGACGCCTGCACGGAGATGCACGGCGGCTGCCGGCAGATGCCACAGGGCGGATCCCCCGAACTGGAACCCGGCATCGGGGAAGCGGTGGTCTTCTACGCCAGCCACCTCGCGCCACCGGCACGCCGGCGAACGGACGATCCCGGGGTG
>JBFKKR010000084.1:0-13302 GCA_041682035.1 Pseudomonadales bacterium | reverse complement strand
CAACGAGCACTTCGACCAGTTGCGCGATGCACCGGAGGACACCGAGCTGCTGATGCAGCTGCAGCGCGAGCTGCACACGCTCAAGGGTGGTGCGCGCATGGCGCAGCTGCCGCCGATCGGCGACCTCGCACACGAGCTGGAATACCTCTACGAGGGACTCGGCGACGGCCGTTACCAGGCCAGCCCGGAACTGTTCGACCTGGTGCAGCAGTGCCACGACCGGCTGGCGCAGCAGGTGGACACGGTGCGCGGCGGGAGCATGTGCCGGCCGGCGCCGGAACTGATCGCGCAGATCAGCGCAGTGCGCAATGGCGAAGCGCCGGGTGCGGTCGCCCCGGTGGCGGAGGCGCCCCTGCCCGGCGCGGTAGCCGACGAACCGGGAATGCCACCGGAAGCCGCCCTGCCCGTCCCGGATGAACTTCCCTTTCCGGAACCGGAACCGGAACCGGAACCGGAACCGGAACCGGAACCGCCGGAAGAGGCCGCTGCGGGCGAGGTGGACCAGGAGCTGCTGGAGATCTTCCAGGACGAGGCGCGCGAACTGCTGAATCACCTGAAGCAGTTCAATGCCGCTGCAGAGATGTCCGGCGACCTGACTGTTTCCGAGGATCTGTACCGCGCCCTGCACACGCTCAAGGGCAGTTCCTACATGGCGGGTCACGACCTGCTCGGGCGGCTGGCAGAGCCGATGGAGAAACTGCTCAAGGAGATGCGCGCCCGGCACATCCCGCTGACGGCGCCGGTGAAGGAACTGCTGCGCATGACCACCAACCTCTTCGAGGATGGTCTCCGCGCGCTGCAGCACGGCCCGCTGCAGCAGATCACCGGCATGGACGCCTTCCTGGGCCGGCTGGAGGCGGTTCGCGCCGAGATCTTCTCGGACCTCCCCGAGGGCGCCAGCGAGGAAGTAGGCAAGCGCTCCGCGGCCGAGTTCCTGTTGCGCGGTATCGATACGCTGCTGGCGGTCAACGACCGGTTCGAGGAATGGGTGCAGGCGCCCGGCGCCGACGAGGCAGGTGAAATGCGCCAGTCCATGCAGTCGCTGACCATCGGTGCGCACGCCGCCGGCTTGTTGCCGGTCAGCCTGCTCGCCAAGAACCTGGAGCAGACCTACGGCGAAATCTCGCGGGGTGAGTATCGCGCCGACCACCCCGGCGTGCTCGATGCCCTTCGCGATGCGCACGAACAGCTCATGATGATCATGGACCAGGTCGCCGCCGACCAGGAAACCGCGCCCGTCGACGGCACCATCCGCAGGCTCCGGCAGGCCGCGGAAACCGCTACCGCGGCGGCCAGCGACGCGGCGTTGGAGAACCTGGACGCCGACCTGGTCAGGCTCTTCATCGAGGAGAGCCAGGAAATGGTCGAGCGCGCCAATGCCCTGTTCCAGGAGTGGTGCGCGACACCGGACAACCTGTTGCCGGTGGCGGAACTGCAGCGCGAGCTGCATACCCTCAAGGGTGGCGCGCGGCTGGCGGAACTGCCGCCGCTGGCGAATGCCTGCCACGCGCTGGAAGACGTGTACGGTGCGATCGGCAGCGGGCGGCTGGACGTGAATGAACAGTCCCGGCACCTGATTCAGGTCGCCCACGACTATCTTGGCGGGGCTCTTTCGGAGCTGCGCGACAGCGGGCGCTGCCCGCCCTCCGGCGAGATGGTGGTTTCCCTGCGTGGACTGATCGGGCCGGCGGAGGGCGAAACCGAAAAGGCGATTCAGGATCGCCTGGAAGTGGCCTCGCTGTTCTTCCAGGAAGCCGGCCAGCTGCTCTCGGGCGTGGAGGGCAACCTGCTGGCCTGGCAGGGACGCCCGCGTGATATCGAATATTCCGGCATCGCCCGCGAGAAACTGGCCGCGCTGATCGGGGACGCCCGCATCGGCCAGTACAACGAGATCGTCAGCGCCGGCACCCGGTTGCTGGAGACATTGGATACGGCGATTGCCGGCGAGCCGGACTGGCCCGCGCTGGAACAGCACCTGGCGGGCCTGCGCGAAACCGCCACCGCGGTGGCGCAGGCTGCCGGCCACGAGCTGCTGGACGGTGGGGCGGGCGCCGGGGCGGGCGCCGCCGCCGGCACCCCGGAACAGGTGGGCGCCACGCCCAGGCGCGGCCGCCGGCGCACGGTGAAGACCGTTTCCGGGGAAGCGCCCGCGGAGCGCCAGCAGGAAGAAGACCAGAAGAAGGCGTCGGACGAGATGATCCGGGTGGCCTCGGGCATGCTCGACGGCCTGATCAACCTGGCCAGTGAAACCAGCATCAACCGGGCCCGCATCGGCCAGCAGGTCGGCGATTTCGTCTTCACGCTGGACGAACTGGAGACCACCATCGAGCGCCTGCGCGAGCAGGTGCGGCGGTTGGAGATCGAGACCGAGGCGCAGGTGATGTCGCGCAAGGTCGCCCAGGAGGAAGCGCCGGCCTATGCGGACTTCGATCCGCTGGAGATGGACCGCTACTCGAAGATGCAGCAGCTCTCGCGGGCGCTGACCGAGAGCGCATCCGACCTTCTCGATCTCAAGCAGACGCTGGCGGACAAGGCGCGTGATACCGAGACGCTGATCGTGCAGCAGTCGCGCACCCAGACCGAGCTCCAGGAATCCCTGATGCGCACGCGCATGGTGCCCTTCTCGCGCATGGAGCCGAGGCTGGCGCGGATCGTGCGCCAGGTCAGCCGTGAACTCGGCAAGAAGATCGAGTTCACGGTCGTCAACGGCGACCGCGAGATGGACCGCACGGTGCTAGAACGCATGGTGGCGCCGATGGAACACATGCTGCGCAATGCCTGCGACCACGGCGTCGAGAAGCCGGAGGTGCGCAAGGCGGCGGGAAAACGGGAAACCGGCAGGATCGTCTTGACGCTGACCTCCGAGGGCAACGACATCGTGCTGGTGCTGCAGGACGACGGCGGCGGCATCAAGAAGGACATCATCCACAAGAAGGCGATCGAGCGCGGCCTGGTGGAACCGGACGAGAAACTCTCCGACTTCGAGATCCTGCAGTTCATCCTGCAGGCCGGCTTCAGCACTGCCGAGAAGGTCAGCCAGATCTCCGGCCGCGGGGTCGGCATGGACGTGGTCAACAGCGAGATCAAGCAGCTTGGCGGCCGCATGTTCATCGATTCCGCGGCGGGCAGGGGCACCAAGTTCACCATCCTGCTGCCGGCCTCGGTGGCGCTCAGCCGCGCCCTGATGGCGCGCATCCTCGACGACGTGTATGCCATCCCGCTGAACAACATCGAGGGCGTGGTGCGCATCTCGCCGTTCGAGCTGGAGAAACTGCGCAGGGCCGAGAAACCGCTGTTCGCCTGGGGTGGTGATGACTACCGGCTGCAGTACATGGGCCGGCTGCTGCAGCCCAAGGCCGAATTGCCGGTGATCGCGCATGACCAGGCCCCGGTGCCGCTGCTGCTGGTGCGCAGCGGTGATTTCCTCGGCGCCTTCCAGGTCGACGGGCTGCTGGGCAGCCGCGAGGTCGTCGTGAAGCCGCTGGGCGGCTCGTTCCGTGGCGTCGATGGCGTGTCCGGCGCCACCATCCTCGGCGATGGCGGCGTGGTGATCATTCTCGACGTGCCGGCGCTGGTGCGCGTCTACGCCGGCGAGGGCCTGCGCGAGCTGTCCGATGCGCAGGGGGAATCCGCCGACGACCACGCCATGCGCCAGCTCAAGGTGCTGGTGGTGGACGACTCGGTGACCGTGCGCAAGGTCACCACGCGGCTGTTGGAACGCCAGGGCATGCTGGCGCTGACCGCGAAGGATGGTGTGGAGGCGATCGCGGTGCTGGAGAACGAGATTCCCGACATCATGCTGCTGGACGTCGAGATGCCGCGCATGGACGGGTTCGAAGTGGCCACGCAGGTGCGCCGCAACCCGCGCACCGAGAACCTGCCAATCATCATGATCACCTCGCGCACCGGCGGCAAACACAAGGAGCGTGCGCTGGGCATCGGCGTCAACGAGTATCTCGGCAAGCCCTTCCAGGAAGACATGCTGCTCAGGCATATCCGCCGCCTCACCGGCACCGAGCGCGCGGAAGAAAGCTGAAGGCTGGTGTGAGACGCAGACCGCCGCGGGGTCGCGTCGGCCTCATCGCCGACGAGGAATCCGTATGCGAAAGCCTCGCCGAGGTGCTGCACCAGGGCGGCTTCGAGATTGCCTGCGAACAACCGGTCGATGGGCTGTCCCTGCCGTTGCTGCAGGATGAGCGGGTCGATGCGTGGATTGCCGTGCCCCCCGCCGACCCGGCGCGGGCCGGGCCGCTGGAAAACCTGCTCAGGCGGGCCGGCGTCCGCCATCACCTCGAACCACCGGATGACATCGCGCAGTTCGGGGAAGCCTTCATTCACTGGCAGCAACGGCTCCTGCAGGACGTCACCGGCCTGCTGGGCCGGCCCCGTCCCGAGCCGGAGATCCGCTATACCCGGCCCACCGCGACACGCGCCAGTGCCGCCGGGGAACTGCAGCTGCTGGTCCTCGCCTCCTCGCTGGGCGGGCCGCCGGCGGTGAAGGCGTTTCTCGATGCGCTCCAGCCGGATCTTCCCTTCGGCATGCTCTATGCCCAGCACATCGAGCCGGAACAGCTGGACTCGCTGGCGCGCGTTCTGGCGCGCCACAGCCATTACCAGCTGCAACTCGCGCAGCCGGGAGACGTCGTTCAGCCGGGCACAGTGCTGCTGGTCCCGGTGGCGCAGCGGCTCGATGTCGCTGCAGGGGGCATCCTGAAAGACCCGGGCGCGCCCTGGGCCGGCCCCTACCGGCCCTGCCTGGACCAGGTGATCGACGCTGCCGCGCGCGCCTACGGCCGCCGGGCCGGTGTGGTTGTCTTCAGCGGCATGGGCGAAGACGGCAGTGCCGCGGCACGGCGGCTGGAGCAGGCCGGCGGGCCGGTCTGGGCGCAGGACGCCGCCAGCAGCGGCTGCAGCTCCATGCCGGACGCGGTGCGTGCCGCCTGCCACCGGCCCTACTCGGGCCCGCCCGCTGCCCTCGCAAGCAACATATCGCTGCGCTATTGCGCGGCGGCGCCATGAAAAGTTGCCGGTTGCCCCGCCCTGCGCCAGAATTCCCGCATGACCGCTGACACCCAGAGCGCGACCAGCTATCGCGTCAACACGATCGCCGGGCTGCTCATCCCCATGCACGGCGTGGACGTGGTGCTTCCCAACGAGGCGGTCGCCGAGATCGTCGATTACGTCGAGCCCCGCGCCGTGCCCGGTGCGCCGGCATGGTTCCGTGGCGTGCACGAATGGCGTGGCCTGGAAGTCCCGCTGGTCAGTTACGAGATGCTCAACGCGCGGCCGGTACCGGCCGGCGTGAAACCGGAACGAATCGTGGTGCTGAACGGCGTGGGTGGCAAGGCGGAGCTGCCGTTCCTCGGGTTCCTCGCAAAAGGCATTCCGCGCCTGGTGCGGATCCACTCCGACGAGATATCCGTGGCCGGGCAGAAGAAGGGCCCGGCGGATGCGCTGATGGTGCAGCTGAAGGATGCCGGCGAAGCGGTCATCCCCAATATCACGCTGCTCGAGCAGATGATCCTGCGTTCCCGCAAAGCCTGATCACGGGTCCCCGGGTTTTCCCAGGTCACCCCAGAGATACTGCGCGAGGCTCAGCATGACCAGTGGCGCGGTCTCGGTCCGCAGGATGCGCGGACCACAGCCGACCCGCTGAAAACCACCGCCTGCCAGCGTGTCCGCCTCGGCATTGGTGAAACCGCCCTCCGGCCCGCAACAGATGACCACGCCCGCCGGCTTCGCGCCGCCCGCCGGCAGCGCCGTGCCGGCAGGGTCCATCAGCAGCCGGGCGTAGTGCGCATATTCCGCGTCAGCCACCAGTTCGGCGATGCCGGTCACCGGCGACAGCGCCGGCAGTTCGGCGCGCTCGCATTGTTCGCAGGCGCCGATGATCACGCTGCGCCAGTGGGCGTGCTGCTTCTCGCGGGCGCGCGCCTCGGGACCGGGCGAGCGGGCGGTGGCCAGCGGCAGGATGCGGGAAACGCCGAGTTCCGTCGCCTTCTGCAGCGCCAGGTCGAAGTGTTTCGACCTGGAGATGCCGAGGGCCAGCACGGATTGCAGGGGACTGGGCGCTGCGCCGGGACGGGCGGTGCGGATCTCCACCACGGCGCGGTGTCGCCCGATTTCCAGCAGCACGCCTTCGTACTCCTGACCGCCGCCGTCGAACAGGCAGACCGGCGCGCCGGGCTTCAGGCGCAGTACGTGGGCGAGGTGGTGGTGGGTGCCGCCCTCGAGCACCGCCTGCATCCCGGGCTCCAGCCGGCCGTCATGGAAGAAACGGGGAACGCGGTTCACGGGCCGGGTGGATTAGGATCGGGCCCGTCGCGCGCTGAGGTCGAGATTGCGCCAGATGTCGAGACTCGGCCCGGCCTGGTTGAGGGTGTAGAAGTGGATGCCGGGGGCACCGCCGTCCAGCAGGCGCTCGCACAGCCGGGTGACCACTTCCTCGCCGAAGGCACGGATGCTCTCGAGGTCGTCGCCGTAGGCCTGCAGCTGCATGCGGATCCAGCGCGGGATCTCGGCGCCACAGGCATCGCTGAAGCGCGCCAGCCGCGCGAAGTTGGTGATCGGCATGATGCCCGGCACGATGGGCACCCTGATGCCGCGCGCCGCGCAGCGCTCGACGAAGCGGAAATACCCATCCGGGTTGAAGAAGTACTGGGTCAGGGCGCTGTCGGCGCCGGCTTCCACCTTGCACTGGAAGTTGTCCAGGTCCTTCTCCAGGTTCGGCGCCTCGGGGTGCATTTCCGGGTAGGCGGCGACCTCGATCTCGAAGTGATCGCCAAAACGTTCGCGGATGAACGCCACCAGGTCGCTGGCGTAGCGCATGTCGCCACGCGACAGGCCCACCCCGGAAGGCAGGTCGCCGCGCAGCGCCACCAGCCGCCGCACGCCACGATCCCGGTATTCTGATAACAGCTGTTCGATTGCTGCCGGCGCGTCACCGACGCAGGAGATGTGCGGCGCCACCGGCGCGCCGCCCAGCTCCATGAGGTTGAACACGGACTGCTTGGTGCGGTCGCGCGTCGAGCCGCCGGCGCCGTAGGTCATGGAATAGAAATCCGGCTCGACTTCCTGCAGGCGCGCGTGCGCCTTGTGCAGGTTCTCCTCGCCTTTCCCGGTTTTCGGCGGGAAGAACTCGAAGCTGTACCGTTCCGCGTTGTTCAACGACGTCGCCTAGTAGCGGTAGTGGTCGGGCTTGTAGGGACCGCTCATGGGCAGCCCCAGGTATTCGGACTGCTCCTGGGTGAGCTCGGTCAGGTGTGCGCCGATACGGCCGAGGTGCAAACGCGCGACCTTTTCGTCGAGGTGCTTGGGCAGCACGTAAACCTTTTTCTCGTACTGGTCGCCCTTGGTCCACAGCTCGATCTGCGCCAGCACCTGGTTGGTGAAGGAGTTCGACATGACGAAGCTGGGGTGGCCGGTGGCGCAGCCGAGGTTCACCAGCCGCCCCTCGGCGAGCAGGATGATGCGGCGGCCGTCCGGGAAGATGATGTGATCGACCTGCGGCTTGATGTTTTCCCAGTCGTACTTGTTCAGCGAGGCAACGTCGATCTCGTTGTCGAAGTGGCCGATGTTGCAGACGATGGCCTGGTCCTTCATCTGCGCCATATGGTCGTGCGTGATGACGTGATAGTTGCCGGTGGCGGTCACGAAAATGTCCGCCTTGGAAGCAGCTTCGTCCATGGTGACGACGCGGTATCCCTCCATGGCGGCCTGCAGCGCGCAGATCGGGTCGATCTCGGTGACCCAGATGGTCGCGCCCAGTCCGCGGAAAGCCTGCGCACAGCCCTTGCCGACGTCGCCGTAACCGAGCACGACGGCGATCTTGCCCGCGATCATCACGTCGGTGGCGCGCTTGATGCCGTCCATCAGGGATTCACGGCAGCCGTAGAGGTTGTCGAATTTGGCCTTGGTCACCGAGTCGTTGACGTTGATGGCCGGGAACGGCAACGCGTTCCGGGCCGCCATCTGGTACAGCCGCTGCACGCCGGTGGTGGTCTCCTCGGTCACGCCGCGGATGTTGCCGCGGATGCGGCTGTAGAAACCGGGATTGCCGGCCAGGCGCTTGCGGATTGCGGCGAACAGCGCCGTCTCCTCCTCGCTGGAGGGATTGTCGAGCAGGGACGGGTCCTGCTCGGCGCGCGCGCCGAGGTCGACCAGCAAGGTGGCGTCGCCGCCGTCATCGAGGATCATGTTCGGGGTGCCGCCGTCGTGCCACTCCATGATGCGGTGGGTGAACTCCCAGTACTCGTCCAGGTTCTCGCCCTTGAAGGCGAACACCGGGATGCCCTTCGCGGCGATCGCGGCGGCGGCGTGGTCCTGCGTGGAGAAGATGTTGCAGGACGCCCAGCGCACCTCGGCGCCGAGCGCGACCAGCGACTCGATCAGCACGGCGGTCTGGATGGTCATGTGCAGCGAGCCGGCGATGCGCGCGCCCTTCAGGGGCTGCGCGGCGCCGAATTCCTGGCGCACTGCCATCAGGCCGGGCATCTCGGTTTCGGCGATGGCGATTTCCTTGCGGCCCCAGCTGGCGAGGCCGAGGTCGGCGACGACGTGGTCCGGGGCGGCATTCTGTTTGGCGGGTGCATTCATGAGGGGTACTCCTTAGGTGGTGGAAGGTCAGACGCCGGCGGCTGCGCGCAGCGCATCGGCCTTGTCGGTCCGCTCCCAGGTGAATGTGTCTCCGGTGCGCCCGAAATGGCCGTAGCTGGCGGTCGGGCGGTAGATCGGCTGGCGCAGTTCGAGCATGGCGATCAGGCCTTTCGGGCGCAGGTCGAAGTGCTCGCGCACCAGTGCGGCGATGCGGTCGTCCGGCACGGTGCCGGTGCCGAAGGTGTTGATGCTGACCGAGGTGGGCTCCGCCACGCCGATCGCGTAGGACACCTGGATCTCGCAGCGCCGCGCCAGGCCGGCGGCGACAATGTTCTTGGCGACGTAGCGCGCCGCGTAGGCGGCCGAGCGGTCGACCTTGGACGGGTCCTTGCCCGAGAACGCGCCGCCGCCGTGGCGCGCCATGCCGCCGTAGGTGTCGACGATAATCTTGCGCCCGGTCAGGCCGCAGTCGCCCATCGGGCCGCCGATGATGAACTGGCCGGTCGGGTTGATGTGGTACAGGGTCTTGTCATGCAGCCACTCGTTCGGCAGGACATGGCGGATGATCTCCTCCATCACCGCCTCGCGGATGTCTTCCTGTTTGACTTCCGGGTCGTGCTGGGTGGACAGCACCACGGCGTCGATGGCCACCGGCTTGCCGTCCTCGTAGCGCAGTGTCACCTGGCTCTTGGCGTCGGGGCGCAGCCAGGGCAGCACCTTGTTGCGGCGCAGCTGGCTCTGCCGCTCAACCAGCCGGTGCGCGTAGAAGATCGGCGCCGGCATCAGCGTTTCGGTCTCGTCGGTGGCGTAGCCGAACATCAGGCCCTGGTCGCCGGCGCCCTGCTCCTTGGTGTCGGTCTCGTCGACGCCCTGGCCGATGTCGCGCGACTGCTTGCCGATGGCGTTGAGTACCGCGCAGCTGCCGCCATCGAAGCCGACATCGGAGCTGTCATAGCCGATATCGAGGATCACCTGGCGGACGATGTCCTCCAGGTCGACGTAGGTGGAGGTGGTCACCTCGCCCGCGATCACCGCCATGCCGGTCTTCACCAGGGTCTCCACCGCCACGCGGGCCTGCGGGTCGTCCTTGATAATGGCGTCCAGGACGGCATCCGAAATCTGGTCCGCCATCTTGTCCGGATGGCCCTCGGAAACGGATTCCGAGGTGAATACGCTGTAATCGGCCATAAAAGTGATAATCCAGTCGTTTATGGAAATTGGCTGCCGGGCCGGTCCCGGCGGGCCGCATATTGTAGCGGAAATCAAAGCCGTGATTTGCCCGCGAATGGTTTGGTGGGACAGAATAGGCGCCCTCCCTGGCCGCCCCACCTGGATGGAGCCCCGACTTATGCCTACCCGCAGAGACCTGGCGAACGCGATTCGCGCACTGTCCATGGACGCCGTCCAACAGGCCAAGTCCGGCCACCCCGGCATGCCGATGGGTATGGCGGACATCGCCGAGGTGCTCTGGCGGGACTACTACCGGCACAATCCGACCAATCCGCGCTGGATCAACCGCGACCGCTTCCTGCTCTCCAACGGCCACGGTTCCATGCTGCAGTACGCGCTGCTGCACCTGACCGGCTACGACGTCAGCATCGAGGACCTGCGCAATTTCCGCCAGCTGCATTCGGCCACGCCCGGGCACCCGGAGTACGGCTACACACCCGGCGTGGAGACCACCACCGGGCCGCTCGGCCAGGGCCTGGCCAACGCGGTGGGCATGGCGCTGGCGGAGAAGCACCTCGCGGCACGCTTCAACCGCGACGGGCTGGATGTCATCGACCACTACACCTGGGCATTCCTCGGCGACGGCTGCCTGATGGAGGGCATTTCCCACGAGGCCTGCTCACTGGCCGGCACCTGGGGGCTGGGCAAGCTGGTCTGTTTCTACGACGACAACGGTATCTCCATCGACGGCGAGGTGCAGGGCTGGTTCACCGATGACACCGTCGCGCGTTTCCGCGCCTACGGCTGGCAGGTGATCCCGAACATCGACGGCCACGACGACAAGGCCATCCGCGCCGCGATCGAGGCCGCGCGCGAGGATACCGACCGCCCCACCCTGATCTGCTGCCGGACCACCATCGGCTTCGGCGCCCCGAACAAGCAGGGCACCGCCGGCGCCCACGGCGCGCCGCTGGGCGACGAGGAGATCGCGCGCGCGCGCGAAGCCCTCAACTGGCCGCACGCGCCGTTCGAGATCCCGGAGGACATCCGCGCGGCCTGGTCGGCGCGGCAGCGCGGCGCCAACGCCGAGCGCGCCTGGCAGGAACTGTTCGACCGCTACCGTGGCGAACACCCGGAACTGGCGGCGGAGCTGACCCGGCGCATGCGCGGCGAGCTGCCCGAGAATTTCAGCGAGAAGGCGCAGGCCTACGTGAGGATGGTGCAGGAGTCCGGGGAGGACATGGCTTCGCGCAAGGCTTCGCAGAAGGCGCTGAACGCGTTCGGCGGCATGCTGCCGGAACTGGTCGGCGGCTCGGCCGACCTGGCCGAGTCCAACCTCACGCTGTGGAACGGCGCCGAGGGCTTCTCCAGGGAGAACCCGGCCGGGAACTACCTCTATTTCGGCGTGCGCGAGTTCGGCATGTCGGCGATCTGCAATGGCATCGCGCTGCATGGCGGCCTGATCCCCTATTCGGCGACCTTCCTCATCTTCATGGAATACGCGCGCAACGCGGTGCGCCTCTGCGCGCTGATGAAACAGCGCCACGTGTTCGTCTACACGCACGATTCCGTCGGCCTGGGCGAGGATGGCCCCACCCACCAGCCGGTGGAACAGCTGGCAAACCTGCGCGCCACGCCCAACCTGGACGTCTGGCGGCCGTGCGACGCGGCGGAATCGGCGGCAGCCTGGAAATGTGCGCTGGAACGTGCCGACGGGCCCAGCGCCCTGGCGTTCTCGCGCCAGGGGCTGCCGCACCAGCAGCGCAGCGAAGCGCAGCTGCGGCATATCGAGCGGGGCGGCTACGTGCTTGCCGGCGCCGAGGGCGTGCCCGACGCGATCATTATCGCCACCGGGTCGGAGGTCGGGCTGGCCATGCAGGCACGTGAGCAGCTGGCCGCGGACGGCATCCGGGTGCGCGTGGTCTCCATGCCCTGCGTGGAGCGCTTCGCGCGGCAGGACGATGCCTGGCGCGAGCAGGTGCTTCCCGACGCGGTGACGGCGCGGGTGGCGGTGGAGGCGGCGCACCCGCAGAGCTGGTACCGCTGGACCGGCTCGGCAGGCGCGGTGATCGGCATCGACCGCTTCGGTGAGAGCGCACCGGGCGGCGCGGTGTTGAAGGAACTCGGCATCCACGTCGATGCGGTGGTCACCGCCGTACGCGGGGTCTGCGGGAAGCGGTAACCGGTCCGCGCCGGGGCCGACAGGAACAGTTTGAATCGAAGGAAACAGGGGAGATCGTGCAGTGGCAGTTCGCGTAGGTATCAACGGGATGGGGAGGATCGGCCGCTGCGTGATGCGCGCGTGGCTCGATTCCGGCAGGAACGACATCGAGATCGTGGCGGCCAATGACCTGGCCGACCCGTCTCTGATCGCCCACCTGCTCGCGTACGACAGCACGCACGGCCCGCTCGGCCTGGATGTGCAGGTCGACAACGGGACGCTGCGTGTCGGCGACAAGCGCATCAGCCTCAGCGCGGAGCCGAAGCTGCAGGCGCTGGACTGGGCCGGTCGCGGGGTCGACCTGGTGTTCGAGTGCACGGGCCGATTCAAGAACGCCGCCGACATGGGCGGGCACCTGGAGGCGGGCGCCAGGCGTGTGCTGCTCAGCGCGCCGGGCGGCAGCGACCTCGATCGCACCGTGGTCTACGGCATCAACCACGAACAGCTCACCGCGCAGGACCGTTTCGTCAGCAATGCCTCCTGCACCACCAACTGCCTGGCGCCGGTCACGCGGGTGCTGCACGACAGCTTCGGCGTTGTCAGCGGCCTGATGACCACCATCCACTCGTACACCAATGACCAGATGCTGCTGGACGGTCCGCACAAGGACCCGCGCCGCGCCCGTGCTGCCAACCTGTCGATGATCCCGACCTCCACCGGGGCCGCCGACGCGCTGGGCCTGGTCCTGCCGGAGATGAACGGGCGCATGACCGGCTATTCCATGCGGGTGCCGACGCCGAACGTGTCCGTGGTGGACCTCACCGTGCAGCTGGAAAAGGAGGCTTCCGCAGAACAGATCGATGCGGCCATGCGTGCGGCCGCCGCCGGTGACCTGAAAGGCGTGCTCGGCATCAACGCCGCGCCGCTGGTGTCCGGTGACTTCAACCACAATCCGCATTCCTCGGTGTTCGACGCCACCCAGACGCTGGTGCGCGGGGGACTGGCCAAGGTGATTTCCTGGTACGACAACGAGTGGGGCTTCTCCAACCGGATGCTGGATGTGGGTGCATACTGGGGTAGCCGGGCCTGACAGCACAGGTAGCGAAGATGAACGTGAAGCGGATGGCGGATGTCGACCTCGCGGGCAAGCGGGTCCTGATCCGGGTTGATTTCAACGTGCCGATCGCGGATGGCCGCGTCACCAGCGACGTGCGGATCCGGGCGGCGCTGCCCACCATCGCCATGGCCCGCGAGGCGGGCGCGACCGTACTGCTGATGTCGCACCTGGGCCGTCCCAAGGAAGGCGCCGCGCTGGAACTGCAGCCCGAGGTGTCGCTGGCGCCGGTGGCCGAGCACCTGTCCGGCCTGCTCGGTTG
>JBFKKR010000083.1:0-13332 GCA_041682035.1 Pseudomonadales bacterium | reverse complement strand
GGCCTGCTGCTGCGGGTCGAGTATGAGAACCGGCTTGCCCAGGCAGGCGGGCTGCAAGGGTCGTGAAGGATGCGGGCATGGCGGATGGAGGCAGGACAGTGCTGATCATGGCCGGTGGTACCGGGGGGCACGTTTTTCCCGCGCTCGCGGTGGCCCGTCACCTGCGCGAGGCCGGCCACGAGGTCCACTGGCTGGGGACGCGGCGCGGTATCGAGGCGGACGTGATTCCGGCCGCCGGCATCCCGATCCATTACATCCAGGTCGCCGGCGTGCGGGGCAAGGGCCTGCGCACGCTGCTGGGCGCGCCGCTGCAGATCCTGCGGGCGATCTCGCAGGCATTGCGCGTGATGCGCGAGGTATCACCGCATGTCGTGCTGGGGATGGGCGGATTCGCCGCCGGTCCGGGCGGTGTGGCAGCGTGGTTGCGGCGCGCGCCACTGGTCATCCACGAGCAGAACTCGGTGGCCGGGATGACCAACCGCCTGCTGGCGCGGCTCGCCACGCGGGTGCTGGAGGCATTTGACGGTGCGTTCGGCGCCCGCGCCGGGGTCGAACAGGTCGGTAACCCGGTCCGCGCCGAACTGCGCGGTCTGCCCGAGCCCGCGGAACGCATCCTGCGCCATGGCGGGCGGCCGCGTTTCCTGGTGCTGGGCGGCAGCCTCGGCGCGGTCGCGATCAACGAACTCGTGCCCGCGGCGCTCGGACTGCTGGCTGAAGAGGAACGCCCGGAAACCTGGCACCAGAGCGGCAAGCGGCACATCGAGCCGACGCTGGCGGCCTACCGCGATGCGGGCGTCGAGGCGCGGGTGGTCCCCTTCATCGACGGCATGGACAGCGCCTATGCCTGGGCCGACCTGGTGCTCTGCCGTGCCGGTGCGATGACCGTCTCCGAACTGGGTGTGACCGGCGTCGGCGCGATCTTCGTGCCGTTTCCGCACGCCGTGGACGACCACCAGACCGGCAATGCCCGCTTCCTCGCCGATGCCGGCGGGGCGCTGGTCATCCAGCAGTCGGAATTGACGCCGGAACTGCTGGCCGGCCACCTGCGTGCGCTGTTGGCGGACGCGGACCGGTTGCGGGAGATGGCGCAGGCCGCGCGCAGCCGTTCCAACCCGGGCGCGACCGAGCGCGTGGCACAGATCTGCCTGGAGGTGGCGCATGGCTGAATCACGGCCGCAGTCGAAGAGTGGCGCCGGGATGCG
This sequence comes from Pseudomonadales bacterium, assembly GCA_041682035.1. Taxonomy (GTDB): domain Bacteria; phylum Pseudomonadota; class Gammaproteobacteria; order Pseudomonadales; family JBFGWM01; genus JBFJWR01. The sequence goes on along the minus strand of JBFKKR010000083.1, from coordinate 12,130 downwards.
CCGCATCCGCCGCATCCATTTCATCGGGATCGGGGGCGCGGGCATGTCCGGTATCGCCGAGGTGCTGATCAACCAGGGTTACCAGGTTTCAGGATCGGACCTGCGCGAGGGCAGCACGACCCGGCGCCTGCGTTCGCTGGGCGCGGAAGTCCATATCGGCCACAGGGCGAATAATGCCGCGCAGGCAGACGTGGTGGTGGTCTCCAGCGCGATCGACGAAAACAATCCGGAAATCGCCTACGCACGGGAGCGGCGCCTGCCGGTGGTGCCGCGCGCCGAGATGCTGGCCGAACTGATGCGCTACCGGCACGGCATCGCGGTGGCCGGCACCCATGGCAAGACCACGACGACGAGCCTGCTGGCGTCGGTGCTGGCGCATGGCGGTCTCGACCCGACCTTCGTCATCGGCGGACTCCTCAACAGCGCCGGGAGCAACGCCAAGCTCGGCAGCGGGCGTTACTTCGTCGCCGAGGCGGACGAGAGCGATGCGTCCTTCCTCCACCTGCAGCCGGTGACATCGATCGTCACGAATATCGATGCCGATCACATGACGACCTACGAGAACGACTTCGGCCGCCTCAAGAAGACCTTCGTCACCTTCCTGCACAACCTGCCCTTCTACGGGCTGGCGGTGCTGTGTATCGACGATCCCGTGGTGCGCGAGATCCTGCCCGACGTCGGCCGCCAGGTGCTCACCTACGGCTTCAGCGAGGACGCCGACTACCGCGCCGTGGACATCCGCCAGGACGGGATGCGGTCGCGCTTCCGCGTCATCCGCCCGGATGAATACGAGCCGCTGGACGTATCGCTGAACATGCCGGGCCGGCACAACGTGCTGAATGCGCTGGCAGTGATCGCGGTGACGACGGACGAGGGCATGAGCGGCGCGGCCATCGTCTCCGGTATCGAGGAGTTCCGTGGCGTCGGGCGCCGCTTCCAGACCTACGGCGAGTACCCGGTGGGCGATGGCAAGATCCTGTTCGTGGACGATTACGGCCATCACCCGCGCGAGGTGCAGGCCATCATCGACGCTGTCCGCAGCGGCTGGCCCGCGCGGCGCCTGGTGATGGTGTTCCAGCCGCACCGCTACTCGCGCACGCGCGACTGCTACGAGGATTTCGTGCACACGCTGTCCCACGTCGACCGGCTGGTCCTGCTCGACGTGTATCCGGCGGGTGAGAAGCGCATCAAGGGCGCGGACGGGCGCAGCCTGGCGCGCAGCATCCGCAGCCGCGGCCAGGTGGAGCCGATCTTCGTGAAGTCCACCGAGGAGGTGCGCGAGGTGCTGCTGGCGGTGCTCGAGCCGGGCGACATCCTCATCACCCAGGGCGCGGGCGACATCGGCCAGCTGGCCAGCGAACTCTCCGACCTGGGCTTCGGCGGGAACAGGGAGCAGGACGCATGACGCAGCAGGAGCTGGCCGCAGTGGTCGCGCGACTGGGAAGGGTCGGCGTGCTGTGCGGGGGTGCGTCCGCCGAGCGGGAGGTCTCGCTGAAGAGCGGCAACGCGGTGCACGCCGCACTGGTGCAGCAGCAGGTCGACAGCGTGCTGATCGACACCGCGGACGGTTTCCCCGCTTCTCTGCAGGCGGCCGGTGTCGACGTCGCATTCATCGCCCTGCACGGGCGCGGTGGCGAGGACGGCTGCATGCAGGGCTTCCTGGAGACGATCGGGATCCGCTACACCGGCAGCGGCGTCCTGGGCAGTGCGCTGGCCATGGACAAGTGGCGCAGCAAGCAGATCTGGCAGGCGCGCGGACTGCCGGTGCCGGCGGGTGCCCTGCTGGACCAGAACAGTGACTGGCGGGCGGCGGCGGCGGCGCTGGGCTACCCGCTGTTTATAAAGCCCGTCCACGAGGGTTCGAGCATCGGCATGTCCCGCGTCGAGGACGCCGCGCAGCTCGAGGCGGCCTGGAATCTCGCCGCCCGCTACGACTCCCAGGTGCTGGCGGAGGCGTTCGTGTCCGGACCGGAATACACCGTCGGCCTGCTCGATGGCCGGGCGCTGCCCACCCTGCGCCTGGAGACCCCGCGGGCGTTCTACGACTACGACGCCAAGTACGTGACCAGCGACACCCGCTACATCCATCCCTGCGGGCTGTCCGCGGAGGAAGAACGGGAACTGGCGGATATCGCGCTGCGCGCCTTCGATGCGCTGGGCTGCCGGGGCTGGGGGCGCGTCGACGTCATGCGCGAGGCGGGCGGTGATTTCCGCCTGCTGGAAGTGAACACGGTGCCCGGCCTGACCGACCACAGCCTGGTGCCCATGGCCGCCGGCCACGCCGGCATCGCGTTCGGGGAACTGGTGCTGCGCATCCTGGCGGCGGGGGTGGCCGGGTGAGAAACGTGTTGCGCGCCCTGCTGTTGCGATCGCCGGTGCGTACGCGCCGGCCGGTACGCCGTGTCGGCGCCAGCCGTCCGGTCATCCTGGACCGCTGGCGGCGCCTGCTGCGCCGCGGTGCGGAACTGGCGGGCGTGGGCGTGTGCGTATTCGCACTGCTGGCGGTGCTTGTCACGGTGGCCCCGATGGTTCGCGACGGGCTGGACCAGCCGATCCGGCAGGTGCGGATCCTGAACGATCTCTACCACCAGGATCCGGAGGCGATCCGGCTGGTGATCGCGGCCCACCCGCTGGACCGCTTCTCGCAGGTGCAGCTGGATTCGATCCGCCACGGCATCGAGGAACTCGCCTGGATCCAGCAGGCGCACGTCCGGCGGGTCTGGCCGGACACCCTGGAGGTGCGTCTGCGCGAGCAGATACCGACCGCGCGCTGGGGTAAGGGCATGCTCCTGAACGAGCATGGCGAGACGTTCCCGGCCGGGAATGCCGCCACCTTCACGCAACTGCCGGCGCTGCACGGGCCGGCCAACGCCACCCGGACCGTGCTGGCCATGCACCAGCGGATCGCGCCGTTGCTCGGTGCGGCGGGCCTGCGGCTCCAGGAACTGCGCGTCTCGCCACGGGGCGCCTGGGACCTGACCCTGGACAACGGCGTGCTCGTGCGGCTCGGGCGGGGCGAGGCGGTCGCGCGCACGGCGCGCTTCGTGGCGTTCTACCAGCGGCAACTGGTGGGCAGGATTCACACGGTGGCGGTGGTGGACACGCGCTACAGCAATGGCATAGCGGTCACGTGGGCGGAAGGCCAGGTGATCGGGGAACCGGTGGAAAACAGGGCTGGCTGAACGCCGACGGGCGGGATGCCGGGACGAGCGAGGGAAAGGAAACCATGAAAATGCACGCGGACAACGGAAGTGGCAACCTGGTGGTGGGCCTGGATATCGGCACCTCCAAGGTGGTGGCGATCGTCGGCGAGGTGACACCCGAGGGTACGCTGGAGGTGATCGGCATCGGCTCGCATCCCTCCCGCGGGCTCAAGCGCGGCGTCGTCGTCAACATCGAGTCCACCGTCCAGTCGATCCAGCGCGCGGTGGAGGAGGCCGAACTGATGGCCGGCTGCCAGATCCACTCGGTCTATGCCGGGATCGCGGGAAACCACATCAAGAGCCTGAATTCGAGCGGCGTGGTGGCGATCCGCGACCGCGAGGTGGTGCGCGCGGACCTCGACCGGGTGATCGACTCGGCGCGCGCGGTGGCGATCCCCGCCGACCAGAAGGTGCTGCACGTGCTGCCGCAGGAATACCTGATCGATTCCCAGGAGGGCATCCGCGAGCCGATCGGCATGTGCGGCGTGCGCCTGGAAGCGCGCGTGCACGTGGTCACCGGCGCGGTGAACGCGGCACAGAACATCGAGAAGTGCGTGCGCAAGTGCGGGCTCGACGTCGAGGAGATCATCCTGGAGCCGCTCGCCTCCAGCCATGCGGTGCTGATGGAGGACGAGAAGGAACTGGGTGTTTGCCTGGTGGACATCGGCGGCGGCACCACCGATATCTCGGTGTTCCATGACGGTTCCATCCGGCACACCGGCATCATCCCGATTGCCGGTGACCAGGTGACCGGCGACATCGCGCTGGCCCTGCGCACGCCGCGCCAGTGCGCCGAGGAGATCAAGATCAAGTACGGCTGCGCCTCGGTGCGTGGCGCGGCCGAGGACCAGATGATCAAGGTGCCGGGCGTCGGCGACCGCATGCCGCGCGAACTGTCGCGCCAGGTGCTGGCCGAGGTGATCCGGCCGCGCTACGAGGAGCTGTTCAGCCTGGTGCAGGAGAACCTGCGCCGCGCCGGGTTCGAGGAACTGGTGGCGGCCGGTGGCATCGTGCTGACCGGCGGCACCTCGAAGCTGGAAGGCGTGATCGAGCTGGCGGAGGAAATATTTCACATGCCGGTGCGCCTCGGCGTGCCGGAGAACGTGGAAGGGCTTGCGGACGTGGTCCGCAACCCGATTTACGCCACGGGCGTGGGGCTGCTGCTGTACGGCAAGCAGATCGAGGAGGAGCGCGGCGCATTCCACCCCGTGGGTGCGCCGGGTTTCGGGGGCATCTTCACCCGGGTGCAGCAGTGGTTCCAGCAGAACTTCTGAACCGGTTGAAAAATTAAGAGACGATCCATCACAAGGAGGAGCAGGGAAATGACGTTCGAATTACTCGAAGACGAAGCACAGGACGCGGTCATCAAGGTATTCGGTGTCGGCGGGGGCGGCGGCAACGCGGTCTCGCACATGATCGCCACGCAGGTGGAAGGCGTCGATTTCATCTGCGCCAACACCGACGCGCAGGTGTTGCGCAACCAGACCAACCGGACCTGCCTGCAACTCGGCCGCAACGCCACCAAGGGTCTCGGCGCGGGTGCCGATCCGGAAGTCGGCCGCCAGGCCGCGATGGAGGATCGGGAGCGCATCTCCGAGGTGCTCGAGGGCGCCGACATGGTGTTCATCACCGCCGGCATGGGGGGCGGCACCGGCACCGGTGCGGCGCCGGTGATCGCCGAGATCGCCAAGAGCATGGGCATCCTCACCGTCGCGGTGGTGACCAAGCCGTTCCCGTTCGAGCAGCGCAAGCGCATGAAGGTGGCCGAGACCGGCATCGCCGAACTGGAGGCCAACGTCGACTCGCTGATCGTCATCCCGAATGACAAGCTGCTGAAGGTGCTCGGTCCGGATTCCATGCTGGAAGAAGCCTTCGACGCGGCTGACGAGGTATTGCGTGGCGCCGTGCAGGGCATCGCGGACCTGATCATGCGCCCGGGCCGCATCAACGCCGACTTTGCCGACGTGAAGACGGTCATGCGCGAGATGGGCAAGGCCATGATGGGCACGGCGATCGGCAAGGGCGAATACCGTGCGCGCGAGGCGGCCGAGGCCGCGGTGCGCAGCCCGCTGCTGGAAGATGTCGATCTGAAGGGCGCGCGCGGCATCCTGGTGAACATCACCAGCGGACCGGGCCTGACGCTGGGCGAGTTCAACGAGGTCGGCGAGACCATCAACGAGTTCGCCGACGAGAATGCGCTCAACATCGTCGGCTGGGTCGTGGACGAGGGCATGGGCGACGATGTCAAGGTCACCGTGGTGGCGACCGGGCTCGGCCAGGAGCGGATGGAGGTGCCCCGCAAGGTGGTGGACAACACCACGCGGCCCGACGGCACCGTGGATTACGGCAAGCTGGACCGGCCGGCGATCATGCGCCGCGACCTGCAGGACGGGTTCGACCGTGAGCGCCTCGCCAAGGCGGTGGGCAGTGACGATGTGGACTACCTTGATATTCCGGCGTTCCTGCGCAGGCAGGCAGACTGATCAATAAATAACCTATAAAGGTTATGACTTGCTATATTTATGATAGTATCCGGGCCGGGAAAGTCGGCACTGCGCTGCTTGGGAGAGAGGCGCGGTGCCGCATGAGCGAGAACACTACATGATAAAACAGCGAACCCTGAAGAACGTGATCCGGGCGACCGGGGTCGGCCTGCACACCGGGGAGAAGGTCTACCTGACCCTCCGCCCGGCGCCGATCGACTGCGGTATCGTTTTCTGCAGAACGGACCTGGACCCGATTGCCGAAATCCCGGCCCGCGCCGAAAACGTCGGCGACACGACACTGTCCACCGCCCTCGTCAAAGGGGATGTGCGGGTGTCCACCGTGGAACACCTGCTGTCCGCCATGGCGGGACTCGGCATCGACAACGCGTTCATCGACGTCAGCGCACCGGAAGTACCCATCATGGATGGCAGCGCCGGTCCGTTTGTCTTCCTGATCCAGTCCGCCGGGATCGAGGAGCAGAACGCACACAAGAAATTCATCCGCATCCGCAAGCCGGTGGAAGTCCGCGACGGCGACAAGGTGGCGCGGTTCGAACCCTTCGACGGGTTCAAGGTCACCTTCCGCATCGAGTTCGATCACCCGGTGTTCGAGGGGCGCACCCAGGACGCATCGGTGGATTTCTCCAGCACGTCTTTCGTGAAAGAGGTCTCGCGTGCAAGGACGTTCGGCTTCATGCACGAGATCGAATACCTGCGTTCGCAGAACCTGGCGCTGGGCGGCAGTGTCGACAACGCCATCGTCGTGGACGAGTACCGCATCCTCAACGAGGACGGACTCCGCTACGAGGACGAATTCGTCAAGCACAAGATCCTCGATGCGATCGGCGACCTCTACCTGCTCGGGAACAGCCTGATCGGCGAGTTCAAGGGCTTCAAGTCAGGACACGCGCTGAACAACCAGTTGCTGCGTGAACTGATCCGGCAGGAGGAATGCTGGGAGGTCGTGACCTTCGACGATGCCGAACAGGCGCCGATCTCCTACATGAAGCCGATCCTCGCGAATTGAACGGAGTGCCCGCTGTTCGCGCGGTGTCAGCCGTGCGCGCGGCAGGCCAGCTTTTCCAGGGCACGCCGGAGGTCGGGGTCCTGGATACCGCGGGAGGCATCACGGATCAGTTTTCCGGCGGCCATGGACATGCGAGGCCGCCTCGTCCGTGGCATGTTCCCGGCGCCCTGGCGTGGGCGAGGCCTGACCTGGAAGCGGATTTTCCGGACCGGCGCAGCCGGGCGGTCCTGGTTGAGCCTGGCGAGCAGCTTCGGCTGGGCGTATCTTGCGCGGGTGAGCCAGTTGGCATCGTCGAAGGTCAGAACAGCGGTCTCGCCCTGAATGCTGACGGAGACCAGGTGCGCGGCGGAGGCGAAGTCCAGTGCCTCGTCGGCGAGTGCGTGCAGCTGCTTGCGTTCACGGTATTCGCGCAGCAGCCGGCGCATGCCGTGACCGCGGCCGGTGGCGGCCGGGGCGGTGAGCCGGACGGGGGCGGGGCGTGCGTAGCGGATCGTTTGATTGAGCATTTTCCGGAAAAACATCTACATTGAAATCAATGAATTGCCAAAAGTTCTGCACCCAGCAGGCGGGCCACGGGGCGTAGTCGGGCATGGATATCCTTGTCGTCAGCGGAAAATACGGTAGCACACGCCGCTTCCACGTGGGGTGGGGTGCATTCGCCGGCCTGTTGCTGGTCGTGGTGCTGGCCTTCGCCGGCGCCTTCGCCGGCGGTTACCTGGTGGCGCCGGGCACGACCGGGGTCGTTGAGCCCGAACTGGCGGACTGGCAGGCGGAACTGGACCGGCAGCGGGAGCTGGTGGAGTCCTCGCGCGAGGAGGCCCGGCAGGAAATCGACGCACTGACCGTGCGCCTGGGCGAACTGCAGGCGCGCCTGCTGCGCATCGATGCGCTCGGCGAGCAGCTGGCGCGCATGGCGGACCTGGAAGCCGACGAGTTCGATTTCGGGGAGGTGCCGCCCCTCGGGGGGCCGGAGCAGGAACTGTCCGGTGACACGTTCCGGGAGCCTGGTTTCCTGGAGGCCCTGACCGCGCTGTCCGCACAGATCGACCGCCGCGAACAGCAGCTGGAGGTGATCAGCATGCTGATGGGCAAGCAGGATTTTCAGCGCGACGTCTTCGTCACGGGCCGGCCGATCCGCAAGGGCTGGATATCGTCACGGTACGGACGGCGCACGGATCCCTTCAGCGGCCGCCGGGCCTGGCACTCCGGTTTCGATTTCGCCGGCAAGAAGGGTTCGGAAATCGTCTCAGTGGCGGCGGGCGTGGTGACCTGGTCGGAAAGCCGCAATGGCTATGGCCTGATGGTCGAGATCAATCACGGCGGCGGCTACGCAACCCGTTATGCCCACAACCTGCGCAACCTGGTGAAGGTGGGCGATGTCGTCCGCAAGGGACAGCCGATCGCACTGATGGGATCGAGCGGGCGTTCCACGGGGCCGCACGTGCATTTCGAGGTGCACCGGGACGGCAAGCCGGTCAATCCGGCACACTATATCCACCGCGCAAGCAAGTAGTCCGCTTTTCGTCGATCGGCGACGAACCCGAACGGCGTTCTCCTTCCAGGCAATTCCTGCAGGTTTCTCCCGCAACATAGCCGTGTGTATCACGCATATTGGCGGTGTCGATCTACGACACCGCGCATCCTCCCGGTGTACAATACGCATCCTTTTTTTACCGCCAAGCGATTCTTCCGTGCTGACCCGCCTGTTTGGAACCAAGAACGACCGTGAACTGAAGCGCCTCGGCAAGCGCGTGGAGAGCATCAACGCGCTGGAGGAGCAGTACGCGGCCCTGGACGCCGATGCGCTGCGCGGCCTCACGGCCACCTTCCGCCAGCAGGTTGCCGAGGGCCGCAGCCTGGATGATCTGCTCCCCGAGGCCTTCGCGGCCGTGCGCGAGGCATCCCGCCGCACGCTGGGCATGCGCCCTTTCGACGTGCAGCTGATCGGCGGGATGGTGCTGCACGAGGGCAAGATCGCCGAGATGCGCACCGGCGAGGGCAAGACGCTGGTGGCGACACTGCCGGCCTACCTCAACGCGCTGACCGGCGACGGCGTGCACATCGTCACCGTCAACGACTACCTGGCGGCGCGTGACGCGGACTGGATGCGGCCCATCTACGAGTTCCTCGGGCTCACGGTCGGCGTGGCGCTCTCGCAGCAGGATCCGGAATCCAAGCGCGCCGCCTATGCCGCCGACATCACCTACGGCACCAACAACGAGTTCGGCTTCGATTTCCTGCGCGACAACATGGCGTTCTCGCTCGAGGAGAAGGTGCAGCGCCGCCTCGCCTTTGCCATCGTCGACGAGGTGGACTCCATCCTGATCGACGAGGCGCGCACGCCGCTGATCATCTCGGGCGCGGCGCAGGACAGCTCCGAGCTGTACATGCAGGTCAACAAGCTGATTCCCGGCCTGCAGCCGGCCACCGAGGAGGTGGAAGGCCAGCCGGCGAAGCCGGGCCATTACACGCTGGATGAGAAGAGCCGGCAGGTCGAGTTCACCGAGATGGGGCTGGAAGAGGTCGAGCGGCGCCTGGTGCAGGCCGGCCTGATGGACCAGGACGACAGCCTCTACGCACCCGCAAACCTCGGGTTGCTGCATCACCTGCACGCGGCCCTGAAGGCGCACATGCTGTTCCACAAGAACGTCGAGTACATCGTGCAGAACCGCCAGGTGGTGATCGTCGACGAGCACACCGGCCGCACCATGCCGGGCCGGCGCTGGTCCGAGGGTATCCACCAGGCGGTGGAGGCGAAGGAAGGCGTGCCCATCCAGCAGGAAACGCAGACGCTCGCGTCCACCACCTTCCAGAACTATTTCCGCCTCTACGACAAGCTGGCCGGCATGACCGGCACGGCGGATACCGAGGCGTTCGAGTTCCGGCAGATCTACGGCCTGGACGTGGTCGTCATTCCCACCCACAAGCCCATGATCCGCAAGGACTACAACGATCTCGTCTACATGACGATGGCCGAGAAGTTCGACGCCATCATCGAGGACATCCGCGAGTGCGTGCAGGCCGGCCGGCCGGTGCTGGTGGGCACCATTTCCATCGAGACATCCGAGTACCTGTCGCAACTGCTCAAGAAACAGAACATTCCGCACGCGGTGCTCAATGCCAAGTTTCACGAGAAGGAAGCCGAGATCGTCGCGCAGGCGGGGCGCCCCGGCGCCGTCACCATCGCCACCAACATGGCCGGCCGCGGTACCGACATCGTGCTGGGCGGCAACTGGGAGGCGGAGATCGCCGACCAGAAGGAACAGATGACGGAAGCGCGCCTGGTGCAGATCCGTGCGGAATGGAAGCAGCGGCACGACGCCGTGCTCGCGGCGGGCGGACTCCACATCATCGGCACCGAGCGGCACGAATCGCGCCGCATCGACAACCAGTTGCGGGGCCGCGCGGGCCGGCAGGGCGACCCGGGTTCCTCGCGCTTTTACCTGTCGCTCGAAGACAACCTCATGCGCATTTTCGCCTCGGACCGCATGCGCGGTTTCATGCAGGCGCTCGGCATGGAGAAGGGCGAGGCGATCGAGCACCGCATGGTGAGCAACTCGATCGAGAAGGCGCAGCGCAAGGTGGAAGGCCGCAACTTCGACATCCGCAAGCAGTTGCTCGAATACGATGACGTCGCCAACGACCAGCGCACCGTGATCTACCAGCAGCGGCGCGAACTCCTGGAGGCGGACGATATCCACGACGTCATCGAGGCGGTGCGCGCCGACGTGGTCCACAACGTCATCAACGCCTTCATTGCCCCCGGCAGCCTGGAGGAACAGTGGGATATCCCCGGTCTGGAGGCACAGATCGAGGCGGATTTCGGCCTGAAGCTGCCGGTGGGCGAGTGGCTGGAAAAGGAAGACTCGCTGTACGAGGAGACGCTGCGCCAGCGCATCCTGGACCGGATCGTCGCGGCCTACCAGGAGAAGGAGAACCAGGTCGGCGCGGATGTCATGCGTTCCATCGAGAAGCAGATCATGCTGCGGGTGCTCGACGATACCTGGAAGGACCACCTCGCCAGCATGGACTACCTGCGGCAGGGCATTCACCTGCGCGGTTACGCACACAAGAACCCGAAGCAGGAATACAAGCGCGAAGCATTCCACCTGTTCCAGGACCTGCTGGAGACGGTCAAGCTGGAAACCGTGCGCATCCTGTCGTTCATCCAGGTCACGCGGCGCGAAGACGCCGAGGAAGTGGAACGCCAGCGGCGCCAGGCGATGGCGCACGAGATGCACTTCGAGCACGCGGAGGCCGGCCCCCTGCTGGACGAGGCGCCGGCCGGGCAGCCGCAGCCGGAGGAAGAGGGCGTGGACGTGACCCGCCCCTACGTGCGCGAGGAACGCAAGGTCGGCCGCAATGAGCCCTGTCCCTGCGGCTCGGGGAAGAAATACAAGCATTGCCACGGCAGGCTGTGATGCGGCGCCCGGCCCGGGTGGCCAACAGCACGGGATGCTAGCGGGTGGCGGGTCCCGCTGAAGCGCTGGCGCCGGTCCACCTGCCGGCCACCGCCTCCTGGCGTCGCGGGATCTTCATCGCCCTGTTCATGGTGTCCGGGTTCGCCGGCATCATCTACGAGTCCATCTGGACGCATTACCTGAAGCTTTTCCTCGGACATGCGGCCTACGCACAGGCGCTGGTGCTCGCCATCTTCATGGGCGGCATGGCGGTAGGCGCGTGGTTTGTCTCGGGGACATCATGGCGCTGGCACAACCTGCTGCGCGCCTATGCGGTGGTCGAACTGGTCATCGGCTTGCTCGGCATGGGCTTTCATCCGGCCTTCGAGGCGGTGCGTTCGTGGAGCTTCGACACCCTGCTCCCGCTGCTGGAGACACCGGCCGCGGTGCAGGCTGGCAAGTGGGGCATGGCGACCCTGCTGATCCTGCCGCAGTCTGTGCTGCTCGGCATGACCTTTCCGCTGATGGCGGGCGGGATCGTCCGCATGCGGCCCGATGCCTCGGGGGAATCCCTGGCGGTGCTCTATTTCTGCAACAGCCTGGGGGCGGCGGCCGGTATCCTGGCCAGCGGCTTCCTGCTGATTGCCTGGGTGGGGCTGCCGGGGACCATCCTGACGGCTGCGGTGATCAATATCCTGCTCGCCCTCTGCGTGTGGCTGCTGGCGGATGACGCGGGATCATCACCGGCGAAGCGGCCGGCCGCAATCGACGCCGGTGCCGAAGCCCGGGACGGTGGCGAACTGGTATTGCTCTGCCTGCTGGTGGCTTTCGCCACCGGGGCCGCGTCGTTTTTTTACGAGATGGCGTGGATCCGCATGCTGAGCCTGGTGCTGGGCGCCAGCACCCACGCCTTCGAACTCATGCTCAGCGCCTTCATTCTCGGGCTGAGCCTGGGCAGCTTGTGGATCCGCCGCAGAATCGACGCCATCGCCGATCCGATCCGTTTTCTCGGGT
>JBFKKR010000082.1:0-13353 GCA_041682035.1 Pseudomonadales bacterium | reverse complement strand
TGGCCGTGCGGTTCGTCGTAGTCGCCGAACACCGGCAGCATGCGCTGGATGTTCACGCCCGGGGTGTCCAGTGGCACCAGCACCATGGAGTGCTGCTGGTGGCGGCCCGCCTCCGGGTCGGTCAGGCCCATGAAAATGGCGATCCGGCAGCGCGGATCGCCGATGCCGGACGACCACCACTTCCTGCCGTTCAGGACGATCTGGTCTCCCTCGACCACCGCGGTGGCCTGCATGTTGGTGGCGTCGCTGGAGGCCACGTCGGGTTCGGTCATGCAGAACACCGACCGGATCTCGCCGGCCAGCAGCGGTTTCAGCCACTGCTCCTTCTGCGCCTCGGTGCCGTATTTCCACAGCACCTCCATGTTGCCGGTGTCCGGCGCGCTGCAGTTGAAGATCTCGGAGGCGAAGAAGCTGCGGCCCATCTGCTCCGCCAGCGGCGCATACTCGACATTGCTGAGCCCGCCCCCGAGTTCCGGGTCGGGCAGGAAGAGGTTCCACAGCCCCGCGGTGCGGGCCTCGGCCTTGAGGTCGTCGATGCCGGGCAGGGGCTCCCACCGGGTCCAGTCACCGCCCTTGGTGCTCTGCGCCAGCTCCCGCAGGCGCTCTTCCTCCCAGGGCGCGATGCGGTCCTTCATGAAGGCGCGGATGCGCTTGAGATAGTCCTGGGTTCGTTGCGAGTGGTGAAAGTCCATGCGCGAATTCCCGGCTGACGGTGACAGGAAGCCAGCATACGCAAGGGTGCCCCGAAAACAATGGTGGATTTAAACTAATATCGGACACACAGTTCCGGGTCGGGTGGGCGTGATGAGACGGCGGACGTTTCTGCTGGGGTTGGCCGGCGCCGGCGCGCTCGGCGGGTACCTGATGCGACCCTCGGACCGGGGGCAGGGCGGTCACTCGGCGTACTACGTGCAGCTGAGCGCGGCCCTGCGCGAGGCCGGCCTGGCGCGGCCCGTGATGCTGGTGGACCTGGACCGGCTCGATGTCAACATCGACCTCGTGCGCAAGGTCATCCAGCCGCCCTTCGACTACCGGGTGGTGGCCAAGTCGGTGCCCAGCCACCGGCTGCTCGAGTATGTCATGAAGCGGGCCGGGACCGACCGCCTGATGGTGTTTCACCAGCCGTTCCTGAATGCGCTCGCGGTGCAGACCCCGCATACGGATGTCCTGATCGGCAAACCGCTGCCGATCACCGCGGCGCACCGGTTTTACCGGCACTACAAGCCCGGGAAGTTCAATGCCGCGCGACAGGTCCAGTGGCTGATCGATTCGCCGGCGCGCATGCAGCAGTACAGCGACCTGGCGACCGCCGTGCGCCAGGACCTGCGCATCAACATCGAGATCGATGTCGGGCTGCACCGCGGCGGCGTGCAGCGTACCGACGACTTTGTCGAAATCCTGAAGATGATCGACACCAATCCGCGCCTGCATTTCGCCGGTCTCATGGGGTACGACCCGCACGTGACCAAGCTGCCGTCCTTCCTGCAGGGCGAGGAGTTCGCGGCGGTGCAGCGGATCTACCGAACGTACATGGAGACCGCGCTCCGCCACGCCGGTGGCGAGCTTCCGGGCCTGTGCCTGAACGCGGCCGGCAGTCCCACCTTCCACCTCTGGCCGGGTGGCGACAACCCGGCCAACGAGCTGGCGGTCGGCACGGCCCTGATGAAGCCGACCGACTTCGACATACCCTCGCTGGCGCGGCACGTGCCGGCGCTCTTCATCGCCACGCCGGTGCTGAAAAGCTACGACGGGCCGGTGCAGATGCCGGGCGTACCGGCGCTCGGGCGCCTGATGAGCGCGTGGGACCCGAATGCGCGCCGCACGTTCTTCGTCTACGGGGGGTACTGGCAGGCCGAGCCGGTGTCACCACCGGGCCTGCAGATCAACGCGCTGTACGGGCGCAGTACCAACCAGGAGATGCTCAACGGGTCGGAGAACGTGGACCTGGATGTCGATGATTACGTCTTCTACCGCCCGACGCAGAGCGAATTCGTGATGCTCCAGTTCGGTGATCTCGCCATCGTGCGCGACGGCAGGATCATCGACTTCTGGCCGGTCCTCGACCAGGTCGCCTGATGACGATCGAGTTCAACGAGCCGCTCATCGCGGCGATGGTCTCCGCCGGCATGGGCATCTCCTTCCTGCTCGCCGATCCCCGCACGCCCACCAGCCGGGCGCTCTCCATCGGTCTGCTCTGCGCGGCAGCCTCCATCGTCTGCAACACCACCCTGATCCGTGGCGTGCCGATCGAGGAACTGCCGTGGTATGCCGGCTGGCTGGCGGTCTTCGAGGTGGGCGGTTTCGTGGCGGTGTACCAGTGGATTCTCTACCTGCGCCAGACCATTCCCGCCGAGAACCTGCAGACCCGCTTCGGCGACAACCTGCTGCGTTTCGCGCAGCTGCTGGTCATCGTCTATGGCGTGGAATGCGTGCTGTGGCCGGAGCTGCGGGCCCTGTATTTCCAGAACGCGCTGGTGGCCGGCGGCGGCAAGCCGGCGGCGCAGTTCTACCTGTTCGCGCTGCCGCTGGAGGTATCGATGATGCTGGCCGCCGGCGCGGCCGGACTGCTGCTGCGGCGCAAACCCGACCGGGCCGAGCGCCGCCGCCTGATCTCGGTGATGTTGGCCACGCCACTGATCGCAGCCGGCCTGGTGCTGGATGCCAACCTCGCCGCGCCGGTGACGGTATTCGGCATGATGGTGCTGCTGGTGGGCGCGATCCAGTACCACGTGCTGCAGGGGCAGCGCAGCCAGTTCATCGGCCGGTTCCTCTCGCCGCAGGTGGAGAAACTCGTGCGCCGGCAGGGACTGGCCCGCGCCATGCAGCAGGATACCCGGGACATCTCCGTCATCTGTTGCGACATCCGTGGTTTCACGGCGATTTCCGCGCTGCTGCCGTCAGACCAGATCCTGGAGCTGCTGCGCGCGTTCTACGATGCCATCGGCGAGGTCACCACCGAGTTCGGCGCGACCATCAAGGACTACGCCGGCGACGGCGTGCTGATCCTGCTGGGCGCACCGATTCCCTGCGAGGACGCACGGGAGAAGGCGGTGCGCCTCGCTGCCCGGCTGCACGTCGCGGTCGCGCCGGTGCTGGCGCACTGGTCGGGGCACGGCGTGAACCTGGGTTTCGGCGTGGGTGTGGCCTCGGGCCTGGTCACCGTGGGCGTGATCGGTGGCGCGCGCCTGGAATACGTGGCGGTGGGACCGACGGTGAATCTTGCCTCCCGGCTTTGTGATCACGCCGGCGCCGGGGAGACGCTCGCGGATGCCTCCACCGTCGATGCTGTCGGCGGCCTGGTGCAGGCGGAGCAGGGCGCGCTGCTGCGCTTCAAGGGTTTCCCGGAGCCGGTCCGGCCCTACCTGGTTCAGCCGGCCCTGGCGGCTTCGGCAGCGGTCGGCGCGAGCTGACCCAGCAGGTGCCGCGTGAGCGCGGTGAAGATGTCCATGGTGGTCTCCACCACCGTTTCCAGCGGCTTGTCGAAGTCATTCAGCATCCACTGCACGAGGATGCTGTTGACCGCGCCCACCAGGCCGGTGGCGAGCAGTTCCGCGTCGTGGCCGGGCAGCTCACCGCCGGGAAACAGCGGGCGCGTGAGCATCAGCAGCATCTGCGCGAACTCGCCCGTGCTCTGCCGGTAGGTCTCGTCCATCGACGGGCTCACGCCCATGATTTCCACGTAGATGATGCGGGCGGTCACGGGGTCATCGCGCATGCCGGCGTAGAAGGCGGTGAGGGTGACCCGGGCGATGTGTTCCGGCGTGCGCGGCGACGCGGCTGCCGCCGCCTCGACCAGGCGGTCGCGCAGTGCATCCGCGAGGTGCAGGTAGACCGCTTTCAGAAGTGCCTCGCGATTGCTGAAAGATTCATAGAAATATCTTTCAGTTAGGCCCGCTTCTTCGCAAATTGCCTTAACTGTTGTCGCGGCGTAGCCGCGGCGGCCTATGAGCGCCTGGCCGGACCCGATCAACTGCGCGCGGCGCTCGCGGGCCCGGTCCGCGGCGGACCTGCCCCCGTAGCTTCGACGGGACTGGCGGGTGTTCACCGGGACATATTGACATGTGATGTTGTCAGATGCAAAGTGACACACTGCATTGTCACAAGTGTCCGCCCGCCGGCACCGGAGTCCGGAGCATCCGATCATGACCGCCTGCGAACCCATACCCGCCGACGCGCACGGCGGCATACGGCCCGATGTGGGCACGCTCATCATCGGTAGCGGTTTCGCCGGCCTGTGCATGGCGATCCGGCTGCAGGAGGCCGGGGACAGCGACTACCTCATCCTGGAACGGGCCGATTCCGTCGGCGGCACCTGGCGCGACAACACCTACCCGGGCGCCGCCTGTGACATCCCGTCGCACCTCTATTCGTTCTCGTTCGAACAGAACCCGGCGTGGTCGCGCAAGTACCCGACCCAGCCGGAACTGCGCGCCTACCTGGAGGGGGTTGCCACGAAATACGGACTGCGGGAGCGGATCCGTTTCGGCCAGGACGTACAGAACGCCGCCTGGGACGAGGTGTCCTGCTGCTGGCGCGTGACCACGGCCGCCGGCGAGTTCACCGCCCGCGTGCTGGTTTCCGGCGCCGGCCTGCTGGCGGAGCCGCAGCTGCCGGACATTCCCGGCGTGGAGCGGTTCGCGGGCAGGACTTTCCACTCGGCGCAGTGGGACCACGGTTACGACCTGTCCGGCAAACGCATTGCCGTGATCGGCAGCGGCGCCTCCGCGGTCCAGTTCGTGCCGGAGATCGCGCCCCGCGCCGGGCACGTGAAGGTGTTCCAGCGCACGCCCAACTGGATCATCCCGCGCCCGGACCGCGCCATCACCCGGCCGGAGAAGTTCCTGCTGCGGCACGTGAAACCGCTGCAGTGGCTGTACCGCTGGACGATCTACTGGGGTCACGAGGCGCGCGTGCTGGGCATCATCCTGTTCCCGGTCTTCCTGCGCGCGTTCCAGTGGCTGGCGAAGCTTCACATCCGGCGCCAGGTGAAAGATCCGGCGCTGCGGCAGGCGGTGACGCCCGGCTACCGCATCGGCTGCAAGCGGGTGCTGATCTCCGACGACTGGTATCCGGCGCTGCAGCGGGAGAATGTCGAACTGGTCACCAGCGGCATCCGCGAGATCCGCGATCGCGCCATCGTGACCGCCGACGGCCGCGAGCACGCGGTGGACGTGCTGATCTTCGGTACCGGCTTCTACGCGACCGACAACCCGATGGCGGCGAAGATTCACGGCCGTGGCGGGCGCTCCCTGCGGGACGCCTGGGCCGGCGGCGAGGAGGGCTACAAGGGCACCACCGTGCACGGGTTCCCGAACCTGTTCCTGGTCACCGGTCCCAATACCGGGCTGGGACACAGTTCCATGGTGTTCATGATCGAGTCCGGCGTGGAATACATCCTGCGCTGCCTGCAGGGCATGCGAGCGGCCGGCGCCCTCGCGATGGAGGTCCGCGCCGAAGTGCAGGAACGCTACAACCGTGACCTGCAGCAGCGCCTGCGGGGCACGGTCTGGGAGAGCGGCTGCGACAGCTGGTACAAGCACGCGAGCGGCAAGGTGACGACGCTGTGGCCGGGCTTCACGTTCTCCTACCGGCGCGCCTGCCGGGATTTCCGGCCCGCCGACTACCACATCGAAATGGCGGCGCGTGCAGGCACGGCGCGGGAGCATGCCACGTGCGCCACCTGAACCTGCTGCCCGCGCTGCTCGTCCTGGCGCTGCTGGCCGGCTGCCAGCCGGCCGGCCAGGCGCTTTACGTCGGCGCCACCCAGGCCGAGCGGGCCCTGTACGGCTTCCTGCAGCACCGGGTCACCCTGGGTGACCTGGGCATCAGCTACTACGAGGGCGGCGACCCGGCCCGCGACACGGTCGTGCTGGTGCACGGGTTCACGGCCGACAAGGACAACTGGCCACGCTTCGCCCGGCACCTGCTGGACGACTACCACGTCCTGATCCCGGACCTGGCCGGGCATGGACAGAGCACCTGGAACCCGGACTGGGACTACTCGATCCCTGCACAGGCGGAACGCCTGCACCGGTTCCTGCAGAAACTGCAGACCGGGCCCGTGCACATCGCCGGGAATTCCATGGGCGGCTTCATTGCGGCGACGTTTGCCCTGGAGTACCCGGACCGCACCCGGTCCCTGGCGCTGCTGGACGCGGCCGGGGTGCGCTCGCCGGCGCCGAGCCCGATGGACGAGCGGGTCGCGCGCGGCGAGAACCCGTTCTTCTTCGACGACCCGTCGCAGTTCCTCGCGTTCTGGAACTTCTCGATGCAGGACCCGCCCTGGATGCCGCGGGTGGTGCTGGAGCACCTCGGGCGCGGCTACGTGGAACGGCGCGCCGACTACGAGAAGATGTTCGCCGACTTCGCCGGGCGCGACCTGCTGGACGACCGGCTCGGTGCGATCCGGGCGCCGACGCTGGTGCTGTGGGGGCGCGATGACCGCCTGCTCGATGTCAGCATGGCGCACGTGTATGCCGCCGGCATTCACGGCGCCCGTACCGTCATCCTCGACGGCGTGGGCCACCTGCCGATGGTGGAGCGCCCGGCCGAATCCGCGCAGGTCTACCTGGATTTCCTGTCCAGCCTGTAATTCTGCGGGCCCGGCCATTGTGGTTCCGGCTTCAGCCTCACCGGGATACCCGCTACCATGCCCCCTTCAGCCATCGCACGAGAACAGGGAAAAACCATGGGCTTCCAGGCACTGGTCTGCAGAAAGGACGACAACGGCGTAACGGCGGCAATCGAGACGCTGGAGACTTCGGACCTGCCTGGCGGTGACGTCACCGTGGCGGTGGAGTACTCCACGCTGAACTACAAGGACGGCCTCTGCCTGACCGGCAACGGCGGACTGGTGCGCGACTACCCGCACGTGCCCGGGGTCGACTTTGCCGGCACGGTGGAGGAGAGCGCCGACGACCGTTACCGTCCCGGCGACCACGTGGTGCTGACGGGCTGGCGCGTCGGCGAGGTGTGGTGGGGCGGCTACGCGCAGAAGGCGCGCGTGAAGGCGGACTGGCTGGTGCCGCTGCCGGAGGGGCTCTCGGCGCGGCAGGCGATGGCCGTCGGCACCGCCGGCTTCGCCGCCATGCTCGCGGTGATGGCGCTGGAGAATCACGGCCTGCAGCAGAAGGGCGAGCGCGACGTGCTGGTCACCGGCGCCGCGGGCGGCGTCGGCTCGGTGGCCACCGCCGTGCTCGCCAACCTCGGTTACCGGGTGGCGGCTGTGACCGGGCGCGCGGAGGCGGCAGACTACCTGCGCGGACTGGGCGCCACCTCGATCGTGTCCCGGGACGAGTTCGCGGAGCGCGGCAAGCCGCTCGAGAAGGAACGCTGGGCCGGTTGCGTCGACGCGGTCGGTGGCGCCGTCCTGTCACGCGTGCTGGCGCAGGTCGCCTACGGCGGTTCGGTGGCCGCGGTCGGCCTTGCAGCAGGCAACAAGCTGGAGGCGACGGTCATCCCGTTCCTGCTCCGCGGCGTCAACCTGCTGGGGATCGATTCGGTCATGCAACCCTATGCGAACCGCCTGCAGGCCTGGCAGCGGATCGCGGCCGACCTGCCGCTGGACAAGCTGGAGGGCATGATCGTCGAGAAGACGCTGGCGGACCTGCCCGCGCTCGGCAGGGGCATTTTGGCCGGCGAGGTGCGCGGGCGCGTGGTGGTGGACGTCAACCGCTGATCCCGGCGGGTTCAGAACGCGCGGTTGGCGGGGCCGCTTTCGGCGAATTTCATCTCCTGCAGGATCCGGCTGAGCAGCTCCTGCTCAGCGCGGAGGAAATGGCAGTATTTCACGCCATCACGGTTCCGGCAGCCGGGACGCCCCTGTTCTGCCAGCGTGGCCAGGCGCGCACGCCATTGCTCCAGTTTCTCGTCGTGCCGCACCGGCATCCCGATGATGAGGTCCCAGCGTTCGATCCGCGCGCGGCCGGCGAGGGCGTCCTCCAGCAGGGCGCGCAGGTCCTCCCGTTCCAGCCGGTAACGCGGCACGCGCAGGCGGGACTGCAGCAGCACGAAGCCGGACATGAGCGCCAGCGTGACCAGGAACGGCAGCAGGAATTCGATCATGGTGTCTGGAGGTGAAAACCGGGCCGAGTTGGTCCATTATCGCCTTTCATGTTCCCGCACGCCTCCGAGGAGACTTCATGGCCACGATCACGCTGAAGGGCAACCCCTGTGAAACCGTTGGCGAACTGCCCGCAGTCGGCAGCAGCGCGCCCGCTTTCACGCTGGTGAAACCGGACCTGTCGGATCTCTCGCTGGACGACCTGGCCGGCAGGCGCGTGGTGCTGAACATCTTCCCGAGCATCGACACGCCGGTCTGTGCGGCGTCGGTGCGCCGTTTCAACGAGGCGGCGGCCGGGCTCGACAACACCGTGGTGGTCTGCGTCTCGGCCGACCTGCCGTTCGCGCAGGGCCGTTTCTGCGGCGCGGAGGGCATCGAGAACGTCCAGTCCGGCTCCGATTTCCGGGAGGGGCGTTTCGCGAATGATTATGGCGTGCGGATCAAGACAGGCCCGCTGGCGGGCGTGATGGCCCGCGCCGTCGTCGTGCTGGACGGGTCCGGCCGGGTGACGTACTCCGAACTGGTGCCCGAGATCGCGCAGGATCCGGATTTCGACGCCGCGCTCGCCGCGCTGAACTGACCCCGTCCAGTGACGCGGCCCGCCGAATCCCTGCCACTGATCATCGACGTGGAGGCGTCCGGCTTCGGCGCCGGCAGTTACCCCATCGAGGTCGGCGTGGCGCTGCCCGACGGCACCGGCCGCTGTTTCCTGGTGCGGCCGCAGCCGGAGTGGACGCACTGGGATTTCCAGGCGGAAAGCATTCACCATATCAGCCGTGACCAGTTGATCGAGAACGGGCTGCCGGTGCGCGAGGCGGCCGAACTGCTCAACCGCTGGGTCGACGGGCGCGTCGCCTACAGCGACGGCTGGGGCGTGGACCGCTCCTGGCTCGCGCTGCTCTTCAGTGCCGCGCGTGTCCACCAGCACTTCAAGCTGGAGACCGTCCGCGCCCTGCTGACCGAACGGCAGGCGGAGGCTTGGGGGGAGACCCGCAGGAAGATCGCCCGCGATATGGACCTGCGCCGCCACCGGGCCAGTACCGATGCCCGGGCGCTCCAGATGACCTACCAACGCGTCAGCCAGCGCCTGCCCCGCCAGACCGATTCCTGATCGCCGGGATGGATGCGGTCAGCGTCGAGTTGTGCCTGTTGGGCCTCGCGGTGGGCCTGGCTTTTTTCGCGCAGTCGGTCACCGGCTTCGGGGCCGTGCTGATCGCCCTGACGCTCGGTGCGCTGGTGTTTCCGCTGCAGCAGCTCGTGCCGGTCATGATCGCGCTGACTTTCCCGCACAGCTTCTACCTGCTCAGCAGGTACCACCCGCACGTGGACTGGCCGCTGCTGTTGCGCGAGATCCTGCCGCTGATGCTGCTGGGCCTGCCGGTGGGGATACTCCTGGCGAGGCACCTGCCTGAGGCGGCGCTGCAGTGGTTGCTCGGAATCATCGTCCTGTTGGTGGCGGGCCGCGAGTTGTTCCGCCTGCTGCGGGACCGTGCCACCGCGGTGCCGGTTTCCATGCCCAGGTTTTATGCCTGGACCGGCGCCGCCGGCGCGGTGCAGGGCATGTTCGGTACCGGCGGACCGCTGCTGGTGTACGGGCTGAGCCGGCACGGGCTGGAGAAGGGCGCGTTCCGCGCCACCCTGCTGGTGCTCTGGCCGACGCTGAACGCGGCGCTGATGGGCTACTTTCTGTACGCGGGGCGGTGGACGGCATGGAGCACCACGACGTTCCTGTGGATGCTGCCCCCGCTGGCGGTGGGTATCGTGCTGGGGGATTTCCTGCACCACCGCATCAGCGAGCGGCAGTTTAACCTGGTGTTGCAGGGCCTGTTGCTGCTGTCCGGTCTCGGGCTGCTGTCGAAGTAGGGGGGAACCGCGATGATGCCGCTGGACCAGGTCCACCTGAACTTCAATCCGACCACGCTGTTCGTGCTCAACTGCATTCTCGGGCTGGTCATCTTTGGTATCGCCCTGGACATGAAGCTGGACGATTTCCGGCGCGTGATGCGGTTTCCCCGCGCCGTGCTGATCGGCCTGGCGAGCCAGTTCTTCATCTTTCCCGCGCTGACGTTCCTGCTGGTCCTGCTGATCCAGCCGCAGCCGAGCATCGCGCTGGGCATGATGCTGGTGGCGTCCTGCCCGGGCGGCAACATCTCCAACTTCATGACGCATTTCTCGCACGGGAACACGGCGCTGTCGGTGACCATGTCGGCCATCTCCACCATGGCGGCGGTGGTGATGACGCCGTTCAATTTCAAGCTGTGGGCCTCGCTGTACCCGGACACCGCCGGCCTGCTGCGTACCTTCTCGCTGGACGCGATCGACATGCTGGTGACCATCCTGGTGCTGCTCGGCATCCCCATGGTGCTGGGGATGTCGATGGCCGCGCGCTACCCGGCGATCGCCGGACGCCTGCGCGAGCCGATGAAGATCTTCTCCCTGGTCGTGTTCGTGTGCTTCATCGCCGGCGCGCTGGCGGCGAACTGGCAGCATTTCCTGGACTACATCGGCGCGGTGATCTTCGTGGTCATCCTCCACAATGCGCTGGCGCTCACCACCGGATACACGTTTGCCCGCATCGCCGGTGTGCGCGAGTACGAACGGCGCGCGGTCGCGATCGAGGTTGGCATCCAGAACTCCGGCCTGGGCCTGATCCTGATTTTCAATTTCTTCGACGGTCTCGGCGGCATGGCGATCATCGCCGCGGCGTGGGGTGTTTGGCATCTGGTCGCAGGATTGAGCCTGGCGACGTTCTGGCGCCGGCGGCTGATCCCGGCGGAGGAGAGGACATGAGCGACGGGTTCAACGGGCTCTGCGTGGTGATCACCGGTGCTACCGGCGGGCTCGGCGCCGAGATGTGCCGGCAGTTCGGCAGGGCTGGCGCGCGCATCGCCGCGCTCGACCTGGACACGCCGGGACTCGCGGCATTGCAGGCGGAACTGGCGGGCAGCGGTATCGAGTGCGCCACCTGGAGCTGCGACGTCACCGACGAGACCCGGTGCCGGGCGGTGATCGATGCGGTGGCCGGGCACTTCCGGCGCATCGACGTGCTGGTCTGCAATGCCGGCATCTCCCATCGCAGTGCCTTCGCGGAGACCGAACCGGCAGTCCTCCACCGGGTCATGGACGTGAATTTCTGGGGCGCGGTGCACGTGACGCGCCCGGCCATTCCGCACCTGCGGGAGCGCCGCGGCCGGATCGTCGCGATCTCGTCGGTGGCCGGCTTCGCGCCACTGATCGCGCGCACCGCGTATGCCGCCAGCAAGCACGCCGTGCAGGGGTTCTTCTCCAGCCTGCGCGGTGAACTGCAGGACGACGGTATCTCGGTCACGTTGGCGTGTCCGTCCTTCGTCGCCACCGGCATCGAGAAGAACCAGCTCGGCCGCGACGGCGGTCCGGTGCACCATGCCTACCAGACGGTCGGCAGGCCGATGGCGTCGGCGGATGCGGTGGCAGAGATCGTCGACGCCACGCTGAAGCGGGAGAGAATGCGCGTGATCGGTCGGGTGGGCAGGATGTCCTGGCTGCTCGCGCGCGCGGCGCCGGGTTTCTACGAGCGCCAGATGGTGCGGCGGCTGAAGAACGAAACCGGCTGAGACCCCGGGCTCGTGGCGACCCCGCACCCGGTCCGGCACCGGCTGATCCCGATCGCGCCGTTCAGGCGACCCAGCGGTACCGGCCCAGCGCCATGGCCGCATCCAGCGAGTCGAACTGCGGCAGCAGCAGGTGCGTCATGCTGCGGCTGAACCGCTTGTAGAACTGCGACGCGTCCTCCTTCCCCAGCGGTGGCGCGAACAACGCCATGCCGCCCTGGAACAGGGCCTCCTTCGCGCCGGCGAGACTGCGGCCGGCAATCACGCGCCGTCCCGCGACGAGGTAGGTGTCCAGGTCTCCGAACGCGACCAGGATCGGCTTGCGGGATGGACGGTATTTCTTCAGCTTGCGGCCGCGCAGGAAACGCGCGCAGTTCGCGGCCGCGTGTTCACCCATCTCGATGGCGTGGTAGGCCTGGCGCTTGATCGGCTTCCTGAGCACCGCGCAGTCACCGGCGACGAAGACGTTCTTCTTCCGGACTGACTGCAGGGACGGTTTCACCGGCGCGCCGTCTTCCCCGCCGGGTCCGAGGCCGGCATCCTCCAGCAGCCGCGGTATGGCCTGCCCGGCGGTCCAGATCGTGAGGTCGGTGGGCAGCAGGCAGGCATTGGAGAGCCACACGCTGTGCGCGCTGATCTTCTCCACCGTGATCCCGCAGTGGAACTGCACGTCGTAATCCGCGCAGTGCGCGCGGATGTCTTCGTCCAGTTCCGGCGGCGCACCGGGCATCAGTTGCGGGCCTGCCTCCACCACGTGGACCGTCATGCCCTCGTGCTCGCGGTAGCTGCGCAACAGTTCCCCGAGCGCCTCCACGCCGCTGACGCCGCCGCCCACGATGGTGACGGTGAACTTTTTCCGCTCGGCCAGTTTCTGCAGTTTTTCGTAAATGGTGTGACAGTCACTGACGGTGCGGAAGGGAATGCTGTGCTCGGCCGCGCCCTTCACGCGGTCGCGCAGGGTATCGCCGCCGGTGGCGACGATGCAGGCGTCGTAATCCACGTAGACCGCGCTCGAGACGCGGATCCGGTTCCCGTCCACGTCCAGCGCCTGCGCGCGTGCCTGCAGGAAGCTGTGCCCGTGCTTGCGCAGCAGACGCTTGCGGTCGATGCCCAGGTGCTCCGGCGCCTTCACGCCCGAGACCAGTTCGTGGATGTTCGGCGTCCACTCGAACCTTGGCGACGCATCGATCAGGGTGACCTCGAACTTCTGCGGCAGGGCGAGCGCCGCGCTCAGGCCCGCGAAGTTGCCGCCGAGGATGGCAATCCTTTGCCCGGATGCAGGTTTGCTCACGGCGTCAGCACCACCTTTCCGAAGTTCTTCCGATCCTCCAGGAAGGCATGCGCCTCGCCGGCCCGCGCGAACGGGAAGGTCGCGTCCACGTGGGGGCGCACCCAGCCATCCCGGATGCCGTCCAGTACCTGCTCCATCCAGCCGCGCAGCAGGTCGGCCTCGTGCCACATGTGACCCATGTTCACGCCGAACACCGCGCGGTTCACGTTCATCAGCCCGATGGGGTGGAAGATGGGCATCTGTACCGCGGTCTTGAGCAGACGGACCTTGCTGCCGAGCTTGCCCTCGGAGGCGGTCGACACGCCGAACATGCCCAGCCGCCCGGCCGAGCGCAGTGCCGCGTAGCTGCGTTTCCAGTGTTCGCCGCCGAGCGGATCGATCACCAGGTCGACGCCCCTGCCGCCGGTCAG
>JBFKKR010000081.1:0-13640 GCA_041682035.1 Pseudomonadales bacterium | reverse complement strand
GGTGTCGATCCACTTGAATTCCTCATTGAACTCGATGCAGTCGAACAGCACCGGCCCTTCCGGCAGCAGGGCGATGTTGCCCAGGTGCGCATCGCCGTGGCACTCGCGCACGTGCCCGCGCCGGCGGCGCGCGTCGAGCAGCGGGCTGAGCCGTTCCGAGACGCTTTCCGCCCAGCCCTGCAGCTGATCGAGCTGCGCCAGGTCGTTCGGGTCACTGATCATCCCGCGGATCTGCACGAAGTTCTGCCGCACCGGCTCCAGCACCGCAGCGGCAGTACCGTGCGGGCTGTCCGCATCGGCGGCGGGAATCGCGCCGTGGAACCGCGCCAGCTGGTCAGCGAGCGCATCGACATGCTCCGGCGCCAGGCCGCCGGCGGATTCCAGCTCCGACAGCAGGCAGTCCTGCGGGAACTGGCGCATCTTCAGCGCGTACTCGAAGGGTTCGCCATCACCGGAGAACTGCGGCGCTGCGGGCGAGCCGTACAACGGCACCACCTCCAGGTAAATCTGCGGCGCCAGGCGCTGGTTCAGGCGCAGCTCCTCCCGGCAAAAATGCCGGCGCGCTTCCAGCGTGGAGAAATCGAGAAAGCCGAAATCCACCGGCTTCTTGATCTTGTAGGCGTACTCACCGGTCAGCAGCACCCAGGAGATGTGGGTCTGCAGGACCTGGAACGGCCCCGCGGGGTGCTGGTACAGGGACGCGTTCTGAAGGGATTGCAGCAGCTCTTCGCTCACGGCGGATACTTCCCGGATGCGGTAAGCGCGCAGCTTAGCAGAATCCACCGGCCGCAAGCCGACGGGCAGGGCGCGCGTTGGCTTATACTCCCGCGCCATGGCGAAACCAAAAAGGAAGCCCGCCCGACGCGGCGGCGGACAGAAACCTGCCGGCCGGCGTGCGGGCGGTTTCGGCCGGCTGCTGTTCAAGCTGGCCCTGGTCGGCGCCGTGTTCGGCGTGCTGGCGCTGGTGGTGCTGGACGCCATGGTGCGCAGCAAGTTCGAGGGCAAGCGCTGGTCCATCCCCGCGCGCGTCTACGCACGGCCGCTGGACCTCTATGCCGGTCTGCCGCAGACCGCCGACGCGGTGATCCGTGAACTGAATGCGCTGGGCTACGAACGCAGCAGCGGGGCGGGCCGCGCCGGCCAGTACGACCTCCGCAACGGGCGCATGCTGGTGCATACGCGCGGGTTCCGGTTCTGGGACGGAGCGGAACCCGGCCGCGCCATGGAACTGCGTTTCGATGCCGGCGGCGTGCAGTACCTCGGCACGGCCGACGGTCGCGCGCTGCCGCTCGCCCGCCTGGAACCGCTGCTGATCGGCGGCATCTACCCGGGTCACAACGAGGATCGCATCCTGATCCAGTTGCAGAATGCGCCCGACAGTCTCATCCAGGCGCTGATCGTCACCGAGGACCGCAGTTTCCACCAGCATCACGGCATCGCCTTCCGCTCGATCGCCCGGGCACTGATGGCCAACCTGCAGGCCGGTGGCGTGGTGCAGGGCGGCAGCACGCTCACGCAGCAACTGGTGAAGAACTTTTATCTGACCAGTGAGCGCAGCCTGACGCGCAAGGGCATCGAGGCGGTGATGGCGGTGCTGCTGGACGCGCACTACTCGAAAGAGGAGATCCTGGAGGCCTATCTCAACGAGATCTACCTGGGGCAGTCGGGTCGGCGCGCGATCCATGGTGTCGGGCTGGCTGCGCAGTTCTACTTCGGCAAGCCGGTTTCAGAGCTGTCCCTGCACGAGAGCGCCCTGCTGGTCGGCCTGGTCAAGGGCCCCTCCTATTACGACCCGCGGCGCTTCCCGGAGCGCGCCACCGAGCGCCGCAACCTGGTCCTGAAGCTGATGCGCGAAGCCGGGGTGATTTCCGCCCAGGCGGAGAAGGAGGCCGCGGCGCGCCCGCTGGGTGTCGTGCGCCGGCCGTCGTGGTCGGATTCCATGTTCCCGGCGTTCCTGGACCTCGTGCGGCGCCAGCTGAGCCGTGATTACCGCGAGGAGGATCTCACCAGCGAGGGCCTGCGCATCTTCACCACCCTGGACCCGCAGGTGCAGTGGCAGGCGGAGGCCAGCCTGTCCGGCTCGCTGAAACGGCTGGAGCAGTGGCACCGGCTGAAGAGCGGTGACCTGGAGGGCGCCGTGGTGGTGACGTCGACCGAGGGCGGCGAGGTGCAGGCGCTGGTCGGCGGCCGCAGGTCGCGGTTCTCCGGATTCAATCGCGCCCTCGACGCCAGCCGGCCGATCGGCTCGCTGGTGAAGCCGGCGGTGTACCTGACAGCGCTGAGCGACCCCCGGCGATACACGCTGGTCAGCCGCGTGCGGGACGAGCCGCTGACGCTGGAGCAGCCCAACGGGAGTACCTGGAGCCCGCGCAATTTCGACCGCGAAGTACATGGCCGGGTGCCGATCTACCAGGCGCTGTCCCGTTCCTACAACCTGGCCACGGCCAACCTCGGACTCGACCTCGGGGTCGGCAACGTCGTGACGACGCTGCAGCAACTGGGTGTCGAACGGCCGCTGCAGCCGTACCCCTCGCTGTTGCTGGGCGCGGCCGAGCTCACGCCGATCGAGGTGGCGCACATGTACCAGACTTTTGCGGCCGGTGGATTCCGCTCGCCGCTGCGCGCCATCCGCGACGTGCTCGCCGCCGACGGCACGCCGCTCAATCGCTATCCGCTGGAGGTGAAGCAGACCATCCGGCCGGGTCCGGCGCATCTGGTGCAGTACGCCATGCAGATCACGATGGCGGAGGGCACCGGCGCCAGCGCGTACCGCACGCTGTCGCGTGACGTGCAGGCGGCCGGCAAGACCGGCACCACCAACGACCTGCGTGACAGCTGGTTCGCCGGCTACACCGGGGATTACTCGGCCGTGGTGTGGATTGGCCGGGACGACAACAAGCCCACCCCGCTGACCGGTTCCAGCGGCGCCCTGCAGGTGTGGGCGGATCTCATGCAGCAGGTGCGCGCCGCGTCACTGATCGCGGCCGTGCCCCCCGGCGTGCAGTATCACTGGGTCGACGAGGAGACCGGGCAGCTCAGCGCCGAACGCTGTGCGGGGGCACGCTACGTGCCGTTCATCGAGGGCAGCGAGCCGGCTGCCAGGGTGCCCTGCGCCGAGGTGCTGGCGCCGGTGAGACGCTGGTTCGAGCGCTGGTTCGAGTAGAATAACCGGCATGAAAACACGCAATCTTGTCCTGCTCGCGATCCTGGCGCTCGGTGGCTGTGCACTGCCCGGTTACGAAGACGGCCGCCCGCAGCCGGTCGTGGTCGAACGCGGCAGCCCCTATCCGGACGGGTCGCCCTACGAGACGTCACCCCGAAAGGAACCTGCCGGCAGCAGTGAAGAGCCGGCCACGCGGGGAAGCGCCGGTCCTGGCGCCATCCCGACAGCGCCGGCCACCCGTCCGGAAGGCGGGCGGCAACTGCCGGCGGCGGCCGTGGCGCTGGTCGCGCAGGCGCGCGAGCACCGCAATGCGGGCCGCCTGTCCGATGCCGCGGTGACGCTGGAGCGGGCGCTGCGCATCGCGCCGCGCGAGCCCAGCATCTACCGGGAACTGGCGGAAGTGCGGCTGCAGGAAGGCAAGACCGCGCAGGCGGAGCAGTTCGCACGCAAGGGTATCAGCCTGGCGGGGGGCGAGGATGCCGAGCAGGCGCGCCTCTGGACGGTCGTGGCCGAATGCCGCTGGGCCGCCAAGGACAGCGAGGGCGCACTGGCCGCGGAGCAGAAAGCGAAAGAACTGCGTGGCCGCGGCTGGGGTTTCTGGTAGCCACGCTGACGCCTGTTCACAGGCGGCATGCAGTCAGGCGCCGATCGCGCTGAAGGCTTTTTCCGCCGCTGCGAGCGTATGCTCGAGCTCGGGCTGTCCGTGCGCCGAGGACACGAACCCCGCCTCGAACGCGGAAGGCGCGAGATAGACGCCGTTCTCCAGCATCACGTGGAAGAATTTCCGGAAGCGTTCGACATCACAGGCCTGCACCTGGGCGAATCGCGTGATGACGCGCGCTTCCGTGAAGAACAGCCCGAACATGCCGCCCGCCTGCTGGCAGAGCAGGGGAATGCCGTGGCGTCCGGCGATTTCGTCCAGCGCATCGAGCAGTTCGCCGGTGCGCTGGGTCAGTGACTGGTAGAAGCCCGGCGTGGAGACGATTTCCAGTGTCGCCAGGCCGGCCGCCAGCGAGACCGGGTTGCCCGACAGCGTGCCGGCCTGGTACACCGGCCCGGCCGGCGCGAGATGTTCCATGATGTCCCGGCGGCCGCCGAACGCACCGACCGGCAGCCCGCCGCCAACCACCTTGCCGAGGGTGGTCAGGTCCGGGATCACGTTGTGCAGCGCCTGCGCCCCGCCGAGCGCCACCCGGAAGCCGGTCATCACCTCGTCGAAAATGAGCAGGGTGCCGTGCTGCGTGCACAGTTCGCGCAGTCCGTCGAGGAAACCCGGCGCCGGTGGTACGCAGTTCATGTTGCCGGCGACCGGCTCGACGATGACGCAGGCGAACTCGCCGGGAAAACTTTCCAGCAGTTCCCGGACCGAGCCGAGGTCGTTGTAGGTTGCATTGTGGGTCAGCCCCGCGTAGGCAGCCGGCACGCCGGGCGAACTCGGCACGCCGAGCGTCAGGGCCCCGGAACCCGCCTGCACCAGCAGCCCGTCGGCGTGCCCGTGGTAGCAGCCCTCGAATTTCAGGATGCGGTCGCGACCGGTGAAGCCGCGGGCCAGCCGGATCGCGCTCATGGTGGCCTCGGTGCCGGAGTTGACCATGCGCACCTGCTGCAGCGACGGGACGAGATCGCAGAGGCGGCGCGCCATCTCCAGTTCCAGCTCGGTGGGTGCGCCGAAACCGAGCCCGGCGTCGATCTGTTCCCGCACCGCCGCCAGCACGTCGGGGTGCGCATGGCCGACAATCATCGGGCCCCATGAACCGACGTAATCCACGTATTCCCGGCCGTCCTCGTCGGTGAGCCAGGCGCCCCGCGCGGAGCGGAAGAAGACCGGCGTCCCGCCGACACCGGCGAAGGCGCGTACCGGGGAGTTCACGCCGCCGGGAATCTTCTCGCGCGAGGCGGCAAACAGTTCACTGGATCGGGACATGTCGGACTCAGGCCTCCGTGAAGATGCGGGCGATCCGCAGCGCGGCGTCCCGTGGATCCGGCTGCGCGAACACGCCGCTGATGACGGCCACGCAATCGGCCCCCGCCGCGTGCAATGCGCCCGCATTATCCGCGTTGATGCCGCCGATGGCCACGACCGGGACGGGCAGTTGATCGCGGGCCTGGCCGAGCAGCGCCAGCGGCGCGCGGCGCGCCTGCGGCTTGGTGGGGGAGGGGTGAAAGGCGCCGAAGGCGACGTAGTCGGCACCGGCGGCGGCCGCCGACCGCGCCAGTTCG
The DNA here is from genome assembly GCA_041682035.1 of Pseudomonadales bacterium. Classification (GTDB taxonomy): domain Bacteria; phylum Pseudomonadota; class Gammaproteobacteria; order Pseudomonadales; family JBFGWM01; genus JBFJWR01. The sequence goes on along the minus strand of JBFKKR010000081.1, from coordinate 8,257 downwards.
AGCGAGGCATGACAGGTCACGCCGAGCAGGCGACCGGCGCCGATCCGCGCCCGCAGGCCCGGCAGGTCCGGGCAGTCCTGCCCGACATGCACGCCGTCGGCATCCGTTTCCAGCGCGAGTTCCGCATCGTCATTGACGATGAGCGGGACCCGGCCGCCGCAGGCTTCCTGAATGGCGCGTATCTCACGCAACTGCTGCTGCCGGTCCGCGTGTTTGTTGCGGTACTGCACCAGGCGGGCGCCGCCGGCGACGGCGGCCGCCACCTTCGTGGCAAGTTGGTCGCCGCACAGCACCGGATCGGTGATCACGTAGAGCCCCCGCACGCACCGCTGCCGGCTCACCACGGAATCCACTGGCCACCGCCGGGGCGAAAGGCGCCGCGCAGCGCGGCCGAGACCTGCGCGAGGGCGTCCGTGATCGCGCGCTCGACCGGTTCGCCGGCTGCCAGGCGGGCGGCAATCGCCGCGGCCAGTGCGCAACCCGAGCCGTGATAGCTGTGCGGTAAACGGGGCACCGTGTAATCGCGGGTTTCCCCGCCGCCGGACAGGAGCCGGTGCTCGACCGGGTCGCCACCATTGTCGGCGCCGGTGACCAGCAGGTGCTGCCCGGCGCGCAGCACCGGCGCGGTTCCCGCCGGGAACAGCTGCGTGAACTCCTGCCGGTTGGGCGTGGCCAGCGTCATCACCGGCAGCAGCACGTCGCGCCAGGCCGCGATCATGGCTGCATCCGCCAGCCGCGTACCACCACCGGCGCGCAGGACCGGGTCGCCCACCACCGGCACCCCGGGCAGGCGATCGCAGGTGGTGCGTATCAGCTGTGCCGTGGCGGGTTCCGCCACCAGGCCCACCTTGATGGCGGCGGGCGCGATATCCGCCAGCAGGGTGTCCACCTGCTCCTGCAGGGTCGCTGCCGCGACCGGCGTGACGCGGACGACGTCGCGGGTATCCTGCACGGTCAGTGCCGTGACCACCGGCAGGCAGTGCGCGCCGGCTGCGTGCATGCTGCGGATATCCGCCGCGATGCCGGCTCCGCCGCTGGGGTCGAGGCCGGCGAACGTGAGTACCAGTGGGATGGTCACGGGGTTCAGAAAGGCTTCACGACCGCCAGCACGACGATGGCGACCAGCAGCAGCACCGGGAACTCGTTGAAGAAGCGGAAAAACACGTGCGAACGGGTGCAGCGCTCGTCACGCAACTGCAGGAGGTAGTGCCGGCAGGCTGCATGGTAGCCGATCAGCACACCCACCAGCGCCAGCTTGGCGTGCATCCAGCCGGCGCCCCGGTAGTAGTCCCAGCCCTGCACCAGCAGCCACAGCCCGAGTGCCACCGCGACCACGGCGGACGGGGTCATGATGCCGCGGTAGAGCTTGCGTTCCATGACCCGGAAACGCTCGCGGCTGACCGCGTCCGCGGACTGCACGTGGTAGACGAACAGCCTGGGCAGGTAGAACAGGGCCGCGAACCAGCAGACCACGGCGATGATGTGAAAGGCTTTGATCCAGAGCATGGGGACGGGCCTAGCGGCGATAGCGGTAAAAGTTTTCCAGGTCTTCCCGGGTGAGAATGCCCTGCACGGTGGAAATCATGGGCGCATCATTGCGGATCACGTAGAGCGCATCCACCTTTTTTTCGTCCATGGTGTCCAGCGCTTCCTGCAGCGTGGCGCGAAAGTGGACGGGGTGGGTGTCCTGGCGGCGGGCCGGGATCGCCATCAGGTCGATGGGCGACGCCGGTTCCGTTTCCGCCGGAGCCGCTGCCACGGCCTCCTTGTCGTCCCCCTCCGCCGGTTTCCTGGACTGCTTCCTTTCCTCCAGGCTGAGTACGTGGCTGGCCAGGTCGGAGGCGGGCAGCAGTGCCAGCTTGTTGGCGCTGTCATCCTCCACCAGGATCCAGCGTTCGCCGCTCTCCAGCGCCTTCTGCGCCTCCTGGATGCTGACCTGCGCGGAAAGCCGGCAGTAGCTGCGCGACATGACCCGCGCCACCGCGGAGCGCCGCAGCATCTGCACCAGCGGGTTGTTGCGCAGGCTCACGCCCTGCTGTTCGAGCTGGCTCAGGAAGATCGATTTCTCCCCGAAGAAATCCCCCGCGGTGAGGTTGGCGATGGCGATCGTCAGCATGCCCGGCAGGATGATCTCCGGGTTGCGGGTCAATTCGAGCAGCGCCACCAGGGCGGCCAGCGGTGCATTGAGCACCGCCGCCATCATGCCGCCCATGCCCAGCATCACGTAGAAGCCGGTCGAGGAGGCGAAGTCCGGCGCGATTGCGGCGCCCGCCGTGCCCAGCGCGCCACCGGCCGTGGCGCCGATCACCAGCGAGGGACCGATGAGCCCGCCCGGCATCCCCACGCCGACCGCCAGCGCGGAGAGCAGCAGCTTCGCGGCCAGGACGCTGACCAGCAGCCAGAAGCCGAGATCGCCCAGCAGGGCATGGTTGACCGTGTCGTAGCTCATGCCCAGCACTTCCGGGACCAGCCAGCCGGTGGCGGAGGTGAGCAGGCCGACCAGCACGAAGCGCCACGGTGCGGCAATCTCCTGGTGGCCGGCGACGGTACGTACGGTGCGCATGAACAGCACCGCCAGCAGGCCGATGACGACGCCGATGAAGGCGATGTACGGGAGTTCCCACTGGCTGCGCATGAGGATTTCCGGGACCAGGAAGACCGGGTCGCCGCCATAGAAGAACTGGCTGACCACGGCGCCGCTGACGGCCGCGACCATGATCGGCAGGAAGCCGGCGATGGTGTACTCCATCAGGATCACCTCCATGGCGAAGATGACCCCGGCCATCGGCGTGTTGAAGGCCGCGGCGATGGCTGCCGCAGTGCCGCAGCCGACCAGCGTGCGGATGCTGTTGTTGGGCAGTTCCAGCCATTGCCCGACCAGGCTGCCGGATGCCGCGCCGAGGTGGACCGCCGGTCCCTCGCGCCCCACCGACTGGCCGCTGAACAGGGCAATCGTGTTGCCGATGAACTGCAGCAGGGCACTGCGCAGGGTGAGATAGCCCTGGTGGAAGTTGAGCCGTTCGAGCACGTGCAGGACGCCCATGCGCCGGTCTGCGGCCTGCAGGCGGGTGAACATCAGGGCCAGCAGGACGGCGCCCACGACCGGAAAGACCGCGCGCACTTCCGCACCCAGTTCCTCGAAGTTCTCCGGGTCGCCCCGGGGAAGGACCTGCGCCAGCGGCGCCTCGACGACGTAGCGGAAGGCGCAGATCACGAGGCCGGTGACCAGCCCGCTGATGGCCGCCAGCGCGGCCAGCTGGATCGGCGCGTCGGACAGCGCAAGCCGCTGCCGCAGGCTGATGAGCCGCGTCCGGAGCCATCCCAGGGTATGCTTTGAGGCCTGCAAATGTTCGCCTGCTTTTGCTCGCAATCCGCAGGACTTATTATAAGCGCGCAAAAGCAGTGAAAAATCCGGGATTTCCATGACTTCCATCAAGGCGGCCATCGTCGGTGGCACCGGTTACACCGGTGTGGAGCTCGTGCGCCTGCTGCTCGGCCACCCCGGGGTGGAACTGCAGGAGGTGACCTCGCGCGGTGAGGCCGGCGTGCCTCTGGCGCGGTTTTTCCCCGGCCTGGCGGGGTTCACGGATCTGGCGTTCACCGAACCCGATACCGACCGGCTGGCCCGGAATGACGTGGTTTATTTCGCCACGCCCGGCGGGGTGGCCATGCGCATGGCGCCCGCGCTGCTGGAGCGGGGGGTGCGGGTGATCGACCTGTCCGCCGATTTCCGGCTGCGCGATGCGGCCGAGTGGGCCCACTGGTACGGCCAGGAACATGCCTGCCCGGAACTGCTGAAGACGGCCGTTTACGGCCTGCCCGAGATGTACCGGGATGCCGTGCGCGATGCGGCGCTGGTGGCCAATCCAGGCTGCTACCCGACCGCCGTCCAACTGGGCTTCCTGCCCCTGCTGCGCGCCGGCGTGGTGCGCGCCGGCGACCTCATCGCGGACGCGAAGTCCGGCGTCAGCGGCGCCGGCCGCAACCAGCGCCAGGATCTCTCCTTCTGCGAGGCCAACGAGAGCGTGCGCGCGTACGGCGCGGCAGGGCACCGCCACCTGCCGGAAATCGCCCAGGGTCTGCGCGCGGCGGCGGGTGGCGAGGCGGTGGACATCACGTTCGTGCCGCACCTGATGCCCATGATCCGTGGCATCCACGCAACGCTTTACGCGACGCTGCGCGAAGAGGGCACGGACCTGCAGTCGCTGTTCGAACAGCACTACGCCGATGAGCCGTTCGTGGTTGTCATGCCTGCCGGGGCGCACCCGGAGACCCGCAGTGTGCGCGGCGCAAACACCTGCCGGATCGCTGTACATCGGGCGGGTGGCTCCGGGCGCGTCGTGGTGCTGTCGGTGATCGACAACCTGGTCAAGGGCGCGGCGGGGCAGGCGGTGCAGAACATGAACCTGATGTTTGGCCTGGACGAGACCCTGGGCCTGCGCTCCATTCCCTCCAGCCCCTGACGCGCACTCCATGGCGAAATTCAAATCCACCGCCCACCATGCGGTGCGGGTCGTTCATTACAACCCGCGGGTCGCCCTGTTCCGGCGTGTCGCGGCGATCATGGCCGTGGCGGCGGCGGTACTCGCTGCGGGGGCGGGCGGCTGGTATGTCGGCCAGGGCCGGCAGTTGGTCGTGGGTCGCGAACAGGCCGAAATGACCGGGCAACTGGAGAGCCAGCAAGCGGAGCTTGCCGACCTGCGCCACCAGGTTGCCGTGCTGTCCCGGGGGAACAAGGTGGAGCGGCAGGCCAGCGAGACCGTCCGCCGCGAGGTGCGCGTGCTCAACGAGAAGATCTACGGCCTCGAGAAGGAGATCACGTTCTACCGGAGTATCATGTCGCCCGGCAGTCGCGCCGACAAGCTGAGTGTCCAGCGCCTGGAACTGGCCAGTCGCCCTGAGAACAACCTGGTCCGTTTCAAGCTGGTGCTGACCCAGGTGACCGAGAAGCGCGAGATGATCAGCGGCGCCATCGAGATGGAAGTGGCGGGGAAACAGGATGGAGAAAGCGTGCGGCTCGCCGTGGCGGACCTCGGGGGCCCGCAAGACATTCGCTTCCGATTCCGCTACTTTCAGGAACTGGACGGGGAATTCGTTCTGCCCGAGGGCTTTCAGCCGGAGGCTGTACACGTGACGGCCCGTTCATCTGGCCGGCGGCCGGTGGAAGCGGTGCGCGAGTTCACGTGGTTGGTACAGGAGATCGGGGTACATGTTCGGCAAGGATAAGAAAGAGATGGCACATCAGTTCGATACCTTGATTGCGCATGGCGCGGAACTCGTTGGCGACATCACCTTCAGCGGCGGCTTGCATATCGACGGCCGGATCCGGGGCAATCTCATGGCAGAGGACGGTGCCCAGGCGGTGGTCCGCGTCAGCGAGAAGGGCGAGGTGGAAGGGGAGATCCGCGCCCCGCACATCATCATCAACGGCTCGGTGCGTGGCGATGTCTACTCCAGCGAGCACCTGGAACTGGCGTCCAAGGCCTCCGTGGCCGGCAACGTCTACTACAACATGATCGAGATGGTGATGGGTGCCGAGGTCAATGGCAGCCTCATGCACAGCATCCCGGGCGCCGCACCGGTCAAGCCGCAGTCGACGCTTTCGAATGCCTCCCTGGTGCCCACGCCCATGCCTGCCAGGGGCAGCGCGGGTCCTTCCCCGGCCAGTTCCGCCGTACCGGGCAGCGGCTCCGCCAAGAGCGCAATGGGCAAGCAGTAACACCGCGCAACACACCTTTGCCCGCTGCTTCGTTGACCGGCGTCGCGCCGGCGCCGGATAATATTTTCAGTTTTTTAGTATTCAGGGGGATTTCATGAGTGACCCGCAAATGGTCATGCCGCAGGCGCTCACCCTGACCGAGAGCGCCATGCGAAAAGTGCGCGAACTGGTGGCGGAAGAGGGTAATCCGGACCTGAAGCTGCGGGTATTCGTCACCGGCGGCGGCTGCTCGGGCTTTCAGTACGGCTTCACCTTCGACGACGAGGTGAACGAGGATGACACGCGCATCGAAAAGGATGGCGTGGAAGTGCTGGTGGACCCCGTGAGCTATCCCTACCTGGTCGGTTCACAGGTGGATTACATGCAGAGCCTGGAAGGGGCCCGCTTCCTCGTGAACAATCCCAATGCCTCCACGACCTGCGGCTGTGGATCCTCGTTCTCGATCTGATCGCGGCCTGCCCATTCCGGTTACCGGTGCCCGGCGTCGCTCATGAGCGCGCGGTCGCGGGTACTGCCGCTCCTGCTCTGCATGCTCGCACTGGCGGGCTGCGGACCCGGTGAACCCGCTACGAGCGATAAGGCGCAGGCCGTTGCGCCGGATTCGCCGGGGGCATCCTTCGACCTCTCCCAGAAGTACATGGCCAACATCCAGGACCATACCGAGGCCGAATTCATGGGCATCCTGCGCCGCGCCGAGCAGGTCATCACGGCGGCGCAGTCCTACCCGGATTTCGAGCCGATCGAGTTCGTGCTGCACGGCGCCGAGGCAGGATTCTTCGTGCGTGAGAACTACACGCGTTACCGGGAAATCGTCGACCTGGCGGCGCGCCTCGATGCATTCGGTGTGGTGGACATCAAGATCTGCGAGGCCTGGATGTCGCTCAGGAACTTGCCGCGCGAACAATTGCCCGCCTTCGTGGAAACCGTGCCTTATGGACCGGCCCGGGAAGAGCAGCTGGAGCGGGAGGGCTACCGGTACTTCTGAACGGGCCGGCTGCTGTCAGGCGGGGTAGATGCCGCCGAGGATCACCGGCTGCCGCGCGCCGGTGACGGAGGGCAGGTTGCCGGCACGGTGCAGGAGGGTCTGCCGCGCCAGCCACGCGAAGGCGACCGGTTCGACCAGTTGCGGCGGTGCGCCCAGTGCCGTTGTGTCCGTGACCGGCGCCGGTTGCAGCGCGCGCGCCAGTTCCTGCACCAGGAAGGTGTTCCCGGCGCCGCCGCCGCACAGGTAGACTTCCTGCACGCCGGGCTGCAACCGCCGGATCTCGCGGGCCACGGACTGCACCGTCAATTGCAGCAGCGTGGCCTGCACGTCCTCCGGCGCGAGGTCCGGGCAGTGATCCAGGTGGGCCTGCAGCCAGTCATCGCTGAAGTATTCCGGCCCCGTGCTTTTCGGCGCGGGTGCTTCGAAGTACGGGTCCGCCAGCATGTTCTCCAGCAGCGGCCGATGAACGGAGCCGCCCGCGGCCCAGGCGCCGCCGCTGTCGAAGGGTGTCCCGCGGTGCCGCCGGCACCAGTGGTCCAGCAGGCGGTTGGCCGGGCCGGTGTCATAGCCGGTCACCGGCCGTGCCGGGTCGGCGGGCAGGTGGGTCACGTTGGCGATGCCGCCGAGGTTGACGATCGCGCGTGTCACGCCTTCGCTGCGGAACACCGCGGCGTGAAAGGCGGGCGCCAGCGGCGCGCCTTCCCCGCCGGCGGCGAGGTCCCGGCGCCGGAAGTCCGCGATGGTGGTGATCCCCGTGCATTGCGCGATTCGGTTGGGGTCGCCGATCTGCCAGGTGCAGGCGTCTTCCGGCAGGTGCCGGATGGTCTGGCCGTGGCTGCCGATGGCGGCGACTGCGGATGCCGGCACGCCCGCGTCCTGCAGCAACTGCAGTGCCAGACGTGCGGCCAGGTCCCCGAGTTCCCGGTCGAGGCGCATGACTTCTGCAAACTCGAGGCTGGAGGCCGTTGCGGCCCGCCGGATACGCTCCCGCAGTGCATCGGGATAGGAGTGGGAGAGACGCCCGCTTATCTCCGGTTTTTCTTCCGCGAACCGGACCAGGGCTGCGTCCATGCCGTCCGCGCTGGTGCCGGACATCAGGCCGATGAACAGGGCCCGGTCCGGGCTCGCCGTCATGGATCGTTCAGGGCGAGCGGGTTGCTGCGCAGTGACTCGATCTGGTCGACCAGGTCCCGGGTGGACGCGACGAAGCGGGGCATTTCCCTGCGCGGCACGGGGATGGACTTGGGCAGCTTCACCGTCAACGGGTTGCGATGCACCCCGTTCACGCGGAATTCGTAGTGCAGGTGCGGCCCGGTCGCCAGCCCGCTGCTGCCGACGTAGGCGACCACCTCGCCCTGGCGTACCCGGCTGCCGTTGCGGATGCCCCGCTTGAAACTCTTCACGTGGGCATAAAGGGTGCTGTAGCTGTCGCCGTGCTGGATGACCAGTGTCCTGCCGTAGCCGCCCTTGGTGCCGGCGAACGTCACGCGCCCGTCACCGGCGGCGCGGATCGGTGTGCCGTGCGGCGCCGCGTAATCGACCCCCTTGTGGGC
>JBFKKR010000080.1:0-14257 GCA_041682035.1 Pseudomonadales bacterium | reverse complement strand
GCTGGAAGAGGAGGGCGTGGTCATCCCGCCCATGCTGTTGTGCCGGGACGGCGCGGTGACCGCGGCGGCCCGCGAGCGGCTCGCGCCGCTGGTCGACCAGCCGGGGGAGTTGCTGCCCGGCGATTTCAGCGCCCAGTGGGCCGCCAACCGCTGTGGACTGGAACGGCTCGCGGCGATGACCCGGCAGTGGCCGATGGCCCGCTGGCGCGCTGCGCTGGCGCAGGTCAATGACCATGGCGAGCGTCTGGCTGCCCACGCGCTCGCGCGGCTGCCGGATGGCTGCTACCGCTTCGCGGACCGCATGGAGGACGACGGCGTGGGCGGCGAGGGGCTGGACATCGTCGCCGCGATCCGCGTCCGCGACGGCCGGGTGGAGGTGGACTTCGACGGCACTTCCGCGCAGTCGGCGGGCAACATCAACTGCCCGCTGCCGGTGACGGCGGCGGCGGTGTTCTACGTCTTCCGCTGCCTGATGCCGGCGGAGACCCCGGCCTGCAGCGGGGTCATGCGGGCGATCCGGATCATCGCGCCAAAGGGCTGCCTGGTGCACGCGCGGGCGCCGGCCGCCGTGGCCGCCGGCAACGTGGAAACCTCCATGCGCATCGTGGACGTGCTGCTCGGCGCCCTGGCCGATGCGCTGCCGGCCGAGATCCCGGCCGCCAGCCAGGGCACCATGAACAACCTGGCGATGGGCGCCGCCGCCCGCGACGGTGTGCCCGGGTGGGATTACTACGAGACCATGGCCGGCGGCGCGGGAGGCTCGCCAGCCGGGCCGGGCCGCTCGGCCGTGCAGACCCACATGACCAACACGCTGAACACGCCCGTCGAGGTGCTGGAATCCCAGTACCCGGTGCGGGTCCACCGCTACGCGGTCCGGCGCGGCAGTGGCGGCGCCGGGCTGCACCGGGGCGGGGACGGGCTGGAGCGCGATTTCGAGTTCCTGGCGCCGGCGACGGTGACCCTGCTGACCGAGCGCCGCCGGACCGCCCCGTGGGGGCTGACCGGGGGTGGTGCGGGACAATGCGGCGAAAACCTGCTCAACGGTGTCCGGGTGCCGGGGAAGGCCACGCTACAGGTCGGCCCGGGCGACCGCCTGCTGGTGCGGACGCCGGGTGGTGGCGGCCACGGCGCGGCATGATCGCGTCCGGGCCGGCAAGCCGGTAAAATGGTCGGACATTACCGAACCGGCCGCGTCAGCGGCCCTGACCGAGGACACCTGTGCCATGGATATCATGGATACCATTCGCGAGCAGATCGAATCCAACGCGATCCTGCTGTACATGAAGGGCTCACCGCAGATGCCGCAGTGCGGTTTCTCCGCGCGCGCCGTGCAGGCGCTCATGGCCTGCGGCCAGCCATTCGCCTTCGTCGACATCCTGCAGAACCCGGAAATCCGCTCCAACCTGCACCGCTACGCCGACTGGCCGACCTTTCCGCAGCTCTATATCAAGGGCGAACTGATCGGCGGCAGCGATATCGTGCTGGAGATGTATGAAAGCGGGGAACTGAAGACGCTGGTTGAGCAGGCCGCCGCCGGCCAGGATGCCGCACCGGCGGAAGGCTGATCCGCTTCCCCCAGAACAGCAACTAGAACAGCAACACGCCGTCGTCGTCGGTCGGTCGCGCCGGTTTCTGCCTGGGCTTTTCATCATCGCGATGCAGGGCGTGCTGTTCCGGCGTGGTGTAGGACGACTGCATCGTGCGCCGCCACTCCTCGACATCGGGCAGGCGTGGGTGGGAACCCTTGCGCATGTCCACGTTGCCCTGCCGCAGCTGCGCCGCGACGAAATCGATGTTGTCCTCGACGTGGGTGATGATCTGCGACACGCGGTCCTGGAACTGCATGTCCGCCATGATGCCCTGGATCTCCTTGGTCATGTCCACGCTCACATTGACCAGCAGGGTGGAGGTCAGCTCGAGCGTGTCCGAGGCGATCTGGTAGCGGTCCAGGACGACCTCGATGGATTCCTCGGATTCCCGGAGCAGCTTGCTTTCCTTCTCGGCCGACTCCTTGGCTGAGGCGAGTGTCGCGCCGATATGGCGCTGGATGTCGTTCGCCTTGCCGATGATGTTCTGACCGGTCTCCTCGGCCACCTTGGCCAGGGTGCGCACCTCGTCCGCGACCACGGCGAATCCGCGCCCGGCCTCGCCGGCGCGCGCCGCCTCGATGGCCGCGTTCAGCGCCAGCAGGTCGGTCTGCTTGGCGACCTTGTCGACCCCCTCGGCCATGCGGCGCAGGTCGTCGGTGAACTGCTCCAGCGTCTCGATCTGCTGCATCGCATCGTTCTTCATGATGAGCGAGTCCCGCAGCGCCTCGGCGACGCGGCGCAGCCGGTCCATCATGTCACGGGCGTCGGCGTGGATCTCCGAGTCCTGGCCGTCGACCGAATTGATGATGGTGCCGTCCTCGGTGGTCTGCGTCTTCTTGATGGCGTCCATGTTCATGGCGATTTCGGCGAACCGCTGCGAAAGCGAGTTCATCGCCGAGACCAGTTGCTCGTTCACGGCAACCAGTTGCTTGCGCCAGATCGGCAGTGCCTCCAGGAAAAGCTTTTCCATGATCTCGTGGTAGTCGTCCACCTGGTCGCCGCGGACCCGGTGGCTGGCCGCCTCGCCGGCCTGCAGTTCCAGCGCCTCGATGTGCGCGCGCAGCCGCGGGCCCAGCCGGCCCAGCACAATCCAGGAATACATGGCCAGCAACAGCAGCAGGCCGCCGGCGACACCGGCCAGCATGCTCTGATCCTGCCAGGCGGCCAGGAGGGCGAGGGTGGCGGGCGCCGCCATGGCGCCCGGCAGCCACCAGGGCGGTTCAAACTGTTTCGTGCTCATGGCCGGTACCGATGCAAATCCGGGTCGTGGCGTCGTCCCGGAAGGATTGCATGAAGAATAGCAGAGCGGCCACGCGGCAGCGGCGCCGCGTGTGCCCGGCCGGCCGACGCTACCGGGCGCCGGCGAGATCGCTGACCAGGCCGCAGTTGCTGACCGTTTCAGGGGCGATGGAGAAGGCCTCGGTGAGCGGACGTCCGTCGAAATAGGGAATGCGCTCCACCACGACGCGCTGGCCCGTGGCCGGGTCGCTGCCGTACTTGAGTTCCTCCAGCGGCATCCCGTACAGCCAGGCCACGGTGGGCGCGATGTCAACGTTCTCGGACTGCCCGGGCGCGCGGATGTCGTGGTCGAGTTCCGCGGCGGCTTTCACCTCCTGTGCCACCAGCTTCCCGAGCCCGCCCGATACCAGCAGCGTGTTGTGCAGCGTGGGCTTGTGGCCGTGGTTGCCGGGGATGAAGTTGTTGTCGGAAAAGCTGGAGGAAGCCGGGCGGGCGAAACGGTACCCCTTGCGTGCGCTCAGCACGATGTCGCCGAAATTCTCGTGGCCGGAGTTGTACGTCTTCGGCAACAGGTTTTCCTGGATGTACTTGCGCGCCTCGTTGGAGATCTTGCCGCGGATGCCCGGCGGTGGCTTGCGGGTGAACCAGCCGCCCTCGACCCCGGTCACCGCGAGCAGCTTGGCGTGCTCCCGCGCCGCGCGTTCCCAGTTCTCGGCCTTCGACGGGTCCAGCAGGTAGATGCTGTCGGTGCCGCCGTTCAGCACCTCGAGGAAGTAATTCTCGTCGAGCACCTTCTCGCCGGGATTGTGCGGGTTGAACTCGCTGGTCAGTCCGATCACGCTTTCCGGCGTCGACCAGTCCATGCCGTGGTCGCTCACCACGATCAGCACGGTGGACGCCCAGCGTCCGGCGGATTTCAGCGCCGCGACCAGGTCGCCGAAGATCAGGTCGGTGTCGGCCAGCACGGCCTTGCGCTCCAGGGCGTCGCTGCCGAGCGCCGCGCCGGTTTCCGAGACGTGCCCCATGCGGTCGACCTGTCCGAAGTTGATGAACATGAAGTTCACGTCGGGCAGGTATTCCAGCGCCTTGGAGATCGTGGTGCGGTCGGGCACCAGGCCGGCTTCCGGGATGAAGGTGGGGTCGTCAGTCGGCACGAAGTGGAAATCGGGCTGGTGGGCATTTTTCGGCCGCGACGCCGGGGTGCCGTCCGGGCAGTCGACATTGTCGAAGCCGCAGTTGGAGAAAACCTCGTAGAGGTAGTCCTTGGACATCACCGCGGCGGTGGCGATGCCCGGGCACTGCTCGGAGAAGTTGCGGAAGATCGCGGGCGCGTCCAGTTCCGAGGGCAGGGACAGGTCGCGGTCGTCGGTGGGTTCCCCCGCCTCGACATCGTTGGGGAACGGGAGGTTCTCGTACCCGGCGCGGTGGATGTCACCGCCTCCGCGCTCCTCGAACTCGTCCTGGAAATGGCCCTTGGCCGCCGCGTGGAACTTGCGGTTCCAGTACTTGTTGGTGGGGATGCCGTTGTTGGCCGGGTAGCGGCCGGTCATCATCGCCACGTGGTTCGGGATGGTCTCGGCGGAGAACACGGACCGGCTCTCGGTATACCAGGTGCCGGCGGCTTTCAGTTCGCTCAGCGTCGGCGTGTTGTTGTATTGGCCGATCTCGTGCGGCATGAGGCTGTCGATCACCGCGACGATCACGGTCAGGCGCTTGTCGTCGTAGGCAGCGTGCGTCGGCATCGCCGTGGACAGCGCCAGCACGGCGGCGGCGAGGAACGGCGAACGGGGTCTGGTGATCGGTGTCATGGCGGTGCCTGTGAAGTCGGTGTGCTCGAATCCTGCAAGGGTAACGGCTGTCAGCCCCCGCCGGACCTATCTTTGGTTGGTATTTGGGGCCAGCCGGGGTCGGGCGCCGGACCCGCCTTCCCATGGTATATGCCAATTTTCCCGCCGGGTCGAATGGAAGCTGTTGAATTCGTGCAAAATTACTAATAAATCACGGGTTTCGGGCCGGGCCGGGTCAGGGCAGGCCGCATCGGCCCAACGGACGCACCGCCGGCAGTTCGAAGGCCTCGTGCAGGATGCGGCCGCTGAAAGCGGGCAGCACGTTGCCGGGGGTTGACTGCGCCTGCCCCTCGGGCCGGTCCGCCAGTCCCAGCAGCCAGGCGATGGTCGGCGCGATGTCCACCACCTCGGGCTGGTCGGGCAGGCGCTCCAACGGGTCGACCCGGCCGGAATCGTCCATGAGATGGCCCGGTGCCGTCACCAGTTGCGGGCGCAGGAACGGCGCGCCTCCGGAGACCAGCAGGGTGGTGCGCAGGCTGGCAAGGCCGCCATGGTGACCGCCCGCGGGCTGCCCGCCGGGTGGATCGGCCAGCAGCCGGTAGCCGGGTCCCGCCGCGAGGACCACGTCCCCGAGCAGGGGTGAGCGGGCGCGCAGGCTGCGGGGCAGCAGCAGGGGGGCGAGCTCGGTGCCCGTGCGCAGTTCGAGCAGGCTGGAATGCAGCGACGTGAACCAGGCGCCCTGGATGCCGGTCTGCTGACGCAGTGTCTCCACCAGGTGAAGAGCGGTTGCCCAGGCGTCCGCATCGTTCCGTTTGCGGAGATACAGCGACTGCAGGCCACCTTCGCCCAGGAGGAGGAAGTGGTCACGCCCGCCCGGCGGTATCGCGTCGGCCACGTGCACCGATTGGTCCGGCCCGGCCCAGGACATGCCGTGCGTGCTGGCCAGGAACAGGATCGTCTGCTGCCAGCGGTTGCTGCGCTGCAGGTCCGCGATGAGCAGGCCCAGCTGGGTGTCGAGCTGCGCCAGTGCGAAGGCGCGGCCGGGCACGATGCCGGTTTCCGCCTCCGGTGCGCCCGCGTGGCCCGCGCTGTCCAGGTCGGCGTATCCCAGCACCAGCAGGTTGGCGCCGGGCAGGAAGGCGCGGGCCGCCGCCGTGACCACCGGGTCCGGGACGTGCCCGCGCGACGCCTCGAAGGCAGCGTGTTGTTTGGGTTGGAAGTCGAGCCGGGGGCTGGCCGAGTAGGGCGAGCACTGCTGGCCGTCCTCGCCGCAGCTGCTGAACAGCTGGTGGGCGTCGGACTGCGCCAGGACGCCGGCCGTGTCCAGCGCCGGGCAGTGCCGCCGGATGATGCGGAACAGGGTGGGCGCCCGCAGGTCCGTGGGGCGGTTCAGGAGCCGTGGCGGCGATTTCCCGGCCGCCCGCCAGGTCATGCCGCCGGCAATACCATTCTCCTCCGGGTAGCGACCGGTCAGCAGGGCCGCCTGGCCGGCCAGGTCATGACTGGGGAGGACGCCGCGTCCCTCCGTGTACCAGGTGCCAAGACTCTGCAGGTACCGGAAATTCGGCAGGGCGTCGCCGGCGCGCAGCACCTCGTGGGTCTGCAGGCTTTCCACGTTCACGAGGACGATGGTGAGCTTTTCCGCCACCGGCACGTCCTGTGCCGCGGGGGCGGCCGTCGCGGCCGGGCTCGCCGTCAGCAACAGCGTGAGAAGTGAACTGCGCAGGCGTTCTTGCATGGCCTTGGCTATGCCGGTTCCGGAAGGGTCAGCATCGGAGGCAAAGGAATCGACCGGGTCTGGCTGGGCAGATTCGCCTCAGCCGGCGAGCAGCGCCATGGCTGCTTCCATTTCCGCGGTGACGTCTTCCTCGAAGCTCTCGCCGGAATCGACGTCCGTGCTCAGGCCCAGCCGCCCGAACGCGCCGATTTCGCTCCAGTCCAGCTTCGCGTAGGGGTGGTCACTGCCGACGTAGGACTGCAGTGTCGCGACCATGACCAGGTCCGAGTAGTCCGCCTGCGCGACCTCCCGGCTGAAATTGCGGTACTCGCGCGGTACATCGCGGATCATGTCCGGGAAGTCCCATTTCTCGAGGATCATCACACCGATGTCCGGGTGCACCTCCTCGATGATCTGGGTCAGGATCTTGCTGTTGTTGAGCAGGTTGCTGTGCTCTTCGGCGAACGTGAGGATGGGCAGCACACCGATCTGGTGCGTCAGGCCGGCCAGGGTCGCCTCGTCGGGCTTCAGCCTGCCCTTGCCGTAGTGCTTCGCCAGTACGTGGCAGATCCCGGCGACTTCGGTGGTCTTGGTCCAGACCTGGCGCATCAACCGGTCCACCACCTCCGACGTGGCCTGGAACATCTGTTCCATGGCCAGGCCGGTGGCCAGGTTCGCCGTGTAGCTGATGCCGAGCCGGCTGACCGCCATCTGCACGTTTTCGATCTCCGTGGCGCCGCGCATGAGCGGGCTGTTGGCCACCTTGATGATGCGGGCTGTCAGCGCCGGGTCGTTCTGGATCACCTTGGCCAGGCCCGCCGCGGAGATGTCGTCGTCCTCCGCGGCCTCGCGCACCTGCAGGGCGACTTCGGGGAGGGTCGGCAGCTGGACCTGGTCCTTCTCGATGGCGGTGGTCAGAAGCTTGCGGACTCGCTCGACGATATCGCTCATGGATCCGGGCCTTCCTAGCGGGTGGCGGGGAGCGTTGTACTCCCCGCAGTACTGCGGCAATCCTAGTCAGTATTCAGGGAATATGGAAGTTCGAGCCGGGTGAGCGCCGGGCCGTCGGGCGCGCCCAGGTGCAGGCGTTCGTGGGCGGCCTCGGCCAGCCGCACCACGGCGAGCAGTTCCAAGTGCGCGCCGTCGCCGGCGGACTGCACCACCTCGCCGATTGCGCTTTCGCCAAGCGCGGCGCAGACGGCGGTGCCGGGCGGCGCCCCGGCGTCGGGGTCGGCGCATGCATAGCGCAGCGTGGCTTTCTTCAGCGTCCCGCGGTACTGCATGCGCGCGACGATCTCCTGGCCGGTGTAGCAGCCCTTCTTGAAGCTGATCGCGTCCAGGTGTTGCAGGTTCAGCATCTGCGGGACGAGCGCCTCGCTGAGTTCCGGCGTGATCCAGCCGAGGCCCGCGCGGATGTCCTCCAGCGCCCAGGCCTGCGTTCCGTTCGCCCGCGCCGCGGGCTGCAGGCGGTCCCACAGCGCCCCGGCCGCATTGCCGGGCAGCCAGATCTCGAAGCGTGGCTGCACGCCATGCACGCGCGCGATGAAGCCCTCGTCACTGGCGCACACCTGGTTGATGGCGTCGGGAACATGAAAGCCCGCCTCGCGCAGCACCGCCGGCGCATCCGCGCCCCAGCAGCCGATGCCGCGCCAGTCGGTGACCCCGGTGAGTTCACATTTGTAGAAGGGCAGGTAGCGGGAGAGCGCATCCTGCAACTGCCGGCCCTGCCCGTCCGGCAGGTGGAAGCGGAATCCTGTCCCGGTCCGGAACAGCCGGAAATTCGCCACCATCCGGCCCTTGGGCGTGCAGCACGCGCCGAGGCTGCAGGCCTGTTCGGATAGCGCGGATACGTCGCAGGTCAGCTGGCCCTGCAACAGTTTTACAGCCCCGTCGCCTTCGCATTGCAGGATCTCCGTGCGCAGCAGCGGCGCGATGCAGGCCTGCGCGTCGCTGCCGGATTGCGGCTCGAAACGGTCGAGTTCGCCGTCGCGCCAGATGGCGCCACGTTCGGAGAGAAAAGCCTGCCAGTCTGTCAAATCCTGCACCTGCCGGAAGCGGGCGTGCCGCTCTGGTATATTCTGCGCGCTCCGTGTCACGGATCATGCGCCGCGCCGGTGAACGGAACCCGTTCATGTCCGTCCATGATAGTTAGGGCGCGGATGGCTCAGCAAGGTTCATGGAATTGGCAACATGACGGAACGGCCGGACGACACCGACAAGTTTCTCGCTCTCGCCCGCTGGCGCAGCCGTCGCGGCATGCTGGAACTCGACTTTTTCCTGGTCGGTTTCGCCGAAGAGCGCCTGCCGCAGCTCGGTCCGGCGGAACAGGACGCCTACTTCGCCCTGCTGGCCTGCGAGGACATCGATATCCATGCCTGGCTGACCGGTCGCGGCGCCCCCGCCGAAAGCCGTCTGCGGGCCATCGTCGCAAGCATCCGCGACCATGCCGCCGTACGTCGTACTTGAACCGCGCCGTTCCCGCACCTGGCGCGGGCTCTGGCTCGTCCTGCTGCTCGCCGTGTGCCTGCTGCTGCCGGTCAGCGGCACGGACGCCCGCCTGGCGCTGGTGGTCCTCGCCGGAACGCTGGTCGCGGTCTGCGTCGCCCTGCGCGCGGGCGGATGGGCGGGTGGCGCGCCGGCGCCGGCGGTGCGATACGGCGGGCAGGGCTGGCAATTGCGGCCCGCCGGAACCGGGGAGTGGCAGCCGGTGCGGCTGCGGGCCGACTGCCTGGTCAGCACCCGGCTGGTCATCCTGCGCTTCGACGGCAGCGGTCGGCGGCCGGTCAGCGTGCCGGTATTCGCCGACGCCGTGGACCGGGAGAGCCACCGGCGCCTGCGCGTGATCCTGCGCTGGGGGCCGGCGCCGGGGGGCGTCAGCGCCGCGGCGGGGTGAGCACCGTGTCCTCGGCGACCGGCGCGAGGTCCGGGTAATCGAGGGTGTAGTGCAGGCCGCGGCTCTCCCGGCGCTGCATGGCGGACTCGATGATGAGCGCGGCCACTTCCACCAGGTTGCGCAGTTCCAGCAGGTCGTTGCTGACGCGGTAATTGCTGTAGAACTCGTAGATCTCGTGCCGCAGCAGCTCGACCCGGTGGCGGGCGCGCTGGATGCGCTTGTTGGTACGCACGATGCCGACGTAATTCCACATGAAACGGCGCAGTTCGTGCCAGTTGTGGGCGATGACGACGTCCTCGTCGGAGTCTGTGACCTGGCTCTCGTCCCAGTCCGGGAAATCGGCTGCGGCCGGCATGTCCGGCAGGTGCTCGCCGATGTGACGGGCGCAGCTGCTGCCGTAGACAATGCACTCCATCAGCGAGTTGCTGGCCATGCGGTTGGCGCCGTGCAGCCCGGTGCAGCTGGTCTCGCCGATGGCGTAAAGACCGGGTACGTCCGTGCAGCCGTTGCTGTCGACCAGTACGCCGCCGCAGGTGTAGTGCGCCGCCGGTACCACCGGCACCGGGCCTTTCGAAAGGTCGAAGCCGAAATCCAGGCAGCGCTGCCACACCGTCGGGAAATGTTCCTGCAGCCAGTCCGCCGGCCGGTCGCTGATGTCGAGAAAGACGCAGTCGATGCCCAGGCGCTTCATCTCGTGGTCGATGGCGCGTGCGACGATGTCGCGGGGGGCGAGTTCGGCGCGCTCGTCGAAGCGGGGCATGAAGCGGGTGCCGTCGGGCAGCAGCAGGCGCGCCCCTTCGCCGCGCAGGGCCTCGGTGAGCAGGAAGGACTTGGCCTGCGGGTGGAACAGGCAGGTCGGGTGGAACTGGTTGAATTCCATGTTGGCGACGCGGCAGCCGGCCCGCCAGGCCATGGCGATGCCGTCGCCGGTGGCCCCGTCCGGGTTGCTGGTGTACAGGTAGACCTTGCTGGCGCCGCCGCAGGCGAGGATCACGGCCCGGCTGCGGTAGGTCTCCACCCGCCCCGAAGCGCGGTTGAGCACGTAGGCGCCGGCGCAGTGGCCGCTGCGCGGGTCGATCAGCAGGTCGATCGCCACGCGCTGCGGGTGGACCTCGATGTCCGGCCGTTGGGCGACGTGCTGCTGCAGGGTCTCGGAGATGGCCTGGCCGGTGGCGTCCTGCGCATGCATGATGCGGCGCCGGCTGTGCCCCCCCTCCTGGTTCAGGTGGAATTCCTGGCTGCCGTCGGGACGGGTCTCGGTGCTGAACGGTACGCCCATCTCCACCAGCCAGTCGATTGCCGAGCGGCTCTGCTCGACGATGTTGCGCACCGAGGCCTCGTTGCACAGGCCGGCGCCGGCACTGAGGGTGTCGGCGATGTGTTCCTCGACGGAGTCTTCCTCGGAAACCACGCCGGCCACGCCGCCCTGGGCGTGCCAGGTGGACCCGGCGCCGGTGTCGCCCTTGTTGAGCAGCGCGATGCGCGTCCCCGGCGGCAGTCGCAGGGCGGCGGTGAGACCGGCCGCGCCGCTACCGACTATGAGAACGTCGTACTCCGGTGGATTCATGGCAGGGGTTCCCCGCGGGCGGCCGTGGATGCAGGCGGAACAGATGCCGCTGGTCGCTATAATAAGTCCGGTGAAGGCGATATTGAAAAGGAATTGCTTGCAAGCGGCGGCGGTTTCCGGGAGATTCCGGATTTTCGCGGCGGGTTGTTGACGTGATTGGCATGGCGCGACGGCCTGAACCGGCGAACTTTGTGGGAGTTTTGCGGTCACAACTGGCAGCGGAAACGCTGTTCCTGCTGGCGACGTTGGAGAGAGATTGCGCCGCATGAGTGCAGAGCAGGAGAGCGACCGCGGGCTGGTTCGCAGGGTCCAGAAGGGGGACCGGCGGGCCTTTGATCTGCTGGTACTGAAGTACCAGCACAAGATCATCAGCCTGGTTGGGCGTTATGTGCATGACCATCACGAGGCGCAGGATGTCGCGCAGGAAGCCTTCATCAAGGCCTACCGCGCACTCGGGAACTTTCGTGGCGACAGCGCGTTCTACACGTGGCTGTACCGCATCGCCATCAATACCGCCAAGAACTACCTGGTGGCGCGTTCGCGACGCCCGCCCGGGTCGGACGTGGAGATCGACGACGCGGAGCATTACGAAGGCGACAACGCACTCAAGGACCTGGCCACCCCGGAGGGGGGGCTGCGCGCCAGGGAACTGGAGCGGGCGGTCAACGAGGCAGTGGCCAACCTGCCGGAGGAATTGCGCACCGCCATCATGCTGCGGGAGTACGACGGACTCAGTTACGAGGACATCGCCAGCATCATGGACTGCCCGGTCGGCACGGTGCGATCGCGGATTTTCCGGGCCCGGGAAGCGATCGATGTGAAAATCAGGCCCATAATGAACTGAGAACTGGCTGGCATGAACGACATGAAAAAAGAAGAGAGCGCGGGCACAGGCCCGGCAGAACTGTTGTCCCGGTTGATGGATGAACCACTGGGCGACTTCGAGCTTCGCCGGCTCCTGACCGAGGTGGAAAAGGCACCGGAAGGGGATCTCGGCCGCTGGCGGCGGTACCAGGCCATGCGCGCCGTCATGCGCGGTGAAGACCCGCAGCAGCACGCCGTCGACCTGTCGGCCGCGGTGCGCGAGGCCCTGGCCGGCGAGGTTGTACCGGTGGCCGTCACTGCCGACGCCGCGAACCGGCGTCTCGGCGGCTGGGGCGGACTGGCGGTGGCGGCCAGCGTCATGTTCGCGGCGGTGTTGCTGGTGCGCAGCTTCGACACCGGATCGGGAGGGGACCCGTTGCCGGTCGCGCAGGCGCCGCAGGCGCCCGCAGTGCAGGCGCCCGCAGTGGTGACCGGCAGTGAACCCGGTGGCACGCCGCAGGCGACCGCTGTGGCGGTGGCGCCGTCGCAGCCGGAGATCATCCGCGGGCCCGATTACGTGCCGCAGACGGCCCGTCAGCCGCAACCGAACGTGTACCTGGTCCGCCATGCGGAGTACTCCTCCTTCGCGGGCTCCGGCGCCATCATGCCGTATGCGCGGGTGGCGACATCCGACGCCGGCAACTGAGCGGGCCGGGGCGAAACGCATCGTGATCGGGGGCCGGCAGCCGGGCGCCTTGTGGGCCTGGATATTCGCGTTGGGCGTGGCCTTGCAGGCCGGTCCGGCGCGTGCCGACGAGGAGGCCGTGCGCTGGCTGGAGCGCATGCCGGCCGCGTTCCGCGAACACTCCTACCGGGGCACCCTCCTGTATGCGCACGGCGATCACATGCGGACCCTGCGCGTCCTGCATGATGTGGAAGGCAGCCGGGAACGCGAGAAGGTCGTCGAACTGGAAGGGTCCATGCGCGAGGTGTTGCGCGTGGGTGACATGGTGACGTGCCGGCTCCCCGAGGAGGGCAGTGGAAAGAGCGACTACTGCCCGCATACCGGCCCGTTCTCGCGGGCGCTGTTCGACGACGTCGGCCGTCTGCAGCAGAGCTACCGGATCACGATGGCCGGCCAGGACCGCGTCGCCGGGCGGGAATCCTTGTCGGTCGCAATCACCCCGCGGGATGAACACCGCTATGGCTACGAACTGTGGCTCGACCGGGAATCGGCGATGCTCCTGCGCTGCCTGCTGCGCGACCGCCACGGCAAGGTGCTGGAGCGGTTCCAGTTCACCGAACTGGAACTCGATGCGGAGATCCCGGATTCGGAATTCCAGCTCGGCGACGGCGATGTAACCCATCATCACCTCGACACGGGCGGAAAGATGGTGGCGGCCGACACGAACGGGCACTGGAAGCTGGGCTGGATGCCACCGGGGTTTGAGGCCGTCCATGAACTGCCTGCCCACGCGGTGCGTTCCGGCGCGCGGCTGTACACGGACGGGCTGGCGCGCGTGTCGGTGTTCGTCGAACGGCTGGAGGAACCGGTGAAGGGGGAGACATCGCACATGGGTGCGACGGTCGCGGTGTCGCGGGTGGCCGCGCACGGGGGGTCCGACTGGCTGGTGACCGTGGTCGGCGAAGTGCCCGAGCCGACGGCCTCGCGGATGGTGGACTCGGTCACCATCTCCGGTGACTGACCGATGCGCGCGGACATGGTGGAGGAGTGTGGCCGCGTGGTCGCGGTGGAGCCGGCAGGCGTCTGGGTGTCGACCCTCTCGCGCACCGGTTGCGGGCGCTGCGACGAACCGGGCGGATGCGGCCGGCAGTCCATTTTCCGTCTCTTCGGGCAGCGCCGGCATCACGTCCTGGCGCGGCTCGTGGCGGGTGAAACGGATGCCGCGGCGATGACCCTCGCACCGGGCGATCCGGTCAGCGTCGGAATCCCGGAAGGCCTGCTGCTGCGCGCCTCGCTGGTGCTCTACCTGCTGCCGCTGCTGGCGCTGCTGGCCGGCGCCCTCGCCGGCCAGGCGCTGGGTGGTGAGCTCGCCAGCATCGGCCTGGGTCTCGCCGGTGTGGCCGGCGGTTTCCTGCTGGCGCGTTCGCTCTGCCGCCGTCACCTGCACCAGGAGAACTGGCAACCGGTCGTGTTGCGGCGGCTGTCGCCGGCGGCAGGGCGGGTCCTGCCGTCCTGAATCCACCGCTTTCTGTTAAGGTTCGCTGCGGATCGCAGCCGGCCCACGAACCCAGGAGAATCTGCTTGTCCCGTTCTTCCGCGTTTTCGTACATCTTCCGCTCCGTCGCCGCCGTGTGGCTGCTGGCCCTCGGTTTTTCCCTGCACGCGCACGAGGGCCTGCCCGATTTCACCGCGCTGGTGGAGAAGAACGCCGCGGGCGTGGTGAACATCCGCACCTCGCAGAGCGACGAGCCGGCTGAGGCCGGCCCGCACGGCGAGATGCCCGAGGAATTCTCCGAGTTCCTGCGCCGCTTCTGGGGGCAGCAGATGCCTCGTGAACGCGAGAACCGCGCCATGGGATCGGGATTCTTCATCTCCGATGACGGCCACATCCTCACCAATTACCACGTCGTCCGCGACGCGGACGAGATCATCGTCCGACTGAGCGACCGGCGCGAACTGGTCGCGCAACTGGTCGG
>JBFKKR010000079.1:0-14399 GCA_041682035.1 Pseudomonadales bacterium | reverse complement strand
TCCGGCTGCAGGATGTTGTAGGTGCCGGCCGAGCCACAGCAGAGGTGGCTCTCGGTCGGCGCACGCACGGTGAACCCGGCGCGCTCGAGGATCGCCCGGGGTTCGCGCTCGACCTTCTGCGCATGCTGCAGCGAGCAGGCGCCGTGGTAGGCCACGACCGTGCCGCCGGTGTTGCCGGTGCACGGCAGTTCCTGCGCCTGCAGGAACTCGCTGACATCGCGCACCAGCGCCGACACGCGGCCGGCGCGCTCCGCCCACGCCGGATCCTCCCGCAGCATGTGGGCGTAATCCTTCAGCGTGGTGCCGCAGCCCGAGGTCGTGGTGAGGATGGCCTGCACGGCGCCGCGCCCGATCTCGCGTTCCCACGCGGCGATGTTCGCGCGCGCCTTGCGCAGGCTCGCCTCCGTGCGTCCCATGTGATGCTCCAGCGCACCGCAGCAGGTTTCCCCGGACGCGTAGGCCACCGAGAAGCCGAGGCGGTTCAGAAGGCGCACCGCCGCCGCCTGGTACTGGGGCCGCAGCACCGGCTCGGCGCAGCCGCGCAGCAGGATCACCCGTCCACGTTCGCCCGCCACCGGCACGGACCGCACGGGCACGCTCGCGGGCAATTCCGCAGGCGCCATGTCGAGCATCGCCCCGAGCGTGCGCAGCCGCAGCGCCCGCACCAGCACGCGTGCGACCGGCCGGGTCCACTGCGCCAGCCGGAGCGCGGCCCGGAAACGCCACCGGTCCGGCAGCACGAACGCGAGCAGGCCGCGCACCAGGCGCTCTCCCGGCGGACGCCGGTGATGTGCCTCGATGTAATGACGGGCGTGGTCGACCAGGTGCATGTAGTCCACGCCGGACGGGCAGGTCGTCGTGCACGACATGCAGGAGAGGCAGCGATCGACGTGCCGGACGTCTTCTGCGGTCGGCGGCCGGCCCTCCTCCAGCATGTTCTTGATCAGGTAGATGCGGCCGCGCGGGCTGTCGAGTTCATCGCCCAGCAGGACGTAGGTGGGACAGGTCGCGGTGCAGAATCCACAGTGCACGCATTTGCGGATCGCACCGGCGGAAACGGCGGTGTCCGGGTCCTGCAGCTGTAGCGCGGTGAATTCAGTTTTCATGGTCTTCGGCCAGGAAGCGCCCGGTCTCGAACACGCCGGCCGGGTCGAAGGCCCGCCGTACCTTCTCTTCCAGCGCGCGCAGAGCGGGCACCTGCGGCGGCAGGGCAGCCGTCACGGCGCGCAGTTCCCCCGGCGCACGCACCAGCACCGCGTGACCGCCGGCACGCGCGGCAATGCCGCGCAGCTCGCGGGGTGGGGCGTCCACCGCCGCCCAGGTCAGGCCACCGGCCCAGTCCCACAGCCAGCGCGCGCCCCGGTTTTCCAGGTCCCGCACCAGTGATACCGCCGCAGAAACCGGCGCGAAGATCTTCCACAGCACCGCCGCCTCGGCCAGCGGCGCGGCGACCTGCACCTGCGCCCACGCCGCGTCATCCGGCGCGACCTCGCTGCAGGCGGCGCCCGCGCAGCCGCTCACCAGTTCATGCAGCAACTGCACGGATTCCTGCACCGAGGGCGGAAAACCCTCGAAACGCAGCAGGCAGCACGAACCCGGGCCGGCCATCCCCGCCGGCAGGTAGGCAGCCGCGGCGAGCGCCGTGCAGGTGCCCTGCAAGGCACCGAAGACCTGTTGCGCCTGGTCCGGGGCGAGGCCACTGACCTGCACCGTGCGCGACTCGCGCGCGGCCGGCAGCACCTTCAGCGTCACCTGCGTCAGCGCGGCGAGGCGGCCGCGGCTGCCGCAAAGCAGTTTCGGCAGGTCGTAGCCGGTCACGTTCTTCACCACCCGCCCGCCCGCGACGAAGGACTCGCCGCGACCGGAGACCGCCTCGAAACCGAGCAGGTGGTCGCGCACCGTGCCGCGCACCAGCCGCCGCGGCCCGGCGGTGCCGGTCGCGATGATGCCACCGAGCGTCGCCGGACCCGCTTCGCGCCCGTACAACGGCGCGACATCGAAGGGTTCGAAGGCCAGCACCTGGCCCTGCTCCCGCAGCTGGGCCTGCACCGCCGCCAGCGGCGTACCGGCGCCGGCCGTGATCACCAGCTCCGGCGCGTCGTAATCGACGATGCCGCTGAACGCGCGCAGGTCCACTTCCGTCACGGCCGTGACGGGCGCGCCGAAATCCGCGTGGCTGCCACCGCCGCGCAATGCCAGGCGCTGGCCGCCAGCGGCGGCCTCGGCGACGATCTCGCACAACTGCTGCGCGTCATCGGGGCGAACGCGGCCGGGCAGGCTCATGGTCAGAACCGCGGCAGCCCGGGGAACGGCACCTGCCCGCCGTGCACGTGCATGCGGCCCAACTCTGCGCAGCGATGCAGGGTCGGAAACATCTTGCCGGGATTCAGCAGCAGGTCGGGATCGAAGGCGCACTTCAGCCGCTGCTGGTGGGCGAGGTCCGTTGCCGAGAACATCTCCGGCATCAGGTCGCGTTTCTCCACGCCGACGCCGTGCTCGCCGGTCAGCACGCCGCCGACCTCGACGCACAGGCGCAGGATGTCGGCACCGAACGCCTCGGCGCGTTCCAGTTCGCCGGGTTTGTTGGCGTCGAACAGGATCAGCGGGTGCAGGTTGCCGTCGCCGGCGTGGAACACGTTGGCGACGCCCAGCCCGTACTGGCCGGAAAGTTCAGCGATGCGCCGCAATACCAGCGGCAATTGCCGGCGCGGAATGGTGCCGTCCATGCAGTAGTAGTCCGGCGCCAGCCGTCCCACCGCCGGGAACGCGGCCTTGCGGCCGGCCCACAGCGCGAGACGTTCCTCCTCGCTGTTGCTGATGCGCTGCGAGGTGGCGCCGTTCTGTTTCGCGATCTGTTCCACCTCGCCGATCAGGTACGCACATTCGGCTGCCGGCCCGTCCAGTTCCACCAGCAGGATGGCTTCCGCGTCCAGCGGGTAGCCCACCTGCACGAAGGCCTCGGCGGCGCGGGTGGCGGGCGCATCCATCATCTCCATGCCGGCCGGGATGATACCGGCGGCGATCACGTCCGCGACGCACTGGCCGGCGCTCTCGACGCTGGGAAATCCGAGCAGCATGGCCCGGGCGGTCTGTGGTTTCGGCAGGATCCGCACGGTCACCTCGGTGACGACCGCCAGCAGTCCCTCCGAGCCGACCAGCACGCCGAGCAGGTCCAGCCCCGAAGCTTCCGGGTGGCGCCCGCCGAACCGCAGGCGCTCGCCATCCATCGTGACGATCTCGACACCCAGCACGTTGTGGGTGGTGAGGCCGTACTTCAGGCAGTGCACGCCGCCGGAATTTTCCGCCACGTTGCCACCGACCGTGCAGGCGATCTGGCTGGAGGGATCCGGTGCATAGTAGAAACCCAGTTCCTGCACCGCGTGCGTGACACCGAGATTGGTCACGCCCGGTTGCACCACCGCGACGCGATTGGCGGTGTCGATTTCCAGCACCCGGTTGAAGCGCGCCATGCCCAGCAGCACGGCGTCCGCCAGCGGCAGTGCACCCCCGGAGAGCGAGGTGCCGGCACCACGCGGCACCACCTTCACGCCCTCCGCGCGGCACCAGCGCAGGATCGCGCAGACCTGTTCGACCGTCTCCGGCAGCGCCACCACCATGGGCGGCTGCCGGTAGGCGGTCAGGCCGTCACTCTCGTAGGGTCGCAGCGCGACGGGATCGTCGATCACGCCCTCGCCCGGCACGATGCGGCGCAGCGCGTCGACGATGGCGCCGCGCCGGGCAAGCACCCCCGCGTCGGGAGCAGGCATCTTCAGGCTCATGCGCGCGACGGTACCATGAAGTCGCGCGGGATGGTGGGCTCAGGCGCCGTAATCCACGAAAATCGGCGACGACCAGGCGCGCTCCTCGACCTCGCTCAGGCAGTCGTCGTCACGGCCGGTCCTGTAGCTGCCGTAACAGAGATTCACCTTCACGCACTGCCCGCGCTCGTCGTACTCGCAGCGCAACGGGTCGCCGTTGACCGCAGCCGACGGCTCCTCGATGGCGCGCACGTAATAGACGGTATCGCGGCGATGCATGGCGAAATCCGGGTCGGAGAACTCCGCCACGCAGCCAAGCCCGTTGTCCTGGCACGGCAGGGTCCGCCAGACATCCTCGACCAGGTCCCGCACCGGTTCGCCCGCCTGCACCTGGGGCCGGATGCGGATGACCTCGATGCGCGTGATGCGCTTGCGCTCGGTGGACGGGTTGTAACACTCACCGCCGCAGAGCTGCTCCAGGCGCGCGGCGCCCAGCGCCTGCACGGCATGTTCGGGACACCCCGGTTCCTGTTTGAATGCCCCCACCGCGCGGACGCGGAATCGCGGCGCGTCGGTCTGCCGGCTCTCGCTGCCCATCGGCAGCGCCGCCGGCTGGCCGTTCTCCTGTCCGTTGAGCAGATCGAACCAGAGCAGGATGCGGTCTCCGCTGGTGCCATACACCTGCTTGCGGTGCAGCGCATTCCAGATGTCGCCACGCCGGCGGGTATCGCTGTGCACCGCCACCAGTCCCCCGGTGTAGAGGAAGCCCGCGGCACGCTCCCAGCGCGGGTAGCCATCCTGCTGCGGGTTCGAGGCCGGCGTGAACGGACGCGAACGCGGCGCCGCCTCTTCCGTCCGCCCCAGGTAATGGCCGAGCCCGCCGCGCACGAAGGCCTCGATGTCCTCGTTCACAGGGCCCATCGCCTCGGTGTTCTCGATGCGCCCGTACTCCTTGTAGCCCGTTCCCGGTTTTGCCGAGTGATTGTCGCTGGACGCCATGAAGCCGAAGCGGAAACGGCGTGGCTGCGCTCCCTCGTCGAAGTTGCCGATCGCCAGCGCGTACTGCGATGCGCCGCCCGGCCGGTAACCGTAGCTGGGCTGGAAGCAGTCGGTGCACTGGTTGGAATCGAGCCAGTCCCCGGCGGTCACGCCCGGCACCGTGCGATGACCGTTGGTGGTGGCGACATAATTCTGCCGCGCCTCGTCGGCGCGCCGGTCACACTCCTGCGCGGACTCCCCGGCGGCGGTGCAACGCCGATGGATGATCTGCGCAGCCCGCTGGCAACCGGGCACGTAGTTGCGGCGGATCGGCGGACAGGACGGGTTGCCGTTTTCGTCGTAGTCGATCGCGCGCCAGTCGCGGTACTCCTCCGAGTTGCCGTGGCCGGAGAACACCTCGACCAGGAACTGCCGGTCCGGATCGTGCAGGTTTCCCTTCAGCTGCTTGTCCCAGGTCGACCCGGGCGGCGTGTACAGGCCCCAGGTGTTGCCGTGCGGGATGACGATGCTGGCCAGCCCGCTTTCGTCCAGCTTGCGGAACAGCGTGGCCGGATCCTCGGCGGCCTCGCGGCAGTCCGGCGGCAGGTCCTTGGTGTCGACGTCGTCCGGGCAGTCCCGCATCGCCTCCATCTCGCGCATGAAGCGGTTGTGCTGCAGCGGGTAGAACCATTCGCCGGTGTACAGTCCGCTGCTGCCCACGTTGAGGATGCGCGACAGCAGGGGCGGGTTGAAGGATTCCGGGCCGAGCCCGGGCAGACGGGCATAGATCGGCCGCGGCGGCGTCTGCGCGTCCGAGGTGTCGCGATAGATGACGTTCTTGTGGCCCCAGTGGGTGCGGCGGTCGTCGGAGTTGGCCTGGGTCCATTCGAACCCGAGGAAGGAGACCACGTCAGGATCGTCGGCGCTGGTCAGCGCGTTGCACTGCTGGATGGCGTCGCGAGTGTCGCGCCAGCGCTGCGTGTCCAGCGAGATGGCGTGGTCGTTGATGGACCAGAAATCGAGGCCGGAACAGTAACGCACGTAGTCGCAGGCGTCCGCCGGCGGGTGCATGCCGCTGCCCTGCATGACCGGCAGGCTCATCACGAAGGCGTCATTGGAGAAGGTGGTGTGCACGTGAAAGTCGCCGAACAGGATCTGCCGGTCGGTGGGCGCACCGACATCGCGCGCGGCCGCCATCCGGCGCGCGGCTTCCTGTCGCACTACGGACTCCGGCAGCGCCTTCCCCTGCGGCGTGCCCTCGTCGATGCGGGTTCCGAACCAGCCGGCGCCCACACCGTACAGGGCGGCCCCGGCCGCCCCGAGAACCAGCAGTTTCCTCAGCATGGGTGATCTCTCCCGTCTGTTCGGCAACTCACTTGCGCGCGGCCGTTCACACCAGCATCTGCGCCACCAGGTTCTCGCACGCGCGCCGGTCCATGTAGCGCGGCACGGCGTAGGTGAACCGCGCCTCCTCACGCGCCGCGCGGGCGATGCGCGGGATGTCCTCGGCCTTGAGCAGGTCCAGCTTCTCGGGGATGTCGAACTTGCGGTTCAGTTCGCGGATCTTCGCAATGAACTGCCGCGCCTGGTCGGCGCGCGAGGCGTCCGGGTCCGACACGCCGGACAGGCGGCCCAGCTTCGCCAGCCGTTTCTCGCATTCGGGCAGCGAGTATTCCAGCACGTAGGGCATGATGATCGCGTTCGCGCGGCCGTGCGGCACGTGGTACAGCGCGCCGAAGTTGTGCGCGATGGCATGCACGTAACCCACACCCACCTGCGTAAAGGCCTTGCCCGCGAGGTAGGAGGCGCGCGCCATGTTCTGGCGCGCCTGCAGGTTGGAACCGTCCGCGACCGCCGTCTCCAGGTTGGCCATGATGAGCTGGGTGGCCTCGACGGCGAACTTGTCGGTGCGCTTCATGGCGTTCTTCGAGACGTACGCCTCCACCGCGTGCGTCAGCGCGTCCATGCCGGTCGGCGCGGTGATGGAAGGCGGCAGCGTCAGCATCAGCGAGCCGTCGAGCGCGGCGCCGTAGGGCATCATGCGCGGGTCGGCAATGGGCAGCTTGCGCTGGCTCTCCGGATCGGTGACCACCGCGCCGATCGTCACCTCCGAGCCGGTGCCGGCGGTGGTCGGGATCGCGTACAGCGGCAGCATGCCGCGGGTGACCTTGAACAGCCCGGTCATCTTCTTGATCGACTTCTTGTTCTTGCCGCGCGCGGCGATCACCTTCGCCGCGTCGATGCACGAACCCCCGCCCAGGGTCAGCACCGAGTCACACTGGTTCTCCTTGAGAATGAGAACGGCCTCCTCGATCTGCGCGATGGTGGGGTCGGGCCGGGTCTCGTCGTACACGACCACCTTCACGCCGTGTTTCTCCAGTTCGTCGATCAGCGGCTGCACCAGGCCGGTCCGTACCGGCGTCTTGCTGGTCACGATCATCACCCGCTTCGAACCCTTGCTGACCATGTAGCGGCAGAGTTCGAGGGACGGCTGCTCGCCCTCGAACACCCGGGGCCAGCGCAAGGGCATGACTTTTGCGCCGATCTTCAGGCCGCTCATGGCGACCCCGTGTGCGTACTTCTCCAGCTTTTTCTTCATACCGGCCTTCATTTCCCGCCTCCGCGCCATGCCCCAGTGCCTGCAAGCCAATATAGGACAGTGTGCGGGAGTTCCGGAGCAGGGACCTGGATTCAGCGGATTACGCGTTGCGCGGCGGCGATTGTTGACGGCCGGGAAATAGTCCATGGCCCGTGGATGGCTATTATTTCGCCAGCCGCGCGTGGCTTACTGTGACCAGTTATCCGGCAGGGAGATTACCTCTGTGAGCGAGAAGTTTGCCCAAGTACTGATGCGGTTCCGTTTCCTCGCGTTGCTGTTCTGCCTCGGGCTGGTCGCCGCGGCGGGTACCGGGCTGTCCAGGCTCCAGCTGAGCGCGGACCTCGAGGTGTTCTTCGCACCGGACGATCCGGCGCTGAAATCCTACGACGTGATCCGCGAGACCTACAGCCGCGACGACAACCTGTTCCTCGTGCTGGTGCCGGAAAACGGCAACGTGTTCACCCGCGAGAACCTCGCCATCCTCGAGGAGCTCACCGAGCGGGCGTGGCAGGTGCCGCATTCGATGCGGGTTGATTCCATCGCCAACTACCAGCACACGGAGGCGGCCGGGGACGACCTCGAGACCCGCCCCCTGGTCGAGGATGCGCTCAACATGAGCGCTGCGGACATCCGCCGCGCGCGCGAGGTCGCCACCAACGAGGAACTGCTGCTGGGACGGCTGATCACACCGACCGGCCACATGGCCTCGATCAACATCAGCATCCAGTTGCCCGAGGGCCAGCGTCGTACCGCCATTCCCGAGGCGATCCAGGCGGTGCGCGACCTCCGCCAGGAGATCGAAACGCGTTATCCCGGCACCGAACTGCTCATCACCGGCAAGATCGCCGGCAACAACGCCTTCATGGAGGCCTCCTTCTACGACATCACCCACATCATCCCGGTCGCGCTGATGATCGCGCTGGGCTGCATCGCGGTGTACCTGTTCCTGGCCAGCGGCAGCCTGGTCACGGCGGTCAGCACCACCTTCGCGACCATCTGCGTGATCATCGCCTCGGTCGTCGTCGGCATGGGTGTCGCCGGCCTGATCGGCATCGATGTCACGCCGCCCCTGTCCAACGCACCCACCATCATCCTCACGCTGGCGGTCGCCGACTGCATGCACCTGATCGTGGTCTACTTCCAGGCGCGCCGCAGCGGGCACGAGAAACGCGCCGCAATCATCTACTCGGTGGCGCTGAATTTCCGTGCCGTGCTGCTCACCAGCCTCACCACCATCATCGGCTTCCTGGCGCTGAACTACAGCGAGGCGCCGCCGTTCCAGGATCTCGGTAACGTCGCGGCCATCGGCATCGCGGCCGCCTGGGTGTTCTCCATCCTGCTGCTGCCGGTGCTGCTCAGCCTGCTGCCGGGCCGGGTGAAGCCGGACAATTCGCGCGGTTCCGATGCCATGAAGCGCGTGGCCGCCTGGGTGCTGCGCAATGGCCGTGCCTGCATGGTCGGCACCATCGCGGTGATCCTCGTCGCCGGATCCTTCCTGCCGCGCAACCAGCTCTACGATGTCTGGGCGGAATACTTCGACCCGAGCACCTCGATCCGGCAGGACTCCGACCGGGCGCGCGAGCACCTCAACGGCTTCAACCTGATCGAGTACAGCCTCGCGGCGCGCGAGCCCGGCGGCATCGCCGACCCGGAATACCTGCAGCACGTGGAAGCGTTCGCCGAGTGGCTGAAACAGCAGCCGGAGGTCAGCTATGTGAACCACGTCGGCCAGATCATGAAGCGGCTGAACCGCAACATGCACGGGGACGACTGGAACTGGCACCGCCTGCCGGATGATCGTGAACTCGCCTCGCAGTACCTGCTGCTGTACGAGTTCTCGCTGCCGTTCGGACTCGGCCTGACCAACCAGGTCAACCTCGACAAGTCGGCGACCCGCCTGACCGCGGGCCTGCGCACCTCGTCGACGCAGGACGTGCTCGCGATCCAGTCGCGCGCCCAGGACTGGCTGCGGCAGAACGCACCCGACCACTTCTACCACGCCGGCGCCAGTTCGGACGTCATGTACGCGCACATCGGCAAGCGCAACGTGATCAGCATGCTGACCGGTTCGGCCATCGGCCTGCTGGTCATCTCGGTGATCATCGCCGTTGCGCTCGGTTCGGTGCGCTACGGGCTGATCAGCCTGCTGCTGAATTTCCTGCCGCTGATCGTCGGGTTCGGCATCTGGGGCCTGATGGTGGGACGTATCGGCATGGCGCTCTCGGTCGTCTCCGGGCTGACCATGGGCATCGTCGTGGATTACACCGTGCACATCCTCAGCAAGTACGACCTGGCGCGGAAGGCGCAGCAGATGGACACCGACGCGGCCATCCGTTTCTCGTTCTCCATGGTCGGATCGGCGCTGCTGGTCACCACCATCGTGCTGTGCGTGAACTTCGGCCTGCTGGCGTTCTCCGTGTTCGTACTGAACGCGGAACTCGGCATCCTCACCGCCACCATGATCCTGATCGCGCTGGCGATCGACCTGCTGTTCCTGCCGCCGCTCCTGCAGTTGCTGGATCGCAGCGACACCGGGCGCGTGGTGCCGTCGCAGTTGTCCACGCAGGACGCCGGGCGGCCGGTGCCGGCGCAGGAGCCCACGCAGGCCGGGGCGGGGTTCACCGCGCAGGCATGACGTTGCGCTGCGGATCGGTGGCGACCGGGTAGTTGCGTACCCCCTCCTGTGGCTGCGGGGTGTAATGCCAGGCGCCCCCGGCATCCTGCCAGCGGAAATAGGTGCCGGGCGGGAAGCGCGGGGTGACACCCGGTCCCGGCGTGAACGGTGCGTACTCAGGCGGTTCCTCCCCCGGGCGGGCAATCCACTTCGCCCCCGGCTCGCCCGGGGGCTTTTCCGCCCCGGCCGCTTCCTCCCGCTCCCAGAACTTCAGCCGCTCCCAATCCGGCGCCTCCCAGCGCGGCGCCCGGAATTCCGGCATCTCCGCCAGCTGTCGCCAGTCCAGGGAACGGCCCTCGGTCGCCAGCAGGTAGGCAGACGCGGCGATGGCCAGCACCACCAGGAACAGCAGCACCTTGAGCAGGTAACGAAACACCCCGTTCAACGGACCCCCCTCGACCCAATCCCCCTGCATTTTCGCCCGCCAGCCGCCATTTGGCAGCGTGTCTCCCGACACGTGCGCCCTGCCATGCCACGCGCCAATAGCGGCGCCGCACCATTTTGCGCCTTTTGGGGCGATATATGCCTGACAAGCACCCGTAACCATCCATATGAAACATATAATTCCTGCACGAATGATATTGGTTGCAATCTTTTCCTCAGTAAATATAATTCTGCAACACGTTTGAAGCGCAAGGCTCAAGACAGATACGCATGCACGCACAGCCAACGAGGCACACAGGAAGCGCCGTCACGCTCAGCCCGCCCGCCAAGGGGGACGGCCGGGCGCTCTGGCGGATGGCCCGCGCGGAACCCGCGCTCGATACCAACTCCGAGTATTGCTATCACCTGCTGCAGCTGCACCACGCGGACACCTGCGTGATCGCGCGCGACGAGCGTGGCGAGCCCGCCGGCTTCATCGCCGGCACCCGGCCGCAGGCCTTCCATTACGGCGACGCGGTGACGGTGCCCGCCGAGGCCGCAGGCCACACGCTGTTCATCTGGCAGGTGGCCACAGATCCGGGCCAGCGCGGAACCGGCCTGGCAGGCCGCATGCTGCAACACCTGCTCGACCGGCCCGGCAACGCCGACATCCGCTTCGTGCAGGGCACGGTGATTCCCGGCAATGCGCCGTCGGAGAATTTCTTCCGCTCGATCGCGCGCCACTTCGATTGCGACCTGACCCATCAATGCCTGATCTCTGCCGCCGAGCAGGATCAGGAGGACAAGCCCGAGTATCTCTTCCACATCGGGCCCATCCGTTAAGAAACCAACCAGCGAGGCCGACAGACAATGACTGACAACAACCCCTCCCACGAGCTCGAATCCGAAGTGCGCAGCTACTCGCGTGCCTTTCCCATCGTGGTCAAGCGCGCCCAGGGCGCGCGCCTCTGGACGGACCAGGACGAGGAATACATCGACTTCCTGGCTGGCGCCGGCTCGCTCAACTACGGGCACAACAACCCGCTGCTGAAGCAGTCCATCCTCGACCACCTGCAGGCGGACGGACTGGTGAACGGTCTCGACATGGCATCGGTGGCCAAGAACGAGTTCATCGACACGTTCAGCCGGCACATCCTCGAGCCGCGCCAGCTCGACTACAAGATGCAGTTCTGCGGCCCGACCGGCACCAACGCCGTCGAGGCGGCCCTCAAGCTGGCCCGCAAGGTGAAGCAGCGCTCCGGCATCATCTCCTTCACCAACGGTTTCCATGGCATGACGCTGGGCGCGCTGGCCGTGACCGGCAACGAGTACCACAAGGAAGACATCTACAGTGGCAACACCAACGTCGCGTTCATGCCGTACGACCGCTACGTGGACGGCGTCGAGGACAGCAGCGTGCTGCTGCGCAAGTACCTGGAGGACGCCTCCAGCGGCGTCGGCCTGCCGGCCGCGGTGATCCTGGAGACGGTGCAGGGCGAGGGCGGCATCAACGTCGCGCGCTCGGCCTGGCTGCGCAGCATCCGCAAGATCTGCGATGACTTCGACGTACTGATGATCGTCGACGACATCCAGATGGGCTGTGGCCGCACCGGCACGTTCTTCAGCTTCGAGGAAGCAGGCATCCGGCCGGACATCGTCCTGCTGTCGAAATCCATCGGCGCCTATGGCCTGCCGATGTCGTTGGTGCTGCTGCGCCCCGAACTCGACGAGTGGGACCCCGGCCAGCACAACGGCACCTTCCGCGGCAACAACCTCGCCTTCGTGGCGGCCACCCGCGCCATCAACCTGTACTGGCGGGACACCAACTTCAGCGGCGCAATCCGCAAGAAGTCGCACCGCGTCCGCGATTTCCTGCAACGCATGGCGAGCAGGTTCCCGGAGGCGGCGTTCGAGGTACGCGGCCGTGGCCTCGCACTGGGCATCGAGTCCCGTGCCATGCCCGAGATCGCCAACGAGTTCCGGGAACAGTGCTTCCGGGAGAAGCTGATCATCGAGACGGCCGGCGCCAGCGACCAGGTGCTGAAGTTCCTGCCGCCGCTGACCATCAGCGAGTCGGAACTGGAGGCCGGCCTGCGCAAGGCCGAGCGGGCGATGGAGACCGTCCTCCGCAGCAAGCGCGGCAACCCGGTCCGCATCGCGGGGCAGGCCTGAAGAGGCCCCCACTGACAGACAGCGGAACAGGATTTTACTTTTGACCAAACAAGCCAATAATCGCGTATTGAGTCTGGAGAAACGCGCCACGGCCCTGCCGCGTCGCGGCTGGATATCACTGGGCGGAGGCCCGGCCATCGGGAGAGCAGCGCGTCGTATGCCCAAGAGCGATAACGCCGATCCGAACACCTACGACGTGCGCATCTTCCAGGCGCTGCGGCGGGTGATGCGGGCCACCGACATGCATTCACGCAGGCTCTCCTCGGAGTACCAGGTGACGACGCCACAACTCGTCGCCCTGCACTACCTGCGCGAATACGGACCCATGACGCTGCGCAGCCTGGCCGAAGGCGTGCACCTGAGCTCCAGCACGCTGGTCGGCATTGTCGACCGGCTCGAGAGCAAGGGCCTGGTGCAACGGGAACGCGGGCACCGTGACCGCCGCCAGGTCTTCATCGTGCTGACCGGCAAGGGCAATACCTTCCTGAAGAAGGCGCCCTCCCCGCTGCAGTCGAAACTCGCGGAAGCGCTCGGCAGCATCCCGGAAGACGAGCAGGCGGCGATGGCGGAGGCACTCGAACGTATCGTGGACCTGATGGAAGCCGGTGACATCGATGCTGCGCCGGTGCTGCACGGCGGTGCGATCCAGACGCCGGAGTGACCGGTGCCCGCGTGGCGCCCGCGGGCGCCTGCGGCACTGTTCATCCGGCCTGCATCTCCCGCATCCGCAAGCGGCACCATGACGGCGAACGAATCGGACGTACCTTCGCCGGGCACCGCCGGGCAGGGCGCTGCCGGCGCGGACTGGCCGGGGCTGGTCGCCAGGGCGCGCGCGCTGCGCCATGCGCTGCATCGGGAACCGGAACTGTCCTGGCAGGAGCATGACACCTGCCGCCTGATACGCGGGCAACTCGACGCCCTGTCCATTCCCTGGCAGCCCTGCACGGAGACCGGGACCGTTGCCCGGCTGGCGACGCATGCGCCCGGCCCCGCCGTCGCTCTGCGCGCCGACATCGACGCCCTGCCGATCACCGAGACCACCGGACTGCCCCACGCCTCGACGCGCGCCGGCTGCATGCACGCCTGCGGACACGACGGTCACACCGCGACACTGTTCGCGGTGCTGTGGTGGCTGAAGCAGCACGAAGCATCCCTTCCCGCGCCCGTCACGCTGATCTTCCAGCCCGCCGAGGAAGGCGGCCACGGCGCCCGCGAGATGATTGCCGAGGGTGCGCTGGACGGCGTCGGCCGCATTTTCGGCTGGCACAACTGGCCGGCCATCCCGCTCGGCCAGGCGGTCTGCCCGGACGGCGCCGTGATGGCGGCCAACGGCACCTTCGAAATCGAGGTGCAGGGGGCCGGCGGACACGCCAGCCAGCCGGAACGATGTCGGGATCCCGTGCTCGGCGCCGCGGCCATCACCGTTGCGCTGCAGCAGGTGGTCTCCCGGCGCAGCGCTGCGCAGGACGCGGTGGTGCTCAGCGTCACCAGCATCGACGCACGCAGCGCCGCGACGGTGATCCCCGACCGGGCGCTGCTGGGCGGCAGCTACCGGCTGGCGGATGACCGCCTGCGGCCGGACATCGAGCGGCAGGTCACCGAAATCTCCACGCAGACCGCTGCCGCCCACGCCGTGGCAGCCCGCGTGACCCATCACCCGCGCTACGGCGCGACCGTGAACCATGCCGGCGAGGCGGCGCAGTTCCGCGCGGCGCTGGCGGCGGAATTGGGGGACGGCTGGCGCAGCGAG
Organism: Pseudomonadales bacterium; assembly: GCA_041682035.1. Taxonomy (GTDB): domain Bacteria; phylum Pseudomonadota; class Gammaproteobacteria; order Pseudomonadales; family JBFGWM01; genus JBFJWR01. The sequence continues at coordinate 105 of JBFKKR010000079.1, read as the reverse complement.
GAGACCCAGGTGCCGATCATGGCCTCGGAAGATTTCAGTTATTACCTGCGCGAGGTGCCCGGCGCTTTCGCGCTGATCGGCGCCGGCGAGGGCACCCGGCACCAC
>JBFKKR010000078.1:0-14412 GCA_041682035.1 Pseudomonadales bacterium | reverse complement strand
CGCGCGTTTCAGCAACGCCCTGCAGTCCTGCGGGGACTCCAGCAGGCTGTCGCGCGGCAGGGGATAGGGCAGCAGTGCCTGGGCCCGCAACGCGATGCCATCGCCCTTGCGGGCGAGTTGCACCAGGTGCAGTTCGTCGAGCGCGAACTCCAGCCCGATGGCGCCCTGGCCACCGCCTCCGAAGGCCTTGCCGATGGAGAATCCCCGCATGCCGTCTCCCTGTGCGCCCCGGTTCGGGACCGCTCCCTCCGATACCGTCGAAAGTCCCTGATCTTCCGGAAGTTTAGCCCCTGCACGTGCTTTCCGCAGGGACGGGTCCTACTTGCCCTTGCCGCCGCCGCCACCCGGGGCGGTCTGGCCGTAGATCTCGATGTTCCGCTGGGAAGAGTCCGGGAACATGTGCGTGCAGGTCTCCAAATTCAGCGCGAAGGTAGTCGCCGACCCGACACCCAGCGTCCCGGCGTCGTAGGTGGCAAGCAGGTTGCCGTCGAAATCGACCCGGTGGACCGAGATTCCGGTGCTGGAAAACACCCAGAACTCGTCCCGACCCGGAATGTGCGCGATCCCGCGGGGCTTGGCCGCGTACGCACCGGTATCGATGGTTTTCTTCAACACCCCGGCCTGGTCGATGATGCGGATGCCCGGCAGCGCCGTCGCCACCGGCACACCGAGAACCATCGTGATCGCGTCGTCGGCAAGCACGGCCAGGTGGTCTGAATAGACGCCACTGCCCGTGGTGCTGATGTGGTCGATGCTGAACGGTTTGGCGAGGTAGGCGCTCATCAGCGCGGAGCCCTGCACGGCGCCGGCGGCATCGAGGTAGTACACGCGCCTGTCGTTCTCGTCGACCACGGCGAAATGGTCGGCCCAGGCGCCGCCGCGCACGTAGGCCACGCCCATGGGCCCGGTCATGGTGATGGTCAGGCTGGAGACCAGGCTGCCGTTGCTGGCCTTGATCAGGAACAGCTGCCTCGTCGGGCGGTCGAGCAGCAGGATGCCACCTTCCTTGGGGGCGGCGCCACCGTTGAGCATCTCGTTTTCGCGCAGGAAGCTCAAGCCCTTGAAGTCCGACGTGGGCGCGGCGAAGGACGTCCAGTCGTAGAAGACATCCTGCCCGACCGGGACGACGGTGCCATCACAGCTGAGCAGTGACCCACAGGTCTTGCCGCATTCGCAACCGTAGATCACGTGCAGTTTCGGCCGGAACGCGGCATCAGCAGGCACGGCATCGGACAGCCACGGCCGCGCGCCGTGCAGGCCGTCGCGCGCTTTCAGCAGCACACCGTAATTGGGGTGTGTGCCCGCAGTCCACTGGCGCACCAGGCGGGTCAGTTCGAAGCTGTACCAGCGCCCGGCTGTCTCCACCGGCTCCACCGCCTCGGGGGGCACCTGATGCTCGCCGCCCGGAGTCAGCCAGGGCAGCAGCGTGGTGCGGTTCAGCCAGGTGGCGCCATCCGGCCCGCCGCCGTTGAAGCCCGAGCGCGTGCCCTCGTCCCATGGGGCCTTGATCCGGTGTACGGACACGCTGCCGGGCGTGTCCAGGCTCGCCACGTAGATCTTGAGGGCGGCGGACAGGACCCTGACATTGCTGGGCAGTGCGCCCAGGTCGAATTCGAACAGCTGGTTCTCGAAGTTGCCGATATACCCCAGGTCCATTCCCCCGTAGTTGTACGTGGCCGTCACGCTGGAGATGAAGCCGTCCTTCCCCGCCACCGCGTCCGGTTGCAGTATCAACTCGTTGATGCCCTGGTAGGCCCGCTCCTTCTTGAGTTCGTAGTCACGCAGGATGTCACCGGTGGCCACGTCCTTGAGGTCCACCCGGATCTTGACGTCGGTGCCGCTGTTGGAACCGTTCAGCGACACGACGTTGTAGGGCAGGCCGAACGTGGAGCCCATGGTCACCCGGGCCTGGTAGGTGCCGCAGAGCCCGTCCATGCTCATCTCCATGCGCTGGCGGGCGATGCCCAGTTCGGCGGACAGGGAATACTGCATATCGCTCAGCCCGCCACCGCCGGTGGCGCGCATCACCGACTGCTCGCGGGCGATCATGTACGTGGCCAGGGCGGCCACCACGAGCGCGATGCTGACCGGCAGCAGCAGGTAGCCGCGCGCGGTGCGCGCCGGCGGGCGGGTACCGGCCGGCGTGTGGCTTGCGCGATGGATGCAGGGGGCGCTGTCAGCCATGCCTAAATATCCTCGAGCAACTGGCTGCCCAGGCGCACCGTGCGCTGGATGGTCTGGGTGCCGCCACCCGGCAGGCTGCCGGTGAGGGTGATGCGCACCATGGGGGTTTTCGCCTGCGGGGATTCGACCCGCTCCACCTGGAAGGCGCTGATGCCCGGGAACAGCACGGACTCGGTGAAGGCGCGTCCGTCGATGCCGTTGACGTCCGGCATGCGTTCCACCAGGTTGCCGCTGACGATGTGGAAGACCACCGGGTCGAACCAGTCCTCGTTGACCGAGCCGTCCTCGTCGTCATCCTCGACGGAGCCTTCGTCCGTGTCGCCGTCCCCGTCATCGTTGACGCCGAGAATGCCGGGTGCGCCATCCCCGTTCATGTCGGCGGCGAGGTCCTCGTCGATGGTGCCGTCCTCGTCGTTGTCGATGCCGTCGAGCACGTCGTCGTCGCTCTTGTTGATCGACGGCGTGCCGTCCTCGTCGTCATCGCGCACGAACACGCCGGGCACGTCCACGAGCAGGTCGTTGTCGTCGTCGATCAGGTAGATGCCGGGCGCGTTGTCGTTGGTGTTGTCGCCACCGACGTCCTCGTCCACCTTCCCGTCGCCGTCGTTGTCTGCATCCGCCTTGCCGTCGTTGTTGCGGTCCAGCCGCGGGTCGAGGGTGACGGCCAGCACGTTGTGGTCCGACTCCACCCAGAGCGTGCCCGGGTCATCATGCTTGGGTACCAGGATGCGCTGGCTGCGCTCCACGGCGGTCACCATGCGCTGCATGGCGAGTTGCATGTTGCGGCGCAGGTCGGACTCGGCGCGGATGGATTCCCAGGCGTTCAGGCTGGAGCTGACCACCCCGGTGAGCGCGAGCAGCACGAACGAACTGATCAGCACGGCGATGGTCAGCTCGATAAGCGTGAACCCGCGTACCCCCCGCATGCTCACTCCCATGTGCGCACCGTGTACAGCTTCTGCGAACCGTTCTCGGCCTGGATGCCGATCCAGACCAGGTTGGGATTCGGGTTGGTGAAGGGATTGCCGTCGGCGTCGGTGTTCTCGAAATCGTAGTGCGCCAGGTAGACCAGGATGCGGTCCGGGCTGCCGGCCGGATCCGAATAGAGGCTGGGAACTGACTTGCTGCCGGCGATATCAACGGCCATGTCCAGCGCCGACCAGGGCTCGGACAGGAGCTCTTCCGCCTTGGACTGGACCTTGTATTCCAGGCGCATGGACTCGACCCCCTGGCCGGCGCCGCGCACCTGGGTGCCGAGCGCGTCCAGCGCTGGCGGCAGCGCCACGGCCAGCAGCGCCACGGCGACCAGGATTTCCACGTACGAGTAGCCAGACTTCTGCATCGGCTTATTCCATCCAGGTCCGGCCGACGGCATTCAGGTGGACCTTGATCGCGTGGTTCCCGAGTGCCACCTCGACGGAGCCGCTGGTCAGGACGCGTTCCATCCTGTCATCCGGCTCCATCGGCTCGCCCCGGTTGTTGAATGCCACCCCGGTATCGCCGTTGCCCTGGTAATCGAACACCACGTTTTTCAGGTCCGGGGCCGCACCGCCGTCCGGCGCCTGCATGCGGACCGTGTAGGGATTCTTGTCGTGTGGGTGGATCACGTCGTAGGTCTCCACGTAGCTGCCGCGCGGCCCGACCATCCGGAACACCTGCAGCTGGTCGAGGCTGGCGTTGAAGCGCACCCCGTGCGGCTCGCCCGAAAGCACCGCGCGATCGCGGGCGAACGCCAGCGCCGTCATGATCTCCCGCGCCGCGTACTCCACGCGGGTCGGGTCGGTGGAGCGCAGCTGCGGGACGAGCACGGCGGACAGGATCGCGACGATCAGCACCACGACGACGATCTCCGCCAGCGTGAAGCCGGCCGGGCGCCGCGGCCACAAAGCAAAACCCGCGCGTCGGGAACGCCGGCGCGCGGGCTTCGTGGCCGGGCGGCAGGTGCGCCCGATGATCATGCCGTGAAATTAACGGTCGTCGTAATCGACGTGGTCGGCGATGAACTGGCCGGTCTTCACGTCAAACTTCCAGCCCAGGCCGGGAGCGACCGCACCGGTCATGCCGAGCGCGCCGGTGGTCGAGATGGCGACCGTGTTGTTGTCCGTGAACGGCATGTTCGGAATCTGGTCTTTTTTCAGGTACGGGCCGTACTTGAAAGTGGCGTCAGACGTCGTACATGCCTGGCCCGCCTGGTTGGTGTATCGCGTGAGGTGGTCGATGAACGCCTGCTGCGTGTTGAGCAGACCGGTGCCCGGCGTGCCGCCGAGCGGGCAGGTGGCGCCGGTGGAAGCGACTGCACCGGGGTAGTGCCCATGCTGCTGGTAGTACAGATCCACCGCCGTACGCATGTTGGACAGCGTGGTATCCAGCGCCGCCAGCTTGGCATCGTCGGTGGAGCCGGAAAACTGCGGCACGAGAACAGCCGCCAGGATGGCAATGATGATCACGACGATCAGCAGTTCCACCAGGGTGAAGCCCTTCTGGGCCAGGCGAAGCGCTTTTTTCATGAGGTGCAGTCCCCTAGGTACATCAGTAATCCGGAATTCATGTGTTTAGAATATGACCAAAATTATTCTTCAGAAACAATCCGATCACAATTGAGCAGCAGAATACCATCAGTCGGCCGGAATCGCTATTCATTGAATACTAAATTCATGAACTTCAAGGCGACAATTCAGGCCGTTTCGCGGCCCTCACGCGGCGCTGGCCAGCTTGAAGATCGGGAAGATCAGGGCACTGACGAGGTAGCCCACGACGACGCCCATCACCAGCAGCATGAGGGGCTCGACAACCTTTGAGAGGGTCACCAGCTGCCGCGAGAGTTCGCGCTCGTAGTAGTCCGCGATGCGCTTCATGACCTCCGGCAGGTGGCCGGTCTCCTCGCCGGTCTGGATCATCTGGCGGGCCATGTCCGGGATGAACTCGCCCCGGGCGAAGCCGGCCGCGAGCCCGCCACCCGTCTCGACCGACTCCTCCATGCCGCGGAAGAAACGCTGGAAGACCCGGTTCGGCACGATCTCCCGGCAGGCCTCCAGCGCGTCGGTCACGCTGACGCCGTGCTCCAGCGACATGCCCAGCGCGCGCAGGGAGTTCACCAGGTAGATGCGGATCATGATGTCGCGGATGCCGGGCATGCGCAGCACCGCCTGGTCCCACATCTCGGCGCCGGCCGGCGTCTTCATCCACAGGCGCAGGCCGACGATGCCGCCGGCCAGCCCGAGCAGGATCAGCACGTAGAACTTGCGCAGGATCTGGCTCATGGCCAGCAGCATGACGGTGGAGCCGGGCAGCTGGTCGTGGATGGACATGAACATGCCCTCGAAGCGCGGGAATACCGACACGAGGATGAAGATCACCACGGCGACCGAGAAGAAGACCAGGAAAACCGGGTAGGAGAACGCCGAGATGACCATGGACTTCATCTGCTCGCGCTTCTCCTCCATGGCCTGCAGCTGCGCGAGCACCTCGGGCATGAACCCGCCTTTCTCGCTGGCGCCGATCAGGTTGACGTAGGTGCTGGAGAACACCTCCGGGAACCTGGACAGCGAGCGCGCGAAGGTGCTGCCCTCGGAGACCTCGGTGCCGATGCCGTCGAGCATCTCGCGCAGCGCCGGGTTGCCGGCCTGCTGCTTCATGATGCCGAGCGCCGCGTGCAGGCTGGTGCCGGTCTCCAGCAGCAGGGCGAGCTGCTCGGTGAAGAACATGCGGTCCTTGGCCGTGACCTTCGGTTTGACCAGGTGGAACTCGCGGTCCAGCAGGCCGGGCCGCTTTTCGCGCAGGGGCTGGCTCTGGCGGGTCTCGATGGGCATGGCGTGGCCGCGTCCGTGTCAGGTGGAGGAATACTAGCGCGCGGGCGGGCGGATCGTCACATGTTGATCACGCGCGAGATCTCCTCGGGCGTGGTGCGTCCGTCCAGTACCTGGGTGAGGCCGTCCTTGAACAGCGTGGTGATGTCCTGCTCGTCCACGTAGCGGGTGAGTTCGTCCCGGCTCGCGTTGGCCATCACCAGCTGCTGGAAGGACGGGTTGCTGACCAGGATCTCGTGGATCCCCAGCCGGCCGCGGTAGCCGGAATCGTAGCACTCCTCGCAGCCGCGTCCGCGCGCCAGCATCACCTTGCCCCGGTCCTGCCAGCCGTACTGCTCGATGATCTCGGCGGGGGCGATGTAGGTGGTCCGGCAGGTCGGGCAGATCGTGCGCACCAGGCGCTGGGCGATCACGCCGATCAGCGCCGAAGACAGCAGGTAGGGCTCCACGCCCATGTCGATCAGCCGGGTGACGGCACCGATGCTGTCGTTGGTGTGCAGCGTGGAGAGCACCAGGTGGCCGGTGAGCGCCGCCTGCACGGCGATCTCGGCCGTCTCGCGCTCGCGGATCTCGCCGACCATCACCACGTCCGGGTCCTGCCGCAGCACGTGCTTGAGGATCTTGGCGAAGGTCAGGCCGATGTTCGCGCGCACCTCGTTCTGGTTGATGATGTCGATCTGGTACTCGACCGGGTCCTCGATGGTGACGATGTTCTTCTCGATGCTGTTGAGGTGATTCAGCGCGGCGTAGAGGCTGGTGGTCTTGCCGCTGCCGGTCGGGCCGGTCACCAGGATCAGTCCGTAGCTGCGGTCGAGCAGTTTCTTGTAGGTGTTCAGGTTGTTCTTGCGCATCCCCAGTTTCTCGATATCGAGGATGGCCTGGTTCTTGTCGAGCACCCGCAGCACGATCTTCTCGCCGAACAGGCCGGGCAGGGAACTGAAGCGCAGGTCCACCATGCGGCCCTGCGTGTGCACCTGGATGCGGCCGTCCTGCGGCAGGCGCCGCTCGGCGATGTCGAGGTTGGCCATCACCTTCAGGCGCGAGACGATCGCCGGGTGCAGTTCCGGCCGCGGCGTCATCACCTCGTAGAGCACCCCGTCGATGCGGAACCGCACGCGGGATTTCTTCCGCGCCGGCTCGATGTGCACGTCTGAGGCGCCATCGTGCACCGCGCGCTGGATGATCGAGTTGACGAGGTTGATGATCGGGCTGTCGGCCGAGGAACCGTCGATCACCGCGTACTCGTCGGGAACGATGTTCTCCATGACCTCGAAGTCGTCGTCGACGTCGGCGATCAGCTCGGAGATGAGGTCGCCGCCGGTACCGGCATAGGCCTCGCCGATACAGCGCTGGATGTCCTCGAACGGGGTCAGCACGGCGCGCACCCGGCACTGCAGGCGGTCCTCGATTTCCTCGAAGGCGGCCATCGCCTGCGGCTGGTTGGTTCCCAGCGTGAGTTCGCCGCGCACCAGGAACATCGGGAACACCTTCAGGCGCTTGGCGATGCCCTGGCTGAGCTTGACGGCCACGTCCGGATCGTACAGGCCGGCGCGCAGGCGGCAGAAGGGGATATCCAGCTGGTCACTGAGCGCCTCGAGCAGTTCCGCCTCGGAAACCCAGCCCTTCTCCAGCACCACCTCGCCCATCTTGCGCCCGGTGGCCTGCTGCACCTGGATGGCCAGCCCGACCTGTTCCTCGGTCAGCATGCCGCGCCCCACCAGCACGTCGCCGAGCCGCTTCGAGCCGCCGTGCGCCCGGATCGGCTCGGGGCCGCCGCCGGCCGTGTCCTGCTCCATCAGGCTGACCATGCGCAGGACGCCGGTGACGCGCAGGATATCGAGGATCAGGTTGTTGACGTGGGCCAGCTTGACCCAGCCGCCCTGGCGCACCACCAGGTCCTGGATGCCGAGGATGGCCTCCAGCAGTTTGCTGGAGATGCTCTGCACGGCGCCGAGATCCACCACGATCTTGAATTCGCGGCTGGCCATGCATTCCTGGGCGGCCTGTTCCAGGGCGTCGACCACCGCCGGCGTGACCTTCGGCTCGCGCGGTGCGAGATAGGTCAGCACGCCCATGCGGGTACGCAGGACTTCGTTGCCGGAAAGGGTGGTGGATTCGCTGGCCATGCGTCGTTCAGGGTCCGCTGATACTGCAGTTGCAGGCCATGCCATCATGGCATAGCCGGCGATAATTCTTCAATTTTAGGAAATTGGCAGAATTTTGCCCGCCAGGAGGTCGGCAAGTTCCTCGGCCAGCGGCCGCGGCTTGGCGATGTGGTAGCCCTGCGCGTAGGTGATGCCCATGGCCCGCAGGGCCTCGCAGATTTCCGCGGTCTCCACGTACTCGGCAATGGTACGCAGGCCCATCGCCTGTCCGACGTCGTTGATCGAGTCCACCATCACGTTGGCGATCGGGTCGGTGAGGATCTCCTTCACGAACGAGCCGTCGATCTTCAGGTAATCGAGCGGCAATGCCTTCAGGTAGGTGAACGAGCTCAGGCCGGTGCCGAAGTCGTCCAGCGAGAAGCTGTGGCCCTGTTCCCGGATGGTATTGATGAAGCGCACGGCGCCGCTCATGTCATCGATGGCCACGGTCTCCGTGATCTCGAAACCGACCAGCCGCGGGGCGAGCCGGCACTCCTGCACGGTGCGCAGCAGGAAGGGCAGGAAGTCGGCCGTGATCAGGGACTGGCCGGACAGGTTGATGGCCCAGGTCACGCCGAGCCCCGCCAGCTGCTCATGCACCGCATCCAGGGCCTGCAGCGTGTGGCGGACCACCCAGCGGTCGATCGCGGGCATCAGCTGGTAGCGCTCGGCGGCCGGGATGAATTCCGCCGGCGAGACGAAGCGGCCCTCGGCATCGTGCAGGCGCATGAGAATCTCGTAGTGCAGCGGCGCACCGTCCTGCTGCAGGGGCTCGATGCGCTGGCAGTACAGTTCGAAGCGGTTTTCGCGCAGCGCGGTCTGCAGCCCCGCGACCCAGCGCATCTGCTCGTGGCGGCGCGTCAGTTCGTGGTCATCCCGGCTGTAGACCTGCACGGTGCCGTCGCCGGATTCCTTGGCGGCGACACTGGCGATTTCCGCCGACCGGATCGCCGCCGAGGCGTTCTCGGTGGCGTGGTCCACCGTCAGCATGCCGATGGAGGCGCTCATGCTGAACCGGTTGCCGCGGTCCTCGATGTTGATCTGCGACAGCGTTTCGTTGAGCTTGTAGGCGATCTGTTCGCCCCGTTCCACCGGGCAGTTCTCCAGCAGGATGCTGAATTGCGCGCCCTCCAGGCGCGCGATGATGTCCGATTCCCGGATCTGGTCCTGCAGCAGCTGCGCGGCTTCCTGGATCACCTCGTCGCCACGCTGGTGCGAGATGGTGTCGTTGATGATCCGCATGCGGTTGAGGTCGAGGTGCAGCAGGCAGTGCGTGATGCGCTTGTCGCGCGCCGAGCGCAGCGCCAGGTCGAGGAAGTACTCCAGCGCCTGGCGGTTGAAAAGGCCGGTGAGTCCGTCGTAGTTGGCGGCGATGATCTTGCCGGCCTTGCGCGCCATGACCTCGAGCAGGTTGCGGTCGCTGTTGGTGAAGTCCTGTCCGCCTGCATCCGCGAACACCACCAGCGCCCCTTCGACCGTGCCCTGCTGCGTGTAGAGGGGGCAGGCGACGAATTTCTCCGCGATATCCGGCAGTGCATCGGCGCGCAGGGAATCATCGGCGTGATTGACCGTGATCGAGTCGCGCCGCTCGAACAGGAAGGGCACCAGCCGTTCCTCGGTGAGGGTGGTGAGCCGGTTGAGGTCGGGGCCGTGGTTGGGATCCAGCCGCTTGTACACGCACAGTTTCTTGCGCGGGATGTGCAGCAGGGCGAGGTTGGCGGCGAGGTAATCGGCGCTGTCGCGCACCAGGCTGCGCAGGGCCGCCTGGCCCTCCTCGTACTGGTTGATCTTGTCCTCGCTGCCGTAGGCGAGGTTGAGCTCCTCGTAGCGGGCGGCGAGTTCCTCCGCCATGCTGTCCAGTTCCGCGTTCAGGTTGGTGTCCCGGCACCAGGTCTGCAGGGCGAAACCCAGCAGGTGATCGAGCGCCGCCGTGGCAGCGCTGTCCGCCCGGTACCGGAGCACCGCGATCAGCGGTTCGTCCCGCACCGGGTCGACCTGCCAGAGGGCGCGGCACTGGCTGCCGTCCGGGCCGGGGAGGGTGACCGGGCCGGGGTTGTCCGGACCCAGCTGGCCGGACAGGCTGGCCGGCACTTTCTCGTCCAGGGGCGCCCCGGCAGCGGCCGTGACGCTGCCGTTCCGGTCGAGGATGGCCAGGCCCAGAACGCCGGGCAGCAGGGGTTGCAGCGCGGCGTAGAGGTCCTCGATGACCGGCGTCATGGCGGTCAGGCTCCGCTGTTCTCGAAATACTCGCGCAGCGTGGCCTGCACCTTGCGGATGCTCAGGGGTTTTTCCATGAAATTGAGGTCCCGGATCTCCCGCGACCATTCCCGGTGTTCCACCTCCGCGCGCGAGGTCGCCACGAAGATGAGGAAGGTGCGGTCCGGGAATTCCTCCTCGATGCAGCGGCAGAGCTGCTCGCCGGTCATTTTCGGCATGTCGATGTCGGTGATCAGGATGTCCGGGTGGCCCTCGCGCAGCTTCTCCAGCGCGGCCTGCCCGTTGGGCGCAGTATCCACCTCGTAGCCTTCCTTGCCCAGGCTCAGTTTCATCACCCGCAGGACGTGCGGTTCGTCATCGACCAGTAGAATTTTCTTTGCCATCACCCGGTTTTCCCAGTCATGCCCGGTCAGGTTTCAGCGGCACGCCGCAGCAGGCCGCTCTGCTTGTTGAACTCGATGATGAACTCGGTGCCTTCTCCGGGCACGCTGTCCACGTGAATCTGGCCATGATGCATCTGAACAATCTGCATTGCCAGCGGCAGGCCCAGGCCGTGGCCGCTGCGGGCGCGCACCTCGTCGTCCTCGACGCGGTAGAACTTCTCGAAGATCTTTTGCCAGTTCTCCGGCGCGATGCCGATGCCGGTGTCGCTGACCTTGATGCGGATGACATCGTCCGTCTCTTCCGCCGAGAGGGTCACGGTGCCACCCGGGCGGTTGTACTTGATGGCGTTGGTCAGCAGGTTGTTGATGGCGATGCGCAGCAGGTCCTTGTCCACGAAGATGGGGGTCAGCTCGCGCGGCAGGTTGAGGTCGAACTGCATGTCCTGGCCCTTGCCGGCGCGCGAGATGTTGTCGAAGGCGTCCTGCAGCAGGTCCTGCAGGCGCACGCGCTGGCGGTCCAGCCGCATGCTGCCCATCTCGAACTGGGTGATGCTGAGCAGGTTGTTGATCAGGGTCGCCAGCCGCTCGACCTCGTCGTGGATGATGTTGCAGGCCTCGGTGCGGAACTCCGGGTCCTCTCCCGTCTCGAGCAGCGACTCGCTGTACATGCTGAGCACGTTGAGCGGGGTCTTGAGCTCGTGTGACATGTGCGCGACGAAGTCGGCACGGCTGCGTGCGGCGAGGTGCTCGGTGGTGATGTCGCGGAACAGGATCAGCTTGCCCAGCAGCTGGTTCTCGCGGCGGATCGAGAACAGCGGGAAGGTGGCGATGGAGATGGTCTTCTCGGGCGCGATCGCCGGCGAGAACTTGTACTCCTCGCTGGAGTGACCGACGGTCTCGTGCGTTTCGTGGCGCATCAGGAAACTGCGGATGTCGCTGTCCTCGCACCATTCGTTGATCGGCTTGCCGACCACTTCCTCGGGCGTCACGCCGAGCAGGTTGCGGATCTTGCTGCTGGCGAAAGTGGCCAGTCCCGACTCGTCCATCACCACGATGTAGTCGGGCAGGGCCTCCAGCACCGTCTCGCTGCGCGCCCGCCGGTAGTCGGTGATCTTGGTGGAGACCTCCAGGTCCTCTGCCTGCGTTTTCGCCTGGTCGAGTTCCTGCTGCAGGCCGTCGAGCAATGCGTGCATCGCTTCGGCAAGGCGGCCGGACTCGCCGCCATGCACCTGCCGGAGCAGGTCCCAGTTGCCGACTTCCCTGCAGGTACGCATGGTCCCTTCCAGCTGCGCGATGGCGCCCAGCTCGCGGCGCAGGAAGAAGTAGAAGAGCCCCGCCAGCAGGAACAGCGGCAGTGCCAGCAGGGCCAGGAACGACAGCTTGTCGAGACTGATCGCGTAGCTCGGGGTCAGGTAGCCCATCCGCAGGTAGCCGGCGAGCGTGCCATCCTGCAGCAGCGGGGCGTGCATCTCGGTGACCTCGCGGCCGCTGCCGGGCAGGTCGAAGCGCGAGACGCCGCTCCAGTCGCCGGGGTGGTCCGGCACGACCTGGTTCGGGATCGAGACGCCACTGCCGGTGATCTTGGCGAACAGGGTGCCGTTGGCGCCCGAGACGGCGGCGTAGGCGAAGAGCGGGTTGGTCTCGCTGTAGCGGATCTTCTGCAGCGTGATGTCCCGGCGTTCCGGGTCGACCAGGTCGCTGCCGAGGCTGCTGGCGAGCACCCGGACGATGCTCTGGCGGTGGATGAGCACCTCCTGTTCCTGCGTCCGGCGGTCGGACTCAAGCACGAGGTAGAGAACGCACAGGGTGGCGGCAGCGGTCGCAAGCACCACCAGCAAACCCATTCTCTCCCAGCCAAGGAACCGATTCATCGGATTGGAAACACCACCCCCTGCCAACGGACATAACTGGCAATGGAATTGTAAAACAAAAACTTAGGGTTATCGCGTCAGTTCTGCGAGAGCGGTTCCGGGGCCGGCTGGAGGCGGGCTGCCAGCAGCGCGATGCCGGCCGCCACCAGGAACAGCAGCAGGTTGCCGAGGATGCCGGTGTAGTAGAGGTCGAACGGGACCTGAAGGGCCGGCGGCAGCAGGCCGTGGCGTGACAGCAGCGTCCAGCCGGTGAAGGCGATGGTGGCGAGGATGCCGGCCCAGGCCGCCCGCCCGTCGCAGCCGCGCACGAAGAACGCCAGCAGGTAGAGCCCCAGCATGCCGCCGCCCAGCAGTGCCACCAGGATGGTCGCGGTGTCCTGCAGGGTGGTGGTCTTTGCCCCCGACAGGTAGAGGGCGCCGAGCACCATGCTGGCGCCGGCCGCGGTACAGAGCAGACGGGCCACCAGCAGGTAATGGCGGTCGTCGGCTTCGGCACGCAGGTGGCGGCGGTAGAAATCCACCGTGCCGACGGTGCCGATGGCGTTGATGCTGGAGTCCAGCGACGACATGGCCGCGGCCAGCGCGGCGGCGATCACCAGCCCGGCGATGCCGGTCGGCAGGTGGTGGACGATGAAGTAGGGCAGGATCTGCTCCGCCTTGGCCGTTCCGTCCAGCATCGCGGCGGCCTCGGTGGCGGGGAACACCTGGAAGAACACCCACAGGGCCGTGCCGAGGAACATGAAGAAGGCCCAGATCGGCAGGCTGAAGAGGGCGCACAGGTACATGGCCTTGCGCGCCTCGCCATCGCTCTTCGCCGCGCAGAAGCGCTGCACGGTGTTCTGGTTGCTGCTGTACTCGGTGAGCCAGACGGTCAGGCCCAGCAGCAGCATCATGGTGCCGGTCTTCTCGGAGAGGCTGAGGCTCCAGCCCACCGGTTCCAGGCCGTGCGGGCCGGACTCGGCGAAGGCGAACTTGCCGGCCGCCGACGCGGTGTCGAGGATCTGCCCCAGTCCACCCGGCAGGGCATGGATGATGACGCCAAGGCAGAGGATGCCGCCGAGCGCCAGCACGATCGTCTGCACGACGTCGGTCCAGACCACGGCGGTGATGCCGCCGGCAATGGTGTAGGCCGCGACCACGACACCGCCCAGCACGATGCAGGTCGCCAGGGCCACGCCGGTCACCTCGTGCATCATCAGCGAGACGAGGTAGAGGATGATGCTGATGCGCACCACCTGCGCCAGCAGGAACACGCCGGCGCCGTAGAGGCGCACCGAGGGGCCGAAGCGCGTTTCCAGGAGCTGATAGGCGGTGGTGGTCCTGCCGTCGCGGAAGTAGGGCAGGAAAAAGCGCGCCGCCAGGATGACCCCGATCGGCAGCATCAGGTTGGGCAGGTAGCGCAGCCAGGCGGTCTTGTAGGCGTCGGCGGGGTAGGCCAGGAACGAGATCGAGCTGATCGAGGTGCCGACCAGGCTCAGGCCCAGCGCCCAGCCCGGCAGGTTGCGCCCGCCGAGGAAGAAGCCCTCGGTGTCGGTACTCTTGCGCGCGCACCAGAAGCCCAGCCCGGCCATGCCCAGCAGGTAGATCGTCAGCGTGACGAGGTCCGGCGTCTGCAGTTGCACGGTACTCACGGTGGGCGGCGGCCGATGGCGGCGCAGTGTACCCCATTCGCAGGGGTGGGTCAGACCCCCCCGGCCAGGCCCGGGTATATCCAGGGGGCCGTGATAGAGCGAATCGGTTTAGCCCGGCCGTTCCACCGGTTCGGTCGCATTTCTATAATCGCGACCTCGCGCATGAACGGATTTTG
>JBFKKR010000077.1:0-14427 GCA_041682035.1 Pseudomonadales bacterium | reverse complement strand
GGGATCATCCCGGTCTACGAGTTCAGCCGCTATGGCCTGAAACTGAGCATGGCGTTGCAGCTGATCCTGCTGTCGCTGTCGCTGGGCGACCTGATCAACCAGCTGAAGGAGGAGCAGTTCGAGATCAAGCAGGAGGTGATCAAGGCACACGCGCACAGCCAGGCCAGCAGCGAGTTCCTGGCCAAGATGAGCCACGAGATCCGTACGCCCATGAACGGCGTGCTGGGCATGGCCGAACTGATGGGCGATACCCGGCTGGACCGCATCCAGTCGCACTACCTGAACGTCATCACCAGTTCCGGCCGCGCCCTGATGGGGGTCATCAACGACATCCTGGACTATTCCAAGATCGAGGCCGGCAAGATGGAGATCGAACATCTCGACTGCAACCTCGAGGAACTGCTCAACGAATGCGTGTCGGTGTTCTCGCTGAAGGCGGACGAGAAGAACCTGGAGTTCGTGCTCTCCATCGAGGAGGACGCGCCCCTGCAGGTGCGCATCGACCCGACGCGTGTACGGCAGGTCGTGCTGAACCTGCTCGGGAACGCCTTCAAGTTCACCGACCGCGGGCACGTGATGGTGCGCGTGTGTCACGAGGCCGGGGACGAACAGCCGTTCATCCGGATCGAGGTGGCCGATTCCGGGATCGGCATCCCGCAGGAGGTGCAGCGCAATCTTTTCTCCTCCTTCACGCAGGCGGATGTCTCCACCACCCGCAAGTACGGCGGCACGGGGCTCGGACTGGCGATCTGCAAGCAGCTGGTGGAATTGATGGGCGGCGCCATCGGCATCGAGAGCCAGGCCGGGCATGGTTCCGTGTTCTGGTTCCGCCTGCCCGCCGTGCCGGCGTCGCGGCCCGCCAGCCTGCCGGCGTATCGCAAGGTGGACCTGCAGGACCTGCACGTGCTCCTGGTCAGCGAACTGTCGGTATATGCGTCGGTGATGCAGCAGGAACTGGCCCGCTTCGGCGCCCGCGTGGATGTGGCGGAGCACTCGCGGCAGGCGGTCGCGCGCGTGCGGGACGCCACGGATGCATACCACGTCATCGCGATCGACAAGGAACTGCCGGGCGAGAGCGGCTACGCGCTGGCGCGCGAGTTGCACGACCTTCTCGATCCGGCGCGTACCCGGCTGGTGCTGGTCACGGGGCTGCGCGACAACGAGAAGCAGAGCCAGCTCGATGCGGCCGGCATCGCCATGGCGATCAACCGCCCGCTTTCCAGCGCGCAGATGCGCGATGCACTGGCGCTGACGCAGCGGTCGCTGCCACGGCGGGCACCGCCCGCGGACCGGGGGGAAGGTGGCAAGCCCCCCGTGGCCGGCGAGGCAGCCACCCCGGCGCCGGCCGCCGGTCCGGCAGCGGGCGATTTCAGCCACCTGCGGGTGCTGGTGGCCGATGACAACCAGGTCAACCTCATGGTGGCGGTGGGCATGCTCGGACAGTTCGGCATCCACCCGGAGACGGCCAGCGACGGCAGCGGGGCGGTGGCCGCGGTCACCGACGCCGACGCGCCGTTCGACCTGGTGTTCATGGACTGCGAGATGCCCGGCATGGACGGTTACGACGCCACCCGCGCGATTCGCGCGCACCTGGAGGGAACCGGCGCGCGCACCGTCATCATTGCACTGTCTGCGCACGTGATGGCCGAGGCGCGCCGCAAGAGCCTGGATGCCGGCATGGACGATCACATGGCCAAGCCGCTGAACCGGTCGGACCTGCAGCAGAAACTGCTGCAGTGGGGCGGTTCCTGAACCGGCCACCGCTGCTGCGCGGTTCCTGCGCATCCTGTATCCGCACGCTGGCAGGTGCCGGCGCCCGATCCGTGGGAACGGGCCGATGCCGCCCGCCGGTCCGCCGTATATGCTTGGCCCATGGACAAGCTGTTCCTTTCACTGGGCGCGCTGCTGGGCCTGGGCCTGCTGGCGGAAAGCATCGGCAGGCGGACCGCCTTGCCCAGGGTGACACTGCTGATGCTGCTCGGCCTGCTCCTCGGCCGTTCCGGGTTCGACCTGCTGCCGGAGCCCGTGCACGCGCTGTTCCCGGCCATCACGCACATCGCGCTGCTGATGCTCGGCTTCGTGCTGGGCGAGCAACTCGCGCTGGAATTGCGCGGTGGCAAGAGTACCGAGACCCTCCTGCTTTCCCTGCTGATCACCTTGGTGACGGCTGCCGTCGTGACCACCGGGCTCGTGCTCGCCGGGCTGCCGGTCCTGACCGCGCTCCTGCTCGGGGGCGTCGCCACCGCCACCGACCCGGCCGCGACGGCGGACGTGATCATGGAGCGGCGCGACTCGAGCCGCTTTTCAAGGCGCCTGATCGCCATCGTGGCGATCGACGACGCGTGGGGCCTGGTCCTGTTCAGCCTGCTGGTGGGGGTGGCGCAGGTGCTTGCCGGGCAGGAAGCCGGCACCGGCGTGCTGGCGCATGCCGTTTACGAGATCGGCGGCGCGGTGGTGCTGGGGCTGTTGCTGTCGGTCCCGGTGGCCTGGGCCACCGGTCGAATCCGGAAAGGGGAGCCGAGCCTGCTCGAGGGGCTGAGTGCGGTCTTCCTGTGCGGCGGGCTGGCACTCTGGCTGGAACTGTCCTTCCTGCTCGCCGCAATGACCATGGGCGCTGCGGTTGCCGTGCGCGCTTCCCACCATCAGAGACCCTTTCACGCCATCGAGCGGGTGCAGAATCCCTTCCTGATCCTCTTCTTCCTGCTTGCGGGCGCATCGCTGGAGGGAGACATGCTGCTGGCGATCGGCGTGATCGGGGTGCTGTACATCGCCCTGCGGGTTGCCGGCCGGCTGATCGGTGGCTGGCTGGGCGGCGGGGTTGTGCGCCTCGGCCGGCGCGAAGGAGCCTGGCTGGGGATGGCCATGTTGCCGCAGGCCGGCGTGGCCGTCGGGATGGCGCTGATCGGTGCGCAAAGGTTTCCCGAGGCGGGGGCGATCCTGGTGCCGATCGTGATCGGCTCCACCATCCTCTTCGAACTGGTCGGTCCGGCCATGACCGGGGTGGCGCTCCGCCGCGCCGGAACCGCTAAGGGCGCATCCTGATGGCCGCACCTGGATGATGCGTTCCTGCCGCCGGGGCGTGGTGGCGACCCCGGCCGCGGGCAGCGGCGAATGGAATTTCAGGTCAGCAAATAAAGCAGGCCGGTGAGCAGCAGGATGCAGACCAGGTTCATGTGGATTCCGGCATGCATCATGGTGCGCTGGGGCAGCAGCCCGGTCCCGTAAGCCAGGGCGTTCGGGGGCGTGGCGACGGGCAGCATGAATGCACAAGAGGCGGAGATGCCGATCGCGAAGGCGATCGTCAGTTCGGACATCCCCATCGCGCTGGCCACCCCGGCGAAAAGGGGGATCAGCAGCGCGGCGCTGGCGGTGTTGCTGACGAGCTCGGTCAGGAACACCACGAAGGTGGTGATCAGCAGGATCAGCACGATTTCGGGCGAACCGGTGAGCGCGTCGCGCAGCTGACCGCCGAGAAAGTCGCTGGTCCCGGTCCTGCCCATCGCGCTGCTCAGCGTGATCCCGCCACCGAACAGGATCAGGACGCCCCAGTTGACCCTGGCTTCGACCTGCTTCCAGCCGACCGCGCCGCTCAGCAGCAGTGCCGCCACGGCGCCGAGGGCGACAACCGTGTCGAACGAATCCTCGATGCCGGTCCAGGCGCCCAGCGGCGCGCTGAATACCCAGGCCAGCACGGTCAGGGCGAAGATCACCATGGTGAGCCTGCCGCCCCGGCCCAGCGCGGCAGGCGCTTCGGCGACCGCGTCCGACACCTTCCCCTGCGGGAACTCGGGCCGGAGAACCAGCCAGAGCACCAACAGTGCGGCCGGCAGCAGGGCGGCCATCACCGGCAGGCCGACGACCAGCCAGTCCTGGAAGCTCAGCCCGAGATTGGAAGCGACGATGGCGTTGGGCGGGCTGCCCACCAGTGTCCCGATGCCGCCGATGTTTGCGGACCACGCCACCCCGAGCAGGACGAAGGCGTACAGCGAGGCGTGGCGCTGGTGATCGATGCCCGCGATCAGCCCCAGTGCGAGCGGCAGCACCATGGCTGTCGTGGCGGTATTGCTGATCCACATCGAGAGCAGCGCGGTGATACCGAACATGCCCAGAACGGCCGTCGGCAGGTGGCCGCGCGCGGCGCGGATGACCGCCCGCGCCACGCGCTCGTCGATCCGGTGCGCCTGCAGCGCGGCGGCGAGGGCGAAACCACCGAAGAACAGGTAGATGACAGGGTGCGCAAATCCGGCGAGCGCCTCGCGTACGTCGAATATGCCGAGGGCGATGCAGGCGGTCGGCACCAGCATGGCGGTGGCACTGACATGCAGCGCCTCGCTCAGCCACAGGCAGCCAATCAGCACGAACAGCGACAGGCCGTGCGCCAGCTGGCCATCGACGCCGGCGAGTGCCGGGACGAGCAGGGCCGCCACCAGCGCGGCGACCAGCTTGATCAGGGTGGCGGGCATCGCTGCGAAGGAACTCCCCGGCTGCATTCATGGACCATCCGCAACGCAGTGTAGGGGAACGGCCGCGCCTGTAACATTGATCTGCATCATGTTGGTGTCCTACCTTCGGGTGGATACTTCCCGGGAGATCCCGGTACCTTCGCCGGGCGTGCCTGGCATTGACGGAGTCCCCGCTATTGGAGCACCCGGAACACTGTTTTCTCGGCCGCGCGGACCTGCAGTGCCTGCTCGACGTGCTTTGGCAACTGGAGTACGACGTCCGTGGGCCCGTGGAGCGCGATGGCAGCATCGTGTTCGACCACGTCGACGATGTCTCGGCGTTGCCCCGCGGCCGGGTGGATCACCAGGAACCGGGCTCCTACACGCTGCGTGATTCCGGGCGGGACCGGTACTTCGACTGGACCAGCGGTGCGCAGGCGCTCAAGCCGATGGTATTTGCCCCGGAGACCGTGCTGTGGGAGGTCGACCGCGACGAGGACGGCGCACTCCGGTTCCGTGAACCGGCGCGCCCGGCCCGCCGTGTCGCGGTGATCGGTGTGCGAGCCTGCGATCTCGCGGCCCTGTACATCCAGGACCGGCACTTCCTGCAGGGCGACTATTCAGACGCCGACTACCGCGCCCGCCGCCAGGGGCTGTTCCTGGTCGCCGTGAACTGCACGCGCGCCGGCAACCAGTGTTTCTGTGCGTCCACCGGCGACGGCCCGCGCGCCCGCTACGGGTATGACCTCGCACTGACCGAACTGGAAGAGGGGTTCCTGGTGCACGCGCACAGCGAAGCGGGCCGGACCGTGTTGTCCCGGCTGCCGGTCCGCATCGCCAGCGCCGCGGAAGTGGCCGGTGCGGAGACGGCCGTTGCGGCTGCGGAACAACAGCAGCGCGCGTTGCCATCACGGAACCTGCGCGATGCCCTGTTCCAGCGGCTCGATCATCCACGCTGGCAGGAAACCGCCGAACGCTGCCTGGGTTGTGGCAACTGCACGTCGGTGTGCCCGACCTGTTTCTGCAACCAGGAGTTCGAACAGCCGGAACTGGACGGTTCTGCAAGCGCACACGTCCGGCAGTGGGACAGTTGCTTCAATCCGGATCACGGGTACATCCACGGCCTGCACCTGCGGGAGGAGACCCGGGGGCAGTATCGCCAGTGGCTGACGCACAAGCTGGGCAGCTGGCATGACCAGTACGGCCGCTCCGGCTGTGTCGGCTGTGGCCGTTGCGTCACCTGGTGCCCGGTGGGTATCGACCTGGTCGAGGAGGTGCGCTGCCTGCTCGGGGAGGAGGACGGCGATGCCTGAGCGGGGCGTGCCCATGGAAGCGGAAATCCTCGAGCGGGTCCAGGAGAGCCCCAGCCTGTTCACGTTGCGGTTGCGCCTGACCGACCCGGCGCGGCAGGCGGATTATTCGTTCGAACCGGGCCAGTTCAACATGCTGTACCTGCACGGAGTCGGAGAAATCGCCATCTCCATCGTTTCCGATCCGCGCGAGGCGGATTCCATCGACCATACCATCCGCGCCGTGGGGCGGGTCTCGCGGGGCTTTGCCGCACTGCGCGCCGGACAGCGTATCGGCCTGCGCGGACCGTTCGGCCGTGGCTGGCCCCTGCAGGCCGCCGAGCAGCGGGACGTGGTGATCATCACCGGTGGCCTGGGCTGCGCGCCGGTGGTCTCGGTGATCAATTACGTCGGTCAGCGGCGGGAGCGATATGCGCGCCTGAACATCCTGCAGGGTGTGAAACATTCGGCGGATTTCATCTGGCGCGAGCGCTACGAACGCTGGCGGCAACTGCCCGACACCCGGGTGCTGCTGGCGGCGGATGCCGGCGATGCGCTGTGGCCATGGCACATCGGCCGCGCGGCGGACCTGTTCGGCCAACTGGCCTTCGATCCGGCCAACACGACGGTGATGATGTGCGGCCCGGAAGGGATGATGAAACGGGCCGTGCAGTACATGCGCAAGGCCGGTGTCCCGGCGCAGGACATCTGGCTCAGCATGGAGCGCAACATGCAATGCGGGGCCGGCCACTGCGGGCACTGCCAGTACGGTGGCCTGTTCGTCTGCAGGGACGGGCCGGTGTTCCCGTACGATCGGCTGCACGACCTGTTCGGCCGGGAGGGTTTCTGAAAATGGCTGACCGCCCGCGTGTTGCCGTGCACAAGTTCAGTTCCTGTGACGGCTGCCAGCTCGCCTTTCTCAACCTGGGACCGGACCTGCTGCAACTCGCCGAACTGGTGGAGATCGTGCATTTCGCCGAGGCGGGCGCCCACGACGAGTTCGCACAGGTGGATCTTGCATTTGTCGAGGGCAGCATCAGCACGCGCAAGGATGTCGCGCGGATCACGGAAATTCGCCGTTGCAGCAATTTCCTGGTGACCATCGGCGCCTGCGCCACCTCGGGCGGGATCCAGGCGCTGCGGAATCTCGCCGACGCGGAGGAGTGGGCCGGTTCGGTGTATGCGGAGCCCCGGTACATCGACAGCCTCGCCACTTCCACCGGTATCGCGGACCACGTCAAGGTGGACCTCGCGTTGTGGGGCTGCCCGGTCTCCGGCGCGCAGCTGCTGGCTGCCGTGCGCCAGCTGCTGTCCGGGGTGCTGCCACGCAGCAACCGGCAGAAGGTCTGCGCGGACTGCAAGCGGGCCGGGTACGTCTGCGTACTGGTGGCCGGCGGCGAGCCCTGCCTGGGTCCGGTGACGCGCACCGGGTGCGGTGCGATCTGTCCCCGTTTCGGGCGTGGTTGCTACGGGTGCTATGGTCCGGCCGAGCAGGCGAACGCGCCGGCCATGGCGCGGCGCCTGGTGGGCCTGGGTCTGCCCGCGGACGCGGCCAGCCGGCGGTTTCAGAATTTCCACAGCAGCGCGCCGGCCAACCGGCTGGCGGTCACGGAACTCAAGGGCGGCTCATGAGCACACGGCCGGTCAATATCCGGGTCGCCACCCTGACCCGTGTCGAGGGCGAGGGGGCGCTCGACCTCGATATCGACGGCAACCGCGTGACCGCGGTGCGGCTGCGCATCTACGAGCCGCCAAGGTTTTTCGAGAAGCTGCTGGAAGGACGCAGTCACGAGGAACTGCCGGACCTGGAGGCGCGCATTTGCGGAATCTGCCCGGTCGCCTACCAGCTCACCGCGGTGCTGGCAGCGGAGTCGGCCTTCGGGACCGAGGTGCCCGCGGCCGTGACCCGGTTGCGCCGGCTGCTCTATTTCGGGGAATGGATCCAGAGCCACGCGTTGCACATCCACATGCTGGCAGCGCCGGATTTTCTCGGTTGCTCGAACGTGTTCGAACTGCAGGCGCAGCAACCGGCTGCCGTCGAGCGGGGCATGCGGCTGCAGCGGTTCGGCAACCGGCTGATGGCCTGGCTGGGTGGCCGCTCGGTCCACCCGGTGGGCATCCGGACCGGCGGTTTCCACCGGGCGCCACCGCGCGACGAACTGCCGGCCCTGCGCCGCGAGGCCGAAACGGCATGGGCCGACAGCGGCGCGCTGCTGGCCTGGGTAAGCACCTTCGAGCTGCCTGACCGGCACCAGGACTTCTGCCAGGTCGCGATGCGTGCGGCCACGGGCTACCCGATCGCCGGGGGGCGGATCGTCTCGTCGGAGGGGCTGGATATCGAGGCCGGCGAATTCGAGCAGCACTTCACGGAAATGCAGGTGCCCCACTCCAATGCGCTGCAGGCGCGCCTGGCCGGCCGGCCATACCTGGTCGGTCCGCTGGCGCGGGTGAACCTGAACCTGGACCGGGTGCCCGCGGAAGTCATGGCGCCGCTGGAGAATCCACGCATCCGTTTCCCGTCCGCCAACCCGTACCACGCGATCGTGGCCCGCGCCCTGGAGATTCGCCTGGCGGTCCTGGAGGCGCGGGAGTTGCTGGCGGACGCGTGGGACCAGGGGCCCTTCGCCGTCGCGGTGACGTCGCGCGCCGCGGACGGCCGGGCGGCGACGGAAGCCCCGCGGGGCCTGCTCTGGCACGGCTACCGGTTCGCCGCGGACGGTGCCGTGCAGGCGGCCCGCATCGTCCCCCCGACCAGCCAGAACCAGGCCCGCATCGAGGAGGACCTGGCCTGCTCGCTGACGGCATTCGGTCTCGACCGCGACGAGGCGGAACTGCGCCAGGAGGCTGAACGCATCATTCGCAACTACGATCCGTGCATCTCCTGTGCCACCCATTTCCTGGACCTGCGCGTGCACCGGCGGGCGTAATCCGCGCATCCATCCGTCCCGGGCGCTGATCGCGCACGGGTGACGATCCGCTACTAGACTCCGTGCAGGCAACCGGCGTCGCGGAGGAACCACCATGCCCACCTTCATGATCTATGGCGCCAACGGCTATTCCGGGGAGCTGATCGCGCGCGAGGCAGCGGCGCGTGGCCAGGAGCCGGTGCTGGCCGGCCGTTCCGAGGAGAAGGTGCAGCCGCTGGCGGCTGAACTGGGGCTGCCATACCGGGTGTTCCCGGTGGAGGCGGCCGGCGCCAACCTCAAGGGCATCGATCTCGTGCTGCACTGCGCCGGCCCCTTCTCCGCCACCAGCGCGCCCATGATCGAGGCCTGTATCACCAACAAGGCGCACTACCTCGACATCACCGGTGAGATCGATGTCTTCGAGCATGCCCGGTCCCGCGGCGCCGATGCGCGCAAGGCCGGCATCGTGCTCTGCAGCGGTGTCGGCTTCGACGTGATCCCGACCGACTGCGTGGCCGTGCGGCTGAAGCAGGCGCTGCCCGGCGCCACACACCTGGCGCTGGCTTTCTCGTCCCGTTCGAAGAGTTCGCCGGGCACGGCGAAGTCCTCCATCGAGGGACTCGCCGCGGGCGGGCGCGTCCGCGTCGATGGCGAAATCGTGCCGACGAAGATCGCCGGCAAGAAGCGCACCATCGATTTCGGCGAGGGGCCGATGTCCTGCGTCAGCATTCCCTGGGGCGACGTGTCCACGGCGTTTCACAGCACCGGGATCCCCAACATCGTGGTGTACATGTCGGTGCCGCCCGGCGTGGTCAAGAGCATGGAGCGCGCCAACTGGCTGCGGCCGCTGGCGCGCATCAAGCCGCTGCAGGAATTCATGAAGAAGCAGGCGGCCGCGAAGGCGTCGCACATGAGCGAGGAGGAGCGCGACCAGGCGCCGACGCTGGTCTGGGGCGAGGTCACCAACGATTCCGGCGACCGGCGCACCGCGCGCGTGAAGACCGCGAACGGTTACACGGTGACGATCCACGGCTCGCTCGCAGTGACGGAGTACCTGCTCGGTTGCAAGGTCGAAGGCGGTTACTACACACCGGCGCAACTGGTGGGCCCGGAACTGGTGGAGGACCTGCCGGGTTCGGGCCGGCTGGAGCTCGGATGAACCTGAGCAAAACTACATAACGAACAATAAATGAACTACAATTTCCCTTGGCAAGGGGAGTTGTACAGGTGAGGGATCAAGTCCCGGACCACTATGGGTACCGGCTGCTCATCGGCCTGAGCCGGCACCGCGACCTCGATGACCTGAACAGTGCCTTCCTGGGCGCGTTGAAGGTCGTTTTGCCACAGTTGAATTTCCGCATCTACATCCACACCGAACTGCATGACAACTGGCGGCTGTCTGCGGGTACCAACCTCGACCTCATGCACGGCGACCGGGTGGAACAGTCGGTGAAGACCCGCGACGTGTCCCTGATCGAGTCGGCGGAGGATCCGGAGGAGGAGTTCACCTACGTCGCCGAGGGCGACACCTTCGTCTGCCTGTTTCCCATCCGCCTGGGCCGTGACTTCTTCGCTGCCCTGATCTCCGATGGCATGTACCACCCCGCGGGCAACAAGCTGTTCGAGTCGCTGATCGACATGTACAGCAACATCTACACGCTGCTCTACCGGCTCAATCACGACCCGCTGACCGGGCTGCTCAACCGCGAGAGTTTCAGTCACGCCATTGAGATGGAGGCGCGGGCCGGGAACGCGATGCCGGCGCACCTGGTGATCGTCGACATCGATCATTTCAAGCGGATCAACGACCAGCACGGTCACCTCGTCGGCGACGCCGCGCTGGTCGAACTGTCCGGGCGCATGATCGAATCCTTCCGCGACGTCGATTACCTGTTCCGCTTCGGCGGCGAGGAATTCGTCATCCTGCTGCATGACCTGTCCGGTCACAATGCGCACGCGATCCTCGACCGCTTCCGCGAGAGCGTGGCGGAGCAGCCGTTCCCCGAGATCGGCGCGGTCACCGTTTCCATCGGCTATACCCGCCTCAACACCGCACTGCCGCAGGCGCAGATCATCAGCCATGCCGATCAGGCGCTCTATTACGCCAAGGAGCACGGCCGCAACCAGGTCTGCTGCTACGAGAACCTGAAATCCGACGGGATGGTCTGAGCGTCGGCTGGTTCCGCGTCAGCGGCCGTGTCACCCTGCAGCCATGACCCGAATCTCCCGCATCCTCGCCGTGCTGGCCGCGGCGCTGGTGCTGACCCTGGTCGCACTGGCGGTGGCGCTGGAATCCATCGACCTGCGGCCGCACGTGCAGTCCCTGTCCGAAGCTGTCGAGCGGCAGACCGGCCGCCGGCTGGAGATCGCCGGCGGGGTCGATCTCGACCTGCTGCCGCGCCCCCGCCTCCGCGTCGGGGCGATCCGCTTCCAGAATTTCGCATCGGGCACCCGGCCGTACATGTTCTCCGCGGAACGGCTGGAGGTGACCGTGGCGCTGCTCCCGTTGCTCACGGGCATGCTCGACGTGTCGGAGGTCGTCGTCATTCGCCCTGACCTGCTGCTGGAGACCGACGACGCGGGGCGCCCGAACTGGCAGTTTGGCCGCGCGCAGCGGGATGCCGACGCCGCGGTGGATGCAACCGATCCGCTCCCGGTGATCCGGCGGGTCCGGGTCCGCGATGCCCGGTTGCGCTACCGCAATGGCCAGAGCGGCGCGGAACAGGCGCTGACGATCGCGGCCCTGCAGTTCAGCAGCAACGGCCTGGACCGGGCCATGCAACTGGAACTGGACGCCGCGTACCGCCGGCGGGCACTGGCGGTCGGCGTGGAACTGGATTCCCTGGCAAGCCTGCTGGATGCCCGCGAGACCCGTTTCTCGGCCACCCTGAACGGCCAGAAACTCGAGGGTGACGTGGTCCTGCAACTGGCCGAGGCGCGGCCCGCGCTGCGTGGCGCGATCCGCTTCGGCACGCTGGACCTGGGCGCGATGCTGCCGGCATCGAAGTCTGTGCCCCGGCAGGGCAGGCGCCTGTTCTCCGCCAGCCCCTTGCCGCTGGCCGATCTTGGTGAAATGGATGCGGAGCTGACGCTGGCCGGCAACCGGCTGCACGTGGCCGGGCAGACCATTGACGCGGTGCGACTGCATGGACTGCTCAAGGATGGCCGGCTGCACGTCGATGACGTGCAGGGCCGGGTCGCGGGGGGCGCCCTGCAGGGCAATCTCACACTGGCGCTGCGGGGCGTGCAACCAGCGCTCACGTTGCAACTGGACGCTGCGGATGTCCGCCTCGGCGAGGTGCTGGCCGCCGCTGGCCGCCCCGGCCTGGTCGAGGGCATGCCGACAGCCCTGCAGGTCCGGTTGCGCGGGTCGGGAACATCGATTGCGGACTGGATGGGCAGCCTGGCCGGCACGCTGCAGCTCGATGCGGGTCCCGGCAGCGTGCGCAACCGGAAGCTCGACCTGGCCGGCGGTGACCTGCTCGCGCAGCTCTTCGGTTCGCTGATCCCGGGCGTGAAAAAAGAGGAAGAGACGCAGCTGCGCTGCGCCGTCGCGCACCTGGAGTTCCGCAAGGGTGTCGCGGCGTATGACCGCCGCGTGGCGCTGGAGACGGAAAAGATGAACGTCATCAGTTCCGGCGAGGTCGACCTGGGCGCCGAGACGATGGATATCGGCTTCGTGCCGCAACCGCGCAGGGATGCGCCCGGTATCGGGATCGGCGCCGGGGACCTGGTCAGTGTTGCGCGCCTGCGCGGGCCGCTGGTGCAGCCGGAACTCGGCCTCGACACGGTCAACACGGCGAAAGCCGGCCTGAAGGTCTACGGCGCGGTCGCCACGGCCGGCGTCTCGCTCCTGGTCGGCAGCCTGATCGAGCAGAAGCTGGCCGATCCGGCGCCGTGCCGGACCGCGCGCACCGGTCCGCCGAAGGAGCCGGAAAAGGAAACCACGGTGGATCGGGTGAAGCGTGGCTTCCGCAACCTGCTGGATTTCTAACGGGACGGTTTCGGAAGCAGTTCCAGTGCGCGGCTGAACACTTCGAGCAGTGTGCTGCGCAGCGGCTGCTGGTGCGGGCTGCCGGTGCCGGACGGCTTCCGGGCCGCACAGGCCTGCAGGTAGTGCCGGTAACTCTCCTGCAGCATCTCGTCGTTCGACCAACGCGGCTGCCAGCCCAGTTCCCGTTCCGCCTTGCCACAGTCGAAGTACATGGCATGGCCGTACATGAGGGCGTGGTAGGGCGCCAGCGGGCTGATGCCCAGCCGGTGGGACGCCTGCATGCCCCACTCCACGGGGCGGCGTGGCAAGCGCACCACGGATGCGCCGGTGCCGGCCTGCACGCAGAGCGACTGCAGGGCCTCCTGGATGCTGGCGTACCGGCCGGCGCCGAGGTTGTACTCGCCAGGGCGGCGCTGTTCGAGGACGCAGGTCACGGCCTGCGCGAGGTCCGCGGCGTGCAGGAACTGGTATGGCGACTCCGGTCCGGCGAGCACGGGAACCCTGCGGCCCCGGCGAACCCACTCGAACAGTACCTGGAAAATGCCCAGGCGCCCGGCGCCAAGCAGCGTGCGGGGTCGCAGGATGGCCACGTCCAGTCCCTCGTGCGCGAACGCCCGGCAGTGGTCCTCGGCGCGTTTCTTCGACAGGCCGTATGGATCCTGCGGCAGGCGCGGGGATTCCTCGGTGACCGGCAGCTGCTCGGGCTTGCCGTACACGGCGCTCGAGGAGATCTGCACGAACCGCGGGACCTCCAGATTGCGGGCGGCCTGCAGCAGCGTGCGTGTTCCCTGCTCGTTGACGGCGAGAAAAAGACGGCGGTCCTTCGCCAGCGGCACCATGGCCACGCAGTTGACGATCGCATCCATGCCGCGGACCGCGCGTTCGACGGCCCGTTCGTCGCGGATGTCTCCGAGCATCATCCCGGTGTCCGCCGGCAACCCGCTGGCGCCGTTCACGTCGAGTACGCGGCATTCGTGCCCGCCGTCATGCAGGTGGCGCACGAGCAGGGTGCCGAGGTAACCGGCGCCGCCGGCAACGAGGATTCTCACGTGGACGCCTCCAGGAAGTGCAGGGCGTTGCGCCGCGCCAGCGCCATGATCGTTCCCTGCGGGTTCACCCCGGTGGCGCTGCCCAGCATGGATGCATCCGCCACGTGCAGCCCGGTCACGCCGTGCACGGCACCGAAGGAATCCACCGCGCAGCGGGCACGATTCTCGCCCAGCGGGCAGGACGCCATCAGGTGCACGGTCTGCAGGGGTGTCCCGCTGCGCGGCAGTATCTCCGGCCAGCCGCGCAGCGCTTCCGGTGAGTGTGCCGTGGGCAGGGTGGCGGAGCCGGGATGGACCGCCGCGGCGCCCGCCGCGAACAGCCACTCGCCCAGTTGCCGGAGTCCGCGCGCGAGCGATCGCAGGTCCGCATCCGTGAGGCGGTAGCGCACGACGGGATCGGCCAGCAGCGGTACGCGCCGCACCCTGCCGCTGCCGACGGACACCGCCGCGTAGGTGATCGCGCAGGTGGCCGGATCCGCGGGCGGTTCCGGCCGGTCGAGAAAGAAGACCCGGTTGAGGCGGGGCCCGGACACGGAACAGCCCAGCGAGACCGGCCCGTCGCCCGGCTTCACCTGCACCGGGCAGACCTGCTCCCGTTCCTGCACCACCCGAACCGCGAACTCGGCGGCCGCCTTCACCGTCACGTGGGCGCGCAGGGCGTCCCCCACATTCCTGCGAATGCCGCTCGCACGCAGCAGGGCCGGTGTCTGGATGGCGCCGCAGGCAAGGAAGACGTGGCGGGCGCGG
>JBFKKR010000076.1:0-14793 GCA_041682035.1 Pseudomonadales bacterium | reverse complement strand
AGCGCCAGTTCCACCGGCGTCTCGGCATCCGGTGCACCCGTATCCAGCGCGCCGACCTGCAGCTTCTCGATAAGGTACTCGGTACTGAAGCGGGGCTTCACCCGGCGGTCCGCGAAACGCAGGCGGCTGTCGCCGGTCACCTGCAATCCCTGCGCGACGATGCGCAGCGGTTCGGGCGGTGCGCTCGCCTCTTCCGAGGGGGGCTCAGTTGCCGGCCCAGCCGCGTCCGTCGCGGGCGCCGCCTCCGCTGCGGGCGCCGGTGCACTTTCCGCGGGCGCTGGCCCGGCGGCGGCACCGGGATCCTCGGCGCCGGCCGCCTGCACCTCGGCCAGCGTCGCGATGCTGCCGTCCTTCCGGCGCAGCACGTCGGCAACCAGCCCGTCCAGTGTGACCAGTCCCACGTCCACCCGTTGCGCCTGGCGCTGCACCGGTCCGGTTTCCAGCCGCTGCAGGCGCAGCACTTCCGGGCGTTTCTTCGTGGTCGCCTTCAATGCCTCGACGTCGGCGATTCGCACCGCGCCGATCACCTGCTGGTCCAGGCCGTCCACCTGCAGGCCGTCCACCTGCAGTGTCCCGAAGCGGGCCAGGCGCAGTTCGCCGGCTTTCTGCAACAGGGAGAAGCCATCCGCCTGCAGCGTCCCGCTGACCTTCGGATGCGGCGTCTCCCCGAGCCGGATTTCACCGCTGCCGTCCCACTTCGCGCCGGCCAGGCCGACCTGGTGCGCGGGCGCTTCCAGCCCGACCTGTTCGAACTGCAACGGACCGCTGAACGCCAACTGCGGTTCACCCTCCTTCGGCAGCGCCACGCTGCCCTCGGCCTGCCAGCGAAGCGCACCGAGCCGGACCGCCTGCGCGACATCATTCCGTGCGTCCAGTCCGCTGGCGGACAGGAGCCCCTGCAGGCGCACATCCTGCCGTGCCGCGCCAGCCGAATACGCCACGCCGCCATCCCACTGCACCCCGTCGAGGCGGGCTGTCTGCCCGCCGCTGCGCGCATCGATCGCGCGGGCGGACAGGCGCCCCTGCACGCGCACATCCTGTTCACCCTTGCTGACCTTGTAGCCGGCCTTGCCCTGCCACTGCACGCCGGACAGTTTCAGCGCGAGCTGCTGCGCGGCGTCCTCCAGCGCGACATCCGCCAGGTTCAGCGTGCCGTCCGCGTCCACCGTCGGCACGCCGTCCCGCAGGCCCAGCGCCGCCTTGCCGCGCCAGTGCAGGTCAGCGGCGACCTGCCGGCCAGCGGGATCGGTCACCCGCACCCCGGCGAGGCGCAGTTCGCCTTCCGGGGACAAGCGCAGTCCGTCGGCACCGTGCTCGACCTGCAGGTTCATGTCCACGTGGAGTTCACCGGCCAGCGCCTGCAGCCGGTCCCCGGCCAGCTGCGCCAGTTCACCCAGTTCCAGTGCGGCCAGTTGCACGCTGGCCTGCACCCGCAGCGGATCGGAGAACGGTTGCAGCTGCGCCTCGACGTGCAGGTCGGAATCGTTCAGCCGGCTGTCCAGTTGCAGGGAGGCTTCCTCCGCGGGCCGCCAGGACACCAGGTCCGTCAGCGCCAGGTGCTGCACCCGCCAGCTGCCGGAATACTCCGGCATGGTCAGCGACACTTCGCTGTCGTCGATGCGCACCGAGCGCAGCGCGAATCCCCAGGGCTCGCCGGCCGGTTCGGCGGATTCCGCGGCATCCGCCGGCCGCGGCCCGGGCAGTGCGATCCCCACCCGCACCGCGCCATCCCCGTCCAGCACGACCGGTACCCGCGCACCGCTGAGGGAGATATCGGTGATCTCGGCGCGGCGTTCGAACAGCGCCCGCCAGGAGAACGTCACGCCGAAATTCGCCACCTCCAGCGGCGCAAAGTCGCCCTCGCGCACGTACAGCCCGACCAGCGCCGCCTGGCCGCGGAACAGGTTGATGCGGACGTCCGCGATCTTCACCGTGTCGGCGCCCTGCTGCCGCAGCCAGTCCTCCGCGGCCCAGCGAACCGCGGGCGGCAGCGCGAAGACGACCACCGCCACCAGGCCGAAGACCGCGAACAGTGCCCACTCCCAGCGCGGCGTCCGCCGCCGCGACGGCGCCTTCTTCGCTGGCGTTTCGGTTTCGCTCATGCACCCTCCCGCAATACCGTCAGGGGCGGCGCCAGCACCACGCGGCGTGTCGCCAGCCAGCCGAATCCACCCAGCAGGACGGCGGCCGTCAGCGGCAGGCCCACCCAGATCAGCCAGTTCGGCGCGTAGGGCAGTTCGAACAGGCGTCCGTACAGCTGCCACAACGCGACCTCGGCACCGATCGCCGCGAGGATGCCCGACAGCACGCCCAGCAGCGAGAACTCAGCCAGTTGCTGCGCGCGGATGCGCTGCCGCCCCGCGCCCAGTGCGCGCATCAGCGCGCCCTCGCGCATACGCACGTCCATGCTGGCGCTGATGGATGCGGCCAGCACGACGATGCCGGCGATCAGCACGAACACCAGGATGGCCTCGACCGCGAGTGCCAGCTGGTCCAGCAGGCGCCGCGCCTGCCCCATGATCTGTTCCATGTCGAGCAGGCTGATCGACGGGAAATTGCGGATCAGCCCGTTGAGCGTCTCCTTGCGCGTGCGCTCGAGGTAAAAGCTGGTGATGTAGGTGGCCGGCAGCTCCGCCAGCGCGTGCGGCGGAAAAATCATGTAGAAGTTCGGCCGGAAGGTGTCCCAGTCCAGTTCACGGATGCTGCCGACGGTCACATCCAGCGCGGCGCTGCCGACCTGGAAAGTCAGCTGGTCGCCGACGCGGATCCCGAGGCGCTTCGCCAGCAGCGACTCCACCGAGACCTCCTGCCGCCGCGGCGCATCCGCCGACCACCACGCGCCGTCGACGATCCGGTTGTCAGGCGGCAGGTCGGTCGCCCAGGTCAGCGACAGATCGCGGTTGAGCACCCGGCGCTCGCTCTCCTCCTTGCTCACGGTCTGCTTGATGGACTGGCCGTTGCGCTCCATCAGGCGGCCGCGAACGATCGGATAGAAACCGCTGGTCTCCACCCCCTGCGCGCGCAGGTACTCGCGCACCGGCTGCAGTTCGTGCGGAAAGATGTTCACGGCGAACTGGTTCGGCGCGTCCGCCGGCAGCTGGCGCGTCCAGGTTTCCAGCAGGTCGGCGCGCAGCGAGGCCACCAGCCCCAGCACCATGAACACCAGCGAGAACGCGAGCACCTGCCCGATGCTCTCGGCGGGCCGGCGGAACAGTCCCTGCAGCCCCTGCCGCACCGCGCCGGGTGCGAGGTGACGCGCGCCGCGCGCGATGCGCATCAGCAGCAGCGCGCCCAGTCCGAGCACCAGGCTGAGCAGCACCGCGCCCCCGCCGGCGATGAGCACCAGTTCCGCATCGCCGGTGAACCACCAGCCCAGCCCGAAGATGCCGAGCGCTGCCAGCAGCACGCTGGACAGGCTGCCGGCCGCCTGCGGCAGCGCATCGCGGCGGATCACCCGGTACACCGGGACCTGTCCGAGGCTGAACAGCGCCGGCAGCGCGAAAGCGGGCAGGATCACGACCCCGGCGAGGAAGCCGAGCAGGATCGTCGCCGGGTGCGCCGCGGGCACCACCGAGGGCAGCATGTCGCGCACCGCCGTCAGCACCGCCAGGTGCCCGAGCCAGCCGAGCAGCACGCCGAGCAGGGAGAACACCAGGCCGAGCAGTGCGAGCTGCAACGAGAACAGCCCCAGCACCTCGCGATGGCTGGCACCCTGGCAGCGCAACAGCGCCACCGTGTCGAAGTGCCGCTGCGCGTAACGCCGCGCCGACACCGCGATGGCCACGCCGGCGAGCAGCACCGCGACCAGGCTGGCCAGGTGCAGGTAACGCTCGGTGTTCTGCAGGGCGTAGCGCGCGGCCGGATTGCCCTCCTTCACGTCCATCAGCGTGTCGCGATCCTGCAGGCGCGGGCGCAGCCAGTCCTGCATCGCGCGCACCGCCGATTCATCGCCGGCGAACAGGTAACGCCAGGTCACGCGGCTGCCGGGCTGCAGGATCTCCGTCGCCGGCACGTCCTCCATGCGCATCATCAGGCGCGGCGCGAGGGAATAGAAATCGCCGCCGCGATCCGGTTCGAACGCGAGCACCCGGCGCAGCGGCAGGTCGAGCCGCCCGACCCGCACGGTGGCGCCCGGTTCGGCCTCCAGCAGCGTGAACAGGCGCGCCTCGGCCCAGGACTCGCCAGCTTCGGGCGGCCGGGACGCGCCCTCTCCCACCGTGTAGAGGCGGTCGCCGACACTGAGTTCACCGCGCAACGGGTAATCGGCCGTCACCGCCTTCACACCGGCAAGCTGCAGCCGGTCACCGACGCGCACCATGCTGCCGAACTCCAGCGTGCGCGCGGTACGCAGGCCGAGTTCCCGCGCCCGGCTGATCCATTCGCGCGGCATCTCGCGCGAACTGGCCACGACCAGGTCGGCGCCGAGCAGGTCGGCGGCGCGGTACAGCATGGCGCGGTTGAGCCGGTCCGTGAACAGCCCGATGGCGGTGACCGTGGCGACCGCCACCAGCAGGCCGGTCGCCAGCACGCGCAGCTCCCCCGCGCGCCACTCGCGCAGGCACAGGCGCCAGGCCAGCGATGAGAGCCTCATGCCGCCTGCGCCGGTTCCCGTACCAGCTGGCCGGCCTCCAGGTGGAGACACCGGTCGCAGCGGTCAGCGAGGTGGGTGTCGTGCGTCACCAGCACCAGCGTGGTGCCGTGACTGGCGTTGAGCTCGAACAGCAGGTCGATGATGCGCTGGCCGGTGCCGCTGTCGAGATTGCCGGTCGGCTCGTCGGCGAACAGCACGCCCGGATCCGCCGCGAACGCGCGGGCGATGGCGACGCGCTGCTGCTCGCCGCCGGACAACTGGCGGGGGTAGTGTCCGCCACGATCCTGCAGGCCGACGCGCGCCAGCCACTCGCGGGCGCGCGCCGGATCGTCGCGGCCGGCGAGTTCCAGCGGCAGCAGGACATTCTCCAGCGCGGTGAGGCTGTCCAGCAACTGGAAGGACTGGAATACGAAGCCGACCCGCCGCGCCCGCACCCGCGCCCGGCCGTCCTCGTCCAGTTCGGAGAGATTCTCGCCACAGAGTTGAACCCGGCCGGCAGTGGGGATGTCCAACCCGGCGAGCAGGCTGAGCAGGGTGGACTTGCCGGAACCGGAGACCCCGACGATGGCGACGCTCTCCCCGGCCTTGATCTGCAGGGACACGCCGGACAAGATAACCAGCTCCTGCCCGGTGGCGCTCACTGTCTTACCGAGGCCCTTGGCTTCCAGGATGATTTCGGACTCTGCCATGCTACGACGCACCTTCCTCGTACTGCTCTGTTGCCTGTCGCTCGCCGGCGCCCGCGCCGACGGACCACCCGTCATTCTCGTGCTCGGAGACAGTATCAGCGCCGGCTACGGATTGGAAACCGGCGCGGGCTGGGTGGCGCTGCTGCAGGAACGGCTGCAGGCGCGGGGTTCGCCCTACCGGGTGGTCAACGCGAGCATCAGTGGAGACACCACCGCCGGCGGAATGTTCCGCCTCGATCCGCTGCTGGAAAAGCACCGTCCGGAGATCATGATCCTGGAACTCGGCGGCAACGACGGCCTGCGCGGCCAGCCCATCGACCGCATGCGGGCCAACCTGCGCACCATGATCGATCGCGCCCGGCAGGCGGGCGCGCGCGTCCTGCTGCTGGGCATGCGCCTGCCACCCAACTACGGCGCCGAGTACACCGAGGCATTCCACGCGAGCTATGCCGGGCTGGCGGCCGAGACCGGCGTGCCGGTGGTGCCGTTCCTGCTGGCCGGCATGGAGGACCAGCTGCAGCACATGCAGGCGGACGGCATCCACCCCGGGGCGGAGATGCAACCCGGCATCCTGGACAACGTCTGGCAGGCGCTGGAACCGATGCTAGCCACCGGCGGCTAGCTGCAGGCGCACCCGCACGACGCCCTCGTCGGCGCCGGGCTCGGTGCGGAAACCCAGGTGGGTGGCGAGACCGCGCATACCCTCGTTTTCGGCCAGCACGTCTCCGAAAATCTCCTGTGCGCCGCGGTCCCGGCAGTAGCGGATCATCTTGTTCAGCAGCAGCTTGCCCAGCCCCTCTCCCTGCAGGTCGTCGCGCACCACCACCGCGAACTCGGCTTTCTCCAGGTCGGCGTCCGCCCAGCTGCGCACGACGCCCAGCGTCTCCAGCGGTTCCGCCGGGTCCACGGCCACGAAGGCCATCTCGCGGTCGTAGTCGATCTGGGTCATGCGCGCGAGCTCGCGGTGGGACAGCTTGCTGCGGTACTGGAAGAACCGGAAATAGATGGTCTGCTGGCTGAGACGCTCGTGGAAGCGCTGGTGCGCCGGTTCGTCCTCGCCGCGGATCGGGCGCATCAGGATCTCGCGCCCCGATTTCAGCCGGCCGTGCTCCTCCAGCGTTTCCGGGTAGGCGCGGATGGCGAGTTCACCCGGTTCGCCCAGCGCCATCTTCGCGTTGAGCACGCAGACACCCATGCGGTTGATGACCAGCGGCCGCAGTTCCACGTGGCTGATGCGCGGCACGTCCACGACCAGGTCGGAGAGCCGCACCAGGATGTCGACCAGCTGGCGCAGGTTCTTCTGGCCCTCCTCGCCCCGTTCCTGCAGTGCATCGGCGACCCGCGTGCCCATGAGCATGTCGCGGGCGAGATTGGCGTTGAGCGGCGGCAGGCCGACGCGCACGTCGCGCATGACCTCGGCCGACGTCCCGCCACTGCCGAAAAAGATGACCGGGCCGAACAGCGGATCGCGCGTGACGCCGACGCCGGCCTTCAGCGAGTTCAGCCCGCGCCGCATGCGCTGCACCTCGTAGCCGACGATCCGGCTGTCGGGCCACAGCTGGCCGATCTGTTCGGTCAGGTTGATGATCTGGAAATCGAGCTGCGCGGCGTTGCGCACGTCCATGGCCACCGGCACGAAGGACGGCCGGCGCTGTTCACGGCCCGGGAACGGGTGGAACCCCTGCTCGTGCAACACGCGCACCGCGACCGGGTAGCCCGTGGCCTCGGCGGCCTCGACCGCGTCGCCCGGCGTGGCCCTGAATTCCGACGTCGCGTACTCGATGCCGTAACGGCGCAATACCTGCACGACCTGCGCGGACTGCAGGGTCTCACGCTTCTGTTCCAGCGCCTCGTGCACGATGTTGATTACATCGCGCCGCGTCGCGCGGCAGTCACGCATGCGCAATGGCGGCGTCTGGGACAGCTCGGACAGGCTGCGGCCGCGTTCGACCATGTACATGAACGCGTTCACGGCCTGGCCCGGCGTCGCGTAGCAGGGAACGTCCGCCTGTTCCAGCAGGCGCCGCGCGGGCGCCGCCGTCTCGGCCCCCAGCCAGCCACAGATGAGCGGCTTGCCGATCTTTGCCGCCGCGCCGATCACCGCCTGCGCCGTGGTCCCGCTGGGCGCGGCGCCGGTGGGCGCATGCAGCACCAGCAACGCGTCCACGCCGGGGTCGGCGGCCACCGCCCGCAGCGCCGCTACGTAGCGCTCCGGATCCGCCTCCGCCCCGATGTCGACCGGATTGCTGCCGTCCCAGTGCTTCCACAACACGGCGCGCAGGGCGTCCACCGTCGCCGCGGAGAGTTCCGCCAGCGTGCCCCGGCGCGCCTGCAACTGGTCAGCGGCCACGATCCCCGGACCGAAACCGTTGCTGACGACGGCGAGCCGCTCGCCGTACAGGGTCCGCATGCGGGACATGCCCTCGACCGCGGTGAACACCGCGTCCAGACTGTCCAGCCGCAGCGCACCGGCACGTCGCAGCGCGGCGGTCACCACCCGGTCGGCATCCGGCAGCCCCGGCGGCACCCATTCCGGGTGCTGCGACTCCAGCGAGCGCCCGCTCTTGATCACCATCACCAGCTTGCCCCGCGCCACGGTGCGCAGCGCCGCCAGCAGCGGACGCGCCGGATCCACTTTCTCGACCTGCACGATGATCGAGCGCGCGACCGGTTGCTCCGCGAGGTAATTCAGGACATCCGCGATATGCACATCGAACTGGTCACCGAGCGTCAGGAAGTGCGAGAACCCGACGCCGCGCCCTTTCGCCCAGTCCAGCATCGCGGCGCCCAGCACACCGCTGTATCCGACGTAGGCAATACGCCCGGCGCCCGCTCCGAGCGGCGCCGAAGTGGCGTTGAGCCGCGCCCCCGGCGTGATGACCCCGATCGAGTTGGGACCCAGCACGCGGATGCCGTACTCGCTGACCACGTCACGAATCGACTTGCGCAGCGCCTTCTCGGTCCGGGCCCGCGCGCGCGACAGGCCGCCGGTGAGCACGAGCGCCGCCTTCGCGCCCCGTTTGCCCAGCGCGTTGAGCAGCTTCGGCGCATCGAACGGCGACGTGCAGATGATGCTGAGGTCCGGCAGTTCCGGCAGTTCGCGCAGGCGGTGGTAGCACTGCTGGCCGGCGAACTCCTTCTGCGCCCGCGAACAGAGAAACAACGGGCCCGCGAATCCTCCCCCGCGCAGGTTCTCCAGCACGCGCCGGGCGAGCCCGTCCGGCGCCTCGAAATCACCAAAGACGGCAATCGAGGCCGGTGCGAAAAACCCCTCCAGGTGGCGAACGCTCACGGTGCGAACCTGTTACGCTGGACCCGTGAAGCTAGCATAGACAGCATCGCGGATGACACTCTGTCTCATCAGTCACGAAAGCTGCACCCGGCACGCCATGGGCGCGGGGCACCCGGAGTGCCCGCAGCGGCTGCACGCCATCACCGGCCACCTGCGCCGGACCGGCCTGGCGGCGGAACTGCGCTGGCAGTCCGCCCGACCCGCCACGCGGGAGCAGCTGGCGGCCGTGCACCCGGCATCCCATATCCAGCGCATCGAGGAACGCCTGCCTGCCGAGGGGCTGGCGCTGCTCGACTGCGGCGACACCCTGCTCTGCCCGGACAGTCTCGACGCCGCCCTGCACGCGGCCGGCGCCGCCGTGCAGGCGGTGGACGCGGTCATGGAAGGCACCTGCGACAAGGCCTTCTGCGCGGTGCGCCCGCCCGGGCACCATGCCGAGAGCGACCACAGCATGGGCTTCTGCCTGTTCAACAACATCGCGCTGGCGGTCCGCCACGCGCAGCGGCAGCACGGCATTCAGCGCGCCGCGGTGCTCGATTTCGACGTCCACCACGGCAACGGCACGGTGGAGATCTTCCGTGACGACCCCGATGTGCTGGTGTGCTCCAGTTTCCAGTTCCCGCTTTTTCCCGGCCGCTACCACGACCTGCAGCGCGGCCACATCCTGAACACACCGCTGCCGGCCGGCACTACCGGCGCGAAGTATCGCAGGGCGATCGAGAAAAAATGGATGTCGGCCGTGGAGGCACACCGCCCCGGGATGCTTTTCGTCTCGGCCGGTTTCGATGCGCACCGTGATGACCCGCTGGCACAATTGATGCTGGAGGATGCCGACTTCTTCTGGCTCGGGGAGTTCATCCGCGAACTGGCAAAGGACAGCGCACAGGGACGCGTGGTGGCGGTGCTGGAAGGCGGCTACCACCTCGACGCGCTGGCCCGCAGCACGCACCGGTTCATCGAGGCGCTGGACGACCTCTAGGCGCGGCGCGGTTCATGGCCGTTTTTTCCCTTCCTCGCCACCGGTGCTGTCCTGCAGCCGGAAGCGGCGTTCCACCAGCCGCGCCAGGCGGCTCGCGCCAAGCAGGAACTTCGAAAGGTCGCGTTCCGCGAAGCGGGACTTCGGAAAAAACGCCGCGTGCCCCCTGCCGACCAGTTCCGCGAACGCCGGGTCCTTTTCCGCCAGCTCGCTGTTGGAACAGACCAGCACGAACGGGGGCTTGCTGACCGCGAGGATATCCGGCACCAGTTCGCCGCCACGCTCCCCCGGCAGCATGTAGTCGAGGATGACAATATCCACCTGCTGGCTGGCAAGCACCGACCGGGCGGCTTCCAGGGAGCTCACCTGCTCCACCGAGAACTGGATCAGCCCCATGTCCTGCAGGTTGTGGCGCAGCATGACGAGGCTGTCCTCATCGTCATCCACCAGCAGCACCAGCAGACGTTGCGGCACCAGTTCCCGGACGGAGGCGGATAGCGTCTGCCAGCTCAGTTCCGCCTTGTGCAGGAAGCGCAGCATGCCCAGTTCCAACTGCAGTTTCGCCTCCTCGGGCAGGTCGAGCGTGTCCTCGCCGGTGACCAGCAGCGCCGGCACCGCGATGCCGGCGGCCTGGGTCTCGAGAATGAAATCGATGCCGTTCGCGGCGCCCAGCTTGAAGTCGACGATGAACAGGTCCCAGCGGTCTTCGGCCAGACGTTCCATCGCCATCGGGATGGAACTGGCGAATTCCAGCTCGTAGAAGGCGCGGGTCTCGGCAGGCAGGCCATCGA
The DNA here is from genome assembly GCA_041682035.1 of Pseudomonadales bacterium. GTDB lineage: Bacteria > Pseudomonadota > Gammaproteobacteria > Pseudomonadales > JBFGWM01 > JBFJWR01. Next base: position 4,454 of record JBFKKR010000076.1, on the reverse strand, counting down.
GGATGCCCTGGAGGATCAGGAACTCCTCCTTGTCATCGTCGATCACGAGGATATGGGTGGTCCTGTCGAACATCTGCCCGTGGGCCCTCCGTGCCTGCACGTACCGCCAGGGATAAGGGTAGCGCGATCTGCCACCGGGATGTCCCCGGTATCGGTATGGGACCGAAGGACACTACAGCAAATCCCGAGATTGCCGATAATTTAATCAGGCTGGCAGAAAACTTGCACGGGGGTGTACAAGCGCCAGCCGCGCCGGGAATCCGGCTCGTACAAAGGAGGATTGCAGCATGGGTATCTGCGCCAGGGAACTCGCACAATTCGTCATCCGGCCCACCCTGGAGTACCTGGGATGCTGGAGCACGAACGCCGAACTGCTGCTGGCCGGCACCGCCTCCGCGCAGTCCGGCCTCGGCGACCACCTCGGGGAAACGCCATGCGGGAGAGGCATTTACGCCATCGACAGCGAGACGCACCGGCAGGTTTGGGACCAGTACCTGGCGTTCCGCCCGGAACTGGCCAGCCGGGTCCGCGGCCTCGCCAGCCAGCACGAGTTCCTCGTCCACCCGGACCAGGAACTGTCCACCAATCTCGCCTACGCCACCGCCATCGCCTGGGCGATCTACGCCTGGCGCGGTGCGAAACTGCCGCCCGGCGGCAACCCGGGCCCCCTGCAGGCGCTCTGGGCCGGGCTGTTTCCGCACGCCGCCCGTAACCGGGCGCGGAAGTTCCGGGAGGCCTGGACCGGTCTCGCACCGGATCGCCGCGCCGCCTGAACCGGGGCCGTCAGGCCGGCGACCGCCGGTCAGGCCAGCGACTGGTAGGCGTTCCAGATCTCGCCCAGCGCCTGCGCCGCGCCGCTGCGGATCCGGTACTGGCAGTAATCCGACACGTCGCTGTCGCCGGGGTTGATCTCCACCGTCGGCATGCCCCACTGGCTGGCCTGGTACACCGGCGCGGCGATGTAGGGAAACAGGCTGCTGGTGCCGACCGAGAAGATCAGGTCGAAGCCGACGGACAGCTCACGCTGCAGGGTATCGAGCGCGGTCTCCGGCAGCATCTCGCCGAACAGCACCACCGCCGGGCGTATGCCGCCCCCGCAGTCCGGACAGGCCGGCAGGTCGCCGAGGGCCGCGTAGTCGGCAACCGTCTCACGGTAATCGCAATGCAGGCAGTACAGGTCGCTGAAGCGCCCGTGAATCTCGATCAACTGCCGAGAACCGGCGCGCAGGTGCAGTCCGTCGACGTTCTGCGTCAGCACCCAGGTGCCGGGTTTCTCACGCTCCAGGCCGGCGATGACCTCGTGACCGCGGTTCGGCTGCACACCCCGGCAGGCGCGCTCGATCTGCAGCAGGTATTTCCAGGTGACCGCCGGCGCCCGCGCGAACTGCGCGCCCGAGAGCGCCACCTCGATGGGCAGGCCGTCCTCCGTCCCGCCACCGTTGTAGAGCCCGCCGACGCCCCGGTACACCGGCATGCCGGAATCGGCAGACAGGCCGGCGCCGGTGATGAAGAGGATGCGTTCGGACTGCCGCAGCAGCGCGGCGACCCTGCCGATGACCGCGTCAGCCAACCTGGATCAGGCGCAGCTTCTGCTCGACGGACCGGCTCGACTCCTCGTGCAGGTTCTCGAAGTCGAACAGGGAGCGGTCGCCGAGGTGCGACGGCACCACGTTGCGGATGCTGCGCGCGATGTTCTCGATCCGCCCCGGGAACCGGCGTTCCCAGTCGCGCAGCATCTGCTTGAGGTTCTGCCGCTGCAGGTTCTCCTGCGAACCGCACAGGTTGCAGGGAATGATCGGGTACTGCTGCCACGCCGCGTAGCGCTCGATATCCCGCTCGCGGCAGTAGGCCATGGGACGGATGACCACGTGGGCACCGTCGTCGCTGACCAGTTTCGGCGGCATCGCCTTCAGCGAGCCGCCGTGGAACATGTTGAGGAACAGCGTCTCGATGATGTCGTCGAGGTGGTGGCCGAGGGCGATCTTGGTCGCGCCGATCTCGCTGGCGAACCCGTACAGCGTGCCGCGCCGCAGCCGCGAACAGAGCGAGCAGGTGGTTTTTCCCGCGGGCACCTTCTCCTGCACGATGCGGTAGGTGTCCTTCTCGATGACGTGGAATTCGACCCCCAGCCCGCGCAGGTACTCCGGCAGCACGTGCTCCGGGAAGCCGGGCTGCTTCTGGTCCATGTTGACCGCCACGATGCGGAACGCGACCGGCGCGCTGGCCTGCAGGCTCATCAGCAGGGTCAGCAGGGTGTAGGAATCCTTGCCGCCGGACATGCAGACCATGACGGTATCGCCGTCCTCGATCATGCGGTAGTCCTCGATCGCCTGCCCGGCCTGGCGGCGCAGGCGTTTCTGCAGCTTGTTGAACGAGAGCCGCCCGCGCGGATCGGTGATCTCCGGCCGCTGGAATGCCTGCGCCTGCGCGTCCGCGCCCGGCGGAACCGTGTCCGGCATGCTGGTCCTGCTTCGGGTAAGATGAAAACTGCAATCCTACCACTTTCGCAGCCATCCGATGCAGACGCCGTCCGTTACCTCCGTGGATTCCGCCCAGCTGGCGACGCTGCGCCAGCAGGTCGCCGAGTGCCTGCGCGACCACCCCGACGGGATCAGCGAACACGTGCTCATCAAGCTGCTGCGGGCGCGCGCCGACAGCGCCCTGCCACGCGGTTCGCTGTCCGACCCGCTCAACCTGTTCCGCGTGCACTTCCTGGTCTTTCACACGCTGTACCGGCTGCAGGACGTGTTCCGGCAGCAGGGGGAGTACGACCTGCGCATCCATCCCCTGCTGATCCAGCTGGACGACTACGTGCCCGGCGAAGCGGGCGTGGTCCGGGAGGACCCGTTACGCAGCTACTACCTCGACCTGGACATCCTGGCGCAGGCCACCACCGAATCGGTGGAGGAATTGCTGCAGCAGGCGCGCAAGGTGCTGGTGACGGACCAGGATCGCACCGAGGCGTTGCGCACGCTCGGCCTCGACGCCTACGCCAACGACGAGCGCGTCCGCCGGCGGTTCAAGGAACTGGCGATGCAGCACCACCCCGACCGCGGCGGTGACCCGGACACCTTCCGCCGCATCCGCGAGGCCATGGAAGTGCTCAACGGCGCACGCCGGATCCACTGAAGCCCCTCGTCCGCGGCAGTCCGCACCCGGTCACCGCACGAGTCCCCGGAATCGCACGGCAATCTCCGCGCCGCCGGCGTGCAGGAACTCGTCGTGCAGTGGCCAGCGCAGCCGTTCGAGGCGGGTGTCGAGGTCCGGTGCGGCGAAGACCGCGTCGGAGAACCGCGACGGCGGCAGCGCCATCCAGCGCTGCAGCAGCGCAGCCATCGCCCAGGGGTCGTAGCCGGCATGAACGATCCGGTACAGCGCCTCGAAATCCGCATTCAGCACGGCCTGCCCGGCCGGTCCCAGCCCCAGCAGCCGGCGCGCGGCTGCCGGCGGTTCCAGTTCCGCCAGGGACCGGGGATCCGACTGCCGCAGGTAGGCGCCGGCCTGCACCTGGCCGATGCCCATGGCCAGCACGGCGGCCAGTTCCGCCTCGTTGGTCAGCGACGCCAGCAGGCCGGAGGAAACCACGACGGCCCCGTTCGGCAGGCCGGCGAGGAAAACGGCCGGGTCATCGAGCACCACGAAACGCCACGGGTAACCCGGATCCGGTTCCTGCTGCAGCAGCCAGTGGCCGACCAGGCTCACGTAACCACGCACCGCGTCACGCGCGAACAACGGCGCCGCCCCCAGCAGGCGCGCCAGCATGTGCTCCTCGATACGCGCCCGCAGTTCCGCGCTCACCGGCGGCGCCGACAGCACGACCTCCGCCGCCGGCGGCGCCGCTGCCCCGGCAGGCGGCGGCGCATCGCCCGCCAGCAGGCCACAACCACCCGGCAGCGCCAGGACCGCCAGGATGCAAGCGCGGGACAGCCGCTTCACGGCCGTCGTCCGGGTGCCAGCCGGGCGCTGTCCGCGAACTGGCGCAGCTCGAAACTGCTCGGATGGACAGGCGCGAGTGACGCTGCATCCTCGAGCCGGGGGGTGACCGTGAGGATGCGCTCCAGGCGCAGGCCGCTCAGCTGATCCTGTTCGGTCTCCGGCAGCGGCGCCAGGCGCGTGGAAAGCACCGGCACCCAGCCCTCGACGGCGTGGTCGACGCGCACGCGATACCAGCCGCCGCTGCGCTCAATGCCCAGCACCGTCGCGCCGGCCGGCAGCGTCTCCATCGACGGCATGTGCGCGGCCGGCCCGACCCGCAGCCCCGCCGGCTCCTGCAGGACCAGCAGCACCTCCTGCGCGAAGGCACAGCGCACCACGAGCATAATGAGAAGGAACCCCGTAATTCGCATGCGTGCTTCCGCCGAGGCCGGTTTCCAGACAGGTTAGCCGCTTCCGCTGCGGTTTGCCGACGGCAACCGAAGCGCGCGGGGCGCCGATTCTGATGGTGTATTCTTTTT
>JBFKKR010000075.1:0-14963 GCA_041682035.1 Pseudomonadales bacterium | reverse complement strand
TTCGTGCTGAACCGCGAACTGCGGGTCCGCGGCATGGTCGAGATCGCGCAGCTGGTGCGCGCCAATCCGGAAAACCCGCTGCTGTCGCTGCTGGAGACAGCGCCGCCCGGCATCCCCGGCCGCGCGACGCTGCTCTCCGCGCGTGACCACGTGGCGTGGAACACGGCCGATGTCGTGGCGGTCCTGAACCGGAATCGCCAGTTCGTCGGCGCCCTCACCCATGCCCGCATGCGGCAGGGCCTGCGCGAGCTCTCCACCGGCCTGCGCGAACCACGCGGCGCGGACCCGGTCACGGGCATCGCCGAGGTGTACGGCAGCACGCTGTTCGCCCTGCTGGAGTCGGTGGGCCAGGCCAGCGGGCTCACCGCGCCGGAAGACAGCAGGGAGGGGCGCCGATGATCCCGCCCGCTGCGAATCACGCCGATCCGGTCGACCTGCTCAACGTCGAGTTCATGTCCCGCTTTCCGCGTGTCGCGGCGCGGCAACTGGAAACCATGCCACTGCGCGATGCCGCCAGCCTGCTGGACGGCTACCCGCTGGAGGCAGTGGCAGCCACCTGGGCCAGGCTGGCGCCGGGCGTCACCGACAAGCTGCTGCCGATGCTGCCGGTGGACCACGCCATCGCCATACTGCACGACATGGACCCCGGCCCGGCGGCGGCGATCCTCGCGCGTCTCGACGACGCGCACCGGGACCAGTACCTGGAACGCATGCACGAGGGCGAGGCCAGCGAACTCCGCAGCATGATGGAATACCCGGAGAACACCGCCGGCCGCATGATGAGCTCGCGCATCATCGCCTTCGACCGCGACATGACCGTCGGCGAGGTGCTCTCGCAACTGCGTAACCAGAAGATCTCCTCGCTGCTCAACCTGTTCCTGCTCGATGACGCCATGCGCCTGTGCGGCCAGGTGGACACGCAGCGCATCGCGCTGGCAGACAGTTCGCAGACCCTGGACTCGCTGGCCATTCCGCTGCGCGGCTACCTCTCGCACATGGACCCGGAGGAGGAGGTGCTGGCGGCGTTCGAGAAGACCCGCGCCAGCGTGCTGCCCGTGGTGGATGTCGAGATGCACCTGGTCGGCATCATTCACCAGAACGAGGTCATGGAAGCGGTGCGGCAGGACCTCGCCACGGACCTGCAGACCATGGTGGGCGTGAGCAAGGACGAACGCGCGCTGTCGAGCAGCTGGTTCGCGGTGAAGAAGCGGCTGCCGTGGCTGCAGATCAACCTCGCCACCGCGTTCCTCGCCAGCGCCGTGGTCGGGGCCTTCGAGGCCACCATCGCGCAGTTCACCGCGCTGGCCATCCTGCTGCCGATCGCCGCCGGGCAGTCCGGGAACACGGGGGCACAGGCGCTGGCCGTCACGATGCGCGGGCTGACCCTGCGCGAGATCACCACCCGCCACTGGTTGCGGGTGATGCGCAAGGAACTCGTCGCCGGCATCGTCAACGGGCTCGCCATCGCGGTGACCTGCGGTGTCGGGGTGTATTTCTGGAGCGGCAGCGAGGGGCTTGCGCTCATCATCGGTCTCGCCATGATCGCCTCCATGTCCATCGCCGCAGTGGCCGGCGCGCTGGTGCCCATCGTGCTGAAGAAGTTGGGCCAGGATCCGGCGGCATCCTCCTCCATCATCCTGACCACCATCACCGACGTGGCCGGCTTCCTGTCGTTCCTCGGCATCGCGACAGCCCTGTCCGGTATGCTGACCACTGGCTGAACCTGCACCACGGGGCAGACGCTTGGCGACGGAAACATCGATCGGACCGACTCGCGCCGGCTCTGCCGGCACGGTGGCATGCGGACACCCGGAGACCGCGGCGGCAGCCCTGGAACTGCTGCAGGATGGCGGCAATGCCTTCGACGCCGCGCTGGGCGGGCTCTGCGCGGCATTCTTCGCCGAGCCCGTGCTGGCCTCGCTGGGCGGCGGCGGTTTCATGCTGGCGGACACTCCCGGCGCCGGGCCGGTGATTTACGATTTCTTCTGCCAGTCGCCGTCGAGCCCGCCGGCGGGCGCACAGGCCGATTTCCACCCCATCCACGCCGACTTCGGCACCACGACCCAGGAGTTTCACATCGGCCGCGCATCCGTCGCCGTGCCCGGTGTCGCTGCCGGGCTGTTCGCCATCCACCGCGATCTCGGCCGGCTGCCGCTGCGGCGCATCATCGAACCGGCACTGCGGCTGGCACGCGAGGGCGTCGTCCTCAACGGGTTCCAGGCCAGCGTGTTCCGCATCGTCGCGCCCATCTTCCGTCACACCGGGGTGACCCGACACCAGTACCGCCCGGAAAGCGGCGAGGACCGCCTGCCCCGCGCCGGCGAGCGGCTGCGGCTGCAGGCGCTCGGCGCCACCCTCGAGGCGCTGGCCGATGGCGGGGAGGCATTCTTCTACGAGGGGGAACTCGGCCGGCAGATCTGCGCGTTCTGCCGCGAGGGCGGCCTGCTGGTGGCACGCGACCTGGCGGACTACCGCGTCATCCGCAGGGCGCCCCTGCACGGCCGTTACCGGCAGGTGGACGTGTTCTCCAACCCGGCGCCCTCCTCCGGTGGCACGCTGGTCTGCTTCGCGCTGGCACTGCTGGAGAAACTGGCGGGCACCGGCCAGCCTTCCCTGCAGCAGATCGCGCAGGTGATGCACGCGACCCACCTGGCGCGTACCGGGCACGGCTTCGACCACCCGACCGAACAGGATGCGCGGCAACTCCTCGGCGACGAGATCGTCGAACGTTATCTCGCCGCCGTGCGTGAACGCCTGCACTGCGCGCGCGGCACCACCCACATCAGCGTCGCGGACCGGGAGGGCAACCAGGCATCCCTCTCGGTGAGCAACGGCGAGGGCTGCGGCGACCTGGTGGGTGACAGCGGGCTGATGCTCAACAACATGCTCGGCGAGGAGGATCTCAACCCGGCCGGCTTCCACCGCTGGCGTCCGGCCACGCGCATGACATCCATGATGGCGCCGACGCAACTGCGGTTTCCCGACGGCCGTCGCATCGTGCTGGGCTCGGGGGGTTCCAACCGCATCCGCACGGCCATCCTGCAGGTCATCGTCAACCGGGTGGCGCGCGGCATGGACCTGCGTTCGGCCATCGCGGCGCCGCGGATCCACCTCGAGAACGGCTTGCTGAGCATCGAGCCCGGACTCGCTGAAAGCGACCTCGCCGCCCTCTGCACGGACTGGCCTGAACACCACCGCTGGGAGGCGCCCAGCCTGTTCTTCGGCGGCGTCCACGCGGTGGAGTGCGCACCGGACGGCGCCCATGGCTGCGGCGATGCCCGGCGCAGTGGCGTCTGCCTGCCCCCCGGCCCGGAAAATCCTGCCATGAGAGAACCAACCGAATGAAGAACCTGCGGCGCAATCTCCGGGAACTGGTGAAATATTTCGACGTGCGATTCCTCAACAGCGGAAGCACGGCGCGCACCAGCCTCGGTTTCGTCCGCACCCTGTTCGGGGACACGGCCGACGGCAGGGCGCTGAACGCCATCTTCAACTACCTGCCGGTCTCGGAGCGCATCGGCAGCAGCGGTCAGCCCACCCGGGAACAGTTTCCCGCCATCCGCGACGCCGGTTTCCGCCGGGTCATCAACCTCGCCCCGCACCACGCCGAGAACGCCATCGCCGACGAACGGCAGATCGTGGAATCACTGGGGATGGATTACGTGCACATCCCGGTCGATTTCGAGCAGCCCGCCGAGGAGGACTTTGCGCGGTTCTGCGCGGCGCTGGAGGACGCCCGCCACGACCGGGTTTTCGTGCACTGCGCGGCGAACATGCGCGTGTCAGCCTTTCTTTTCCGCTACCGCACCCGGGTACTCGGCGAACCGGTGGAAACGGCGCGGGCAGACCTGGAAAAAATCTGGAAGCCGTTCGGCAACTGGGAACAGTTCATCCGGCAGTGACCACACCGGGCGGAACCGGTCAGGCGTCGGGTCGTTCCAGCAGGATGGCCGCACCCAGTCCACCGCCGGCGCAGGTGGCGGTCAGCGCGTAACGGCCACCCTCCTTCTGCAGCCGGCGCACCGCCGTGCTCAGCAGCCGTCCGCCGGTGCCGGCGAAGGGATTGCCCAGCGCCAGGGAGCCACCCCACCGGTTCAGGCGTTCCTCGGGAATCGGTCCCGGCGCACGTTCCAGCTGCAACGCATCCCGTGCGAAGGAATCGTCGGCAAGGGCCTTCTGGTTGCAGAGGATCTGCGCGGCGAATGCCTCGTGCAGTTCGAATACCGAGATGTCCTGCATGCCGAGTCCGTTACGCGCCAGCAGCACCGGGATCGTCATGGCCGGGCCCATGAGCATCTCGGTGTGCAGGTCGTTGACACCGGCGAAATGGTAATCGACCACCCGCGCGAGCGGCGCCAGGCCGTACTCCGCCGCGGCGGCGGCGCTCATCAGCAGCTGCGCACTGGCGCCGTCGGTGATGCCGGATGCGTTGCCGGGGGTGACGATGCCCTGCTTGCGATCGAACGCGGGCCGCAAGGCTGCCAGTTTTTCCGGGGTGGCATCGGCGCGCATGCTGTCGTCGCGCACGACCATCCCGCCGTCGCGGTCGTCCACCGGGATGACGTCCGCGCTATAACAGCCGGCGTCCCAGGCCTGCAGCGCATTGGCGTGGCTGCGCGCCGCGAACCGGTCCGCCTCCTCGCGCGTGACTCCGAACCGGCGCACCATGGCTTCGCAGGCCGCACCCATGGTCAGGCCGGTGGTCAGGTCGGTGCTGGAGGGCAGTTCGGGCAGCAGGTCCGTCGGTTTCAGTCCGCCCAGCGCGCGCAGGCGCTGCGTCGCGGATTTCGCCAGCGCCAGCTTCACCGCGCGCTGCCGTACCGGGCGGCGCATGCGGATGGGAATGTCGGAAAAATTCTCGCTGCCCGCCACGATGGCGGTGTCGAGCCGGCCGAGGGCGATCATGTCGCAGATGTGGGCGAACCCGACCGCGGGAGAAATGCCGGCCATGGAGATGCTGTAGGCGGGAACGCGCGCCGGCAGTCCGGCCTCGATGCCCGCCTCGCGCGCGACGTTGGTGGTGTCCAGTTCCTGCACCACCGCGCCGACGGTCAGGAACTGCACCGCGTCCGCCGGCACCGGGTTGCGCCGCAGCAGCGCGCGAACCGGCTCCGCCGCCAGCTCGTGATGCCGCAGGCGCGTATAGGCGCCGCCGGAATTCAGGAACGGCGTGCGCACCGCGTCCACCAGCACCGGCTGGCGTCCCGGCGGGACCTGCTCGTAGACGCTCATGCGCCCTGCTCCGCGGACCGGAAGCGACCGGCGAGGTACACGCTGCCGTCGCCACCGACGAGCCTCGCCTGCCGGTAACCGTCGCGATCCGGCGCGACGGCCACCTGCACATCGAGCCGCGGATTCGGCAGCAGGTTGGGTTTCACGAAGCGCAGGTCGGCATCGGCGATCTCGTACCCGGCATTGCGGATCGCCTCCCAGCTGCGCGCCAGCGAGCCGAACCCGTGCAGGATGCAGCCGCCGAAGCGGGTGCGTTTCGCCAGCGGCCAGAAGGTGTGGATGGGATTGAAGTCACCGGTCAGGTAGAAGAAGCGCTGGCCCTCGTGGCGGTCGGCGGACCAGCTGCCAACGGTGGAGAATTCCGGCTCATCGCGCTTCGGCGCGCGCTTCTTCCCCGGCTTCCCCAGCATGACGGCGGCAAACGAATCCACCGTCATGGCGTCCGGGTTGCCGGACCAGCCCGCGGTGACCTGCGTGTGCACGCGCACGCGCGGGCCGTCCTCGCTGCAGTCCAACAGCCGGCCGCGCAGCCGGATTTCCTCGCCACGAGGAATCAGTTCGCGTACCTGGAAACGACAGCCCTGGTTGAGGACGTTCATCATGTTGTAGGGCACCTGGCCGGTCAGGCGCGCCACCAGGCTCATGCCGTACTTGGCAAAGAAATGCGGCGGCAGCGTACCTTCGTAACGCGCCGCGGGCGCGCCGCACCAGGCGACATAGTGATCCACCAGCCGGTCACTGGCGGGCGCCACGGTCATGTGGCGCTCCCGGCCCTGGTCGATCAGCCGGTTCTTGACGGGTGCGGGCGTCAGCGACATCAGCAGGCCGGTGGTCATGCCGGTGATCGCCGGCAGTTGTTCCCGCACCAGCGAGGGGGGCACGTCCACGTGCGCAGTCACAGCCTGGTTCATGGTCGTTTGACCTCCGTTCCGAAAAGCAGCAGATTGCCAAGAATACCCGCACCGGCGGCGGGAAGTCAGGCGGATTGCCTCGCCAGCCCGGACACCCGGGGCCACGGCTGCCCGGGGCACGCAGTTCGCCGGGTTGCCGCGGTATCCGGGTTCCTTTCCCGTGCCCGGCGTGGCCAAATTCCCCGGGCTCCGTCCGGACCCTGTGCAAACGGGCGGCCTGCCGCCACGAGGAGGGCACCACCCCATGGAATTCCGGTTCACTGAAGAGCAGAACCTGCTGCGCGACACGCTGCACCACTTCCTGGCCGACCGCTACGATTTCGAGACGCGCCGTGCGGCCACCGAATCGGCTGCCGGCTGGCGCCCGGAGACCTGGCGCGCCCTCGCCGGGGAACTGAACATCCTCGGCGCCTGCTTCCCGGAAGCGCTGGGCGGCCTGGGCGGCGGCGCGGTCGATCACATGATCATGATGGAGGAGTTCGGGAACGTGCTGTTCCTGGAGCCCTACCTGGAAACCATGGTCATCGGTGGCGGACTGCTCCGTTCCATCGGCGGGCCAGTGGCCGCGGAACTGGTGCCCCGCACCATCGCCGGAGAAGTCACCCTGGCACTGGCAATGGACGAGAGCGACGCCCGCTGCGTTCCGGCCGGCACGCGGCTGCGGGCGCGCAGAAACGGCGACGGTTACGTGCTGGCGGGCAGCAAGAAAGGCGTGCAGGCCGCGCCCTGGGCCTCGCACCTGCTGGTGGTGGCGCGCAGCGACGGCGCGCCGGGCGATGAGCACGGGCTGTCGGTATGGCTGGTGGAACGTGAAGCCGCAGGCGTTTCGCTGCTTGCCTACCCCACCATCGACGGCGGCCGCGCGGCGGATATCGAATTCAACAACGTGCAGGTCCCGGCCACCGCGTTGCTGGGCGAAGCCGGCGGCGCCGCCCCCCACCTGGCGAAGGTGCTCGACGAGGCAATCTGCGCACAGTGCGCCGAGTCGGTCGGCGCGATGCGCCGCATGCTGCACGATACCGTCCGTTACGCCATGCAGCGCAGGCAGTTCGGCATGCCGCTGGCCGCTTTCCAGGTGCTGCAGCACCGCATCGTGGACATGTTCATCGCGGTGGAACAGGCCGGCGCAATGACGCACGCCGCGACCCTGAAACTGGACCTGCCCGCCGCTGAGCGCGCGCGCATCGTCAGCGCGCTCAAAGTGCAGGTGGACCGCGCGGCGCGCCAGGTCGGGCAGGACGCGATCCAGATCCACGGCGGCATGGGCATCACCGAGGAACTGTCGCTGGGACACCACTTCCGGCGCGTCACCGCCAACGCCGCGCGCTTCGGCGGTTCGGATTTCCACCTGCGCCGCTACGCCGCGCACGCACTCGCGGAAGGTGCCGCGGAAACCGTGCTCGATCCCTCGTACAACACGGAGGAGGAAAGTTTCCGCCGGGAAGTGCGCGACTGGATCGGCGATGCGTTCGACCCGGAGCTGAAGCAGTTGCGCGAACGCACCAAGAACGGTTACCTCGACAAGGCGGGCCAGGTGCGCTGGCAGAAGAAACTGTACGAGAAAGGCTGGGCCGCGCCGGGCTGGCCGGCGGAGTACGGCGGCCCCGGCTGGACCCCCATGCAGCGCTACATCTTCCTCTCGGAAACCGCCGCGTCCGGTTGCCCGCTGGTCTCGCCGATGGGACTGGCCATGGTCGCCTACGTCATCATGGAGTTCGGTACGCCGGAGCAGAAGGAAAGGTTCCTGCCGGCAATTCTGGCCAGCGACGTGTTCTGGTGCCAGGGCTACTCGGAACCCGAGTCCGGATCGGACCTCGCCTCCCTGCGCATGAAGGCCGAACGTGACGGCGACCATTACGTGCTGAACGGCTCGAAGATCTGGACCACGCACGCACAGTGGGCCGACTGGATCTTCTGCCTGGTGCGCACCAGCCGGGAAGACAAACCCCAGCAGGGCATTTCGTTCCTGCTGGTGGACATGTCCAGCCCGGGCATCAGCGTGCGGCCGCTGCCGTCGCTGGACGGACCGGTCGACGGCGAGCAGGAAGTCAACCAGGTGTTTTTCGAGAACGTCCGCGTACCGGTGGAAAACCGCATCGCCGATGAGGGCATGGGCTGGACCTGCGCGAAGTACCTGCTGCAATTCGAACGCGGCGTGGCCTACGCGCCGTTGCTGCGCCACCAGTTCCGCAAGCTGAAGGAACTGGCGCGCGAGTACCGCAACGAGTCCGGCGCGCTGCTGATCGATGACCCGGTCTTCCGGCACCGGCTCGCTGACCTCGGGACGCAGATCGATGCTCTGGATGCGACCGAGATGCGCTTTTTCCTTGGCGTCGACAGCGGCGAGGCGATCGGTGCGCTGTCGAGCATGTTCAAGCTGCGCGGCACCGAGATGCAGCAACTGCTGAGCGAGGTGGCGGTGGAGGCGATCGGCGCGGACGCACTGCCCTTCGTGCAGGACGGTTTCGCGGAGATCCGTGGCCGGCCGGCGCCGGTGCGCACCACACCCGCGCACGTCGCGCCGGTCGCGCCGCTGTACTTCAACTACCGCAAGACGTCGATCTACGCCGGCACCAACGAGATCCAGCGCAATATCCTCGCAAAACACGTGTTCACGACGGTGGCGGGTTAACGAGCAGGAGGCCGCTCAGCGCGACCGGCGATCGAGGTATTCCTTGAAGTGCTTCAGCATGCCGAGCGCCACGCTCCGGCTGTCATCCGCGTGGTCGAAATCCAGGTCCGCAAGGTTTCGGTAACCCGGAATCTGCCCGGCGTCAAATCCCGGCATCTCCATGGGAAACGCCATGCTCCAAGCGCTGAACTGGCGCCCCATGGCCGGTCCGTCGATCAGGGGCATCACGAGACAGTGGCGCGGATCCTTCCGGATTCTGCCGAACAGTGCCCGCAGTGCTTTCTCCGGCCCCTCCAGGCACTGCATGATGCGCCGGTCGCTGTAGAGCATGATGCCGGTGATATCGGTGCGCGCGTTGTTCTCGCGAAAAAAACGCAACATTTCCGACAACTCGTCGGCGGACAGCGCTGACGTCGCGCTACTGATATAGACGATCTGGTGCAAAGACATGCGCAAATCCAGCCGGGCAGCATGCCGGAGAACCTACCCGTTCATTCCACACTCAACCGTTTCACCGGATCCGGCGTGCGCGCATGCCTCAGCGCAGGTCGAAACGGTCCAGTTCCATCACCCGCGTCCAGGCCGCAACGAAATCCCGGACGAACTTCTTCTTCCCGTCAGCGCAGGCATACACCTCGGCCAGCGCACGCAGCACCGAGTTGGAGCCGAAGACCAGGTCCACCCGTGACGCGGTCCACTTCACCTTGCCGGTACGGCGGTCCTTCCCCTCGAACAGGTCTGCATCCGGCCCGGTCGGGGCCCACTCCGTGTTCATGTCGAGCAGGTGGACGAAAAAGTCGTTGCTCAGGCGCCCCACTTTCTTTGTCAGCACGCCGGTCCTGCTGCCGTCCGCGTTGGTGCCCAGCACCCGCATGCCGCCGACCAGCACGGTCATCTCGGGCGCGGTCAGGGTCAGCAGTTGCGCCCTGTCGACCAGCAGGTGCTCGGCGCCGACCGCGAACTTCTGTTTCTGGTAATTGCGGAATCCGTCCGCGAGCGGCTCCAGCGGCGCGAAGGAGGCGGCATCGGTCTGCTTCTTCGTGGCATCCATCCGGCCCGGCCGGAATGGCACCTTCACCTTCACACCGGCATCCGCGGCCGCCTTCTCCACCGCGGCACAGCCACCCAGCACGATCAGGTCGGCGAGCGAAATACGCTTCTTGCCGCGATTGAAGGATTCCTGGATCGATTCGAGCTGCTTCAGCACCCGGGCCAGCCGGCGCGGCCGGTTCACCTCCCAACCCTTCTGCGGCGCCAGCCGGATGCGCGCACCGTTGGCGCCACCGCGCTTGTCGCCGCCACGGAAGGTCGAAGCCGAAGCCCAGGCCACCGAAACGAGATCGGACACCGACAGGCCGGAGGCCAGGATCTTCGCCTTCAGCGCCTGCACGTCCTTGCCCGAGACCAGCTTGTGATCGACCGCGGGGATGGGATCCTGCCAGAGCAGCTCCTCCCCGGGCACTTCCTTGCCGAGGTACCGCGCGCGCGGCCCCATGTCGCGGTGCGTGAGCTTGTACCAGGCGCGCGCGAAGGCATCCGCGAAGCGGTCCGGCTTTTCCAGGAAACGACGCGCGATCTTCTCGTAGGCCGGATCGAAGCGCAGCGACAGGTCCGTCGTGAGCATGGTGGGAAGATGCTTTTTTCGCTTGTCGTGCGCGTCCGGCATTTCTTCCGGCGCGCTCTTCGCCACCCACTGGTGCGCACCTGCCGGACTCTTGGTCAGTTCCCAGTCGTACTTGAACAGGTTTTCGAAGTAGGAGTGACTCCATTGCGCCGGCGTCTGGGTCCACGTCACCTCCAGGCCGCTGGTGATGGCATCGCCGGCCTTGCCGCTGCGATGCCGGCTGATCCAGCCGAAGCCCTGCAGTTCGAGTGGCGCGGATTCCGGGTCCGGACCCACCAGGGCCGCGTCACCGGCGCCATGACACTTGCCGAACGTGTGACCGCCGGCGATCAGCGCGACGGTTTCCTCGTCGTCCATGGCCATGCGGCCGAAGGTCTCGCGGATGTCGTGCGCGGCCGCCACCGGGTCCGGGTTGCCATCCGGCCCTTCCGGATTCACGTAGATCAGGCCCATCTGCACCGCGGCGAGCGGGTTGTCGAGTTCGCGCTTGCCGGTGTAGCGCTTGTCGCCCGCCAGCCATTCGGTCTCGCGGCCCCAGTAGACGTCCAGGTCAGGCTCCCACACATCCTCGCGGCCGCCCGCGAAGCCGAAGGTTTCGAAGCCCATCGATTCCAGCGCCACGTTGCCGGCCAGGATCATGAGATCGGCCCAGGAGATCGCGCTGCCGTACTTCTGCTTGATCGGCCACAGCAGCCGCCGCGCCTTGTCGAGGTTGCCGTTGTCGGGCCAGCTGTTCAGCGGGGCGAACCGCTGCTGCCCACGGCCACCGCCGCCACGGCCGTCACCGATGCGGTAGGTCCCGGCGCTGTGCCAGGCCATGCGGATGAAGAACGGGCCGTAATGACCGAAATCCGCCGGCCACCAGTCCTGCGAATCGGTCATCAGCGCGGTCAGGTCTTTTTTCAGCGCCCTGTAATTGAGGCGTTGAAAGGCCTGCGCATAACTGAAACCCGCATCCATGGGATTGGAGCGCTCGGAATGCTGGTTGAGCAGGTCCAGCCGGGGCTGGTTGGGCCACCAGTGCGCATTCGAGGTGCCTTCGCTGGCGGTGTGCATCGGGCATTTCGGGTCAGTCAAGGGAATCTCCTGGGGGGGGTGACGCGTCGGCGGGCTCTCAGCATATATAGACCGGCTGCCGGTTTTCACAAGGAACGCACGGGCCCGGCGGGCGATCCGTCTATGCTCTTTCCATCCAGTTTATCCCCGGGGCCCGCCGGCATGAGACCGTACGAGTGCGCCAACTGTGGCCAGATGCTCTACTTCGAGAACACGCGTTGTATCGCCTGTGGGGCGAGCCTGGGCTACCTGCCGGGGCCCTTGCTGCTGACCGCACTGGAGCCGGCCGGCGAAGGGCTGTGGCGCACAAGCGCCGACCCGGATCGGCGCTACCGGTACTGTGACAATCACCGCCACGCCGCCTGCAACTGGCTGGTCTCTGAAGATGAAACCTCCCCCTGGTGCGCGGCCTGCCAGTTGAACAACACCGTGCCCGACCTCTCCAACGAGACGCATGCCGCCCTCTGGCGCAAGCTCGAGGTCGGCAAGCACCGGCTGGTCTACGCGCTGCTGCGGCTGGGACTGCCGACGGTCAGCAAGCAGCAGGACCCGGAACGCGGGCTGGAATTCGACTTCCTGGCCGAGCAGGAACCGGTTGAGTTCCGGGAAACCGAGCGCGTGATGACCGGACATGCCAGCGGACTCATCACCATCAATATCGCCGAGGCCGACGATGTCGAGCGCGAGCGCCAGCGCAGGACGATGGCCGAACCCTACCGCACGCTGCTCGGACACCTGCGCCACGAGGTCGGGCACTATTACTGGGAACGCCTGGTGCGGGACACCCGCTGGCTGGCGCCGTACCGCCAGCTGTTCGGCGACGAGCGGGAGGATTACAGCGAGGCGCTGGAGCGCCACTACAAGGAGCCGCGTGCAGACTGGGCGGATTATTTCGTCAGTTGCTACGCGAGCTGTCATTCCTGGGAGGACTGGGCGGAGACCTGGGCCCACTACATGCACATCGTCGACACGATGGAAACCGCGTACGCCTACGGCCTGCAGTTGAATCCACGGTTTACCACCGGCGACCGCTTCGTGGCGGGCGTCGATTTCGACCCGTACACCTACGAGGATTTCGACCACCTGCTGGATGCGTGGTTTCCGATCACCTATGCAGTGAACAGCCTGAACCGCAGCATGGGGCAGCCCGACCTCTATCCGTTCGTGCTGGCGCAGCCGGTGTGCGAGAAGCTGCGCTTCGTGCACGGGGTGATACACGGCGGCTGAATTTTTCCGACGGCCGCGCGTTTGTCACGGTGCCGCCCGGGGCAGCCGGGTGGATTCATGTCCCGGGCGCAGCGGCAGCGTGATGTGGCCGCACATCACGCTGCCCGGCCCGCGATCAGGCGACGCGCAGGTCAACGTTGATGTTGCCCCGGGTGGCGTTGGAGTAGGGACAGACCTCATGCGCGGCCTTGACGAGTTGCTCCGCCGCTTCCCGCTCCATGCCCGGAATGGTCACCGCCAGTTTCGCATCGACGCTGAATGCGCCCTGCTTGCCCGTCATCGGGCCGATCGCCACTTCGGCAGTGATCGAGATATCGTTGGGAACCTTGATCTTCTGTGATCCCGCGACCGCCTTGATCGCGCCGATGAAGCAGGCCGAATAGCCGGCCGCGAACAGTTGCTCCGGGTTGGTGCCCGGCCCGTCGTCGCCGCCCAGCCCCTTCGGGGTCGACAACTGCGCGTCGAGCCGCCCGTCGTCGCTCTTCGTCGTACCGGCCCGGCCGCCGGTCGAGGTGGCCTTCGCGGTGTACAGGGCCTTGTCGATTGCCATGTGTGTCTCCTCCTGTTGCAGGTTTTCCGACATGCGCACCTGAGCATAGACGGTTCATGAACCATGGTCATGACTGCGCGCGGCGTCCTGCACCTGGGTAGTTCACGCCAACACACTGCACGGAAAGACCTTCACGCATGTCGCCCCGCCGCCCTGTAAGGGGTGACGCCGGCCTACCGTGGTCTCCGGCACCGAGGCGAGGGCATACTCCCGGGTTCCCGGTCACCTCGGCCGATGGATCTGGCCTGGCAGCATGAACGAACTGTTGGATGTATTGATCGAGAAACTGGTCGCCGGTGGTTACGGCCTGGCGCGTACCGCTGCGGGTGTCCTGCTGGTACGCGGCGCGTTGCCCGGCGAGGAACTGCGGGTGCGGGTGACCGAAGCGCGCGGCACCCGGTTCGCCGATGTCGAAACAATCCTGCGGCCCTCTCCGGATCGCGTGGAGGCGCACGACCTCCCGCCCACCCTGGACCTTGCCCATGCGCGCTATGCCGCCCAGTGCGCGCTGAAGTCACAGATCGTGGAGGACGCGCTGCTTCGCACCGCCCGCGTGCAGTGCAGCCTGCCCCCTGCAACCGCCAGCCCGCTCGAATGGCACTACCGCGCCACCACGCAGTACGCGGTGAGCGGAGGCCACCTGGCCTACCGGGAACGCGGATCCGCAGCGCTCCGACCCGTGCAGGCCGACCCACTGGCCGCAGCGCGCATCAACGAGATGATCCGCCACCTGGACCGCGTGCCGCTGGCACCGGTCGGGGATATCGTGCTGCGCGCCAGCTTCCTGACCGGGGAGTTGCTGGTGGGTCTCATGGCTGCGAACGCGGCTGAAATCCCGCGGGCGCTGGTGGACAGCCTGGTCGCGGCGGGCGCGGACGGGATCGCGCAGGGAACCTTCGACCGCTTTCGCTTCCGGGACGGCGCGCGCATGTTGTGGGGGCGGCCGACCATCCGCGAGCGCTACGGGCATCTCGATCTCAGCGTGTCGGTGGCCGGGTTCGCGCAGGTCAACCCGCCCGCCGCGTCGGCGCTGTACCTGCGCGCCCTGGAAGTGGCCGGCACCGGCTCCGCCGCGCTGGACCTGTTCGGCGGCAGCGGCGCCATGGGCCTGCACCTCGCGCGCGCCTACGGGGAAGTCACCGTCCTCGACATCCACCAGGAATCGCTGGACCGCGGCGAGCAGGATGCGCTGCGCCTGGGAATCGACAACGTCCGCTTCGTGCGCGGTGACGCGCGCCGGTTCCGGGGCCGCTTCGACCTGGTGGTGCTCGATCCGCCACGCGCCGGGGTGGACCGCCGGGTGCTCGAGCGCATCCACGCCTCGCGCGCCGGCCGGCTGCTGTACATCGCCTGCGATCCGGTCACCTGGGCGCGGGACGTCGCGGTGCTGCTGGGTAGGGGCTGGCGGCTGGCGACGGTGGAGCCCTGGGACCTGTTTCCGCAGACGGCCCATGTCGAGGTCCTCAGCCTGCTGGAGCGTTAGCGGCGGTACCGTGGGCAGCGTTCACGCTGACTGTGTCAGGCTGAAGCCTGACCTACATGGGATTGGGGCACGCGCAGGCTGTGGGTGAGGCTTCAGCCTTACCGGTTTTCACCGCTCCAAATTTTCCCCGGATCAGGGTAATGTATGCACCGCGGCGCCTGCTGGGGGATCGTTCAATGGTAGGACAGCAGACTCTGACTTTGCTTATCTAGGTTCGAATCCTAGTCCCCCAGCCATCCCGCCCGCGT
>JBFKKR010000074.1:0-15979 GCA_041682035.1 Pseudomonadales bacterium | reverse complement strand
CCGGAATACACCCTTGCTGCACCCATCGAACAATGCCGGGTGAATGCGGCTGATCCCGGCGAAGGTCAGGCGTGGCGCGCCGGAAGCATGCACCAGCCCACTGTCGGGGTCGAGGTGAAAGTCGCCGGCCGGGTGGTGCGCCGGATTGGCGACGAGCACCAGGTGGGCAAGCGAATCCGGGGCGCCGAGCAGGCGGGCGAAATCGAAATCGCAGAAGATATCGCCATTGATGAGCAGGAACGGCGCGTCGCCAAGCAGCGGCAGGGCGTTGAACACGCCGCCGCCGGTTTCCAGGCATTCGGGTTCGCGCGACCAGTGGATGCGCATGCCGAAGGCGCGCGCATCGGGGTAGGTTTCCTCGAAGACGGCAGCCAGCCAGCTGATATTGATCACCGCGTCGGTGACCCCGATGGCGGACAGTTTCTCCAGGTGGTAGTCGAGCAGCCGCCGGCCCCGTACCGGCAGCAGCGGCTTCGGGCACTCCAGCGTCAGCGGGCGCATGCGCCGGCCCTCGCCGGCCGCGAGCAGCATGGCTTTCATGGCAGGTCCCTGGCCGTGGCGGCCGCGAGGTCGCGATGATCCAGCATGGCCTCCCGCATGGGCCCGCGAATCCAGTCGCAGAGTCCGGCCATCGCAGGGTCCGCATCGCCCGCGACGAGGATGTGGGAGAGCGTGCGCGGGATGTCCGCCAGGTAGCCCTTCTTGCCGTCACGCAGCCACAGGCGGGCGAAGATGCCGCTCGCCTTGAGGTGGCGCTGAATCCCCATGCGGTTGAACCAGTGCAGGAAGGTCGCGTCATCGGCCGGCGTGATCCCGGCCGAACGGACCTGCTGCGCGAACGCGCGCACCCAGTCGCGCACGCGTGGTTCGGGCCACTGTATGTAACAGTCGCGCAGCAGCGACACCAGGTCGTAGGTGACCGGGCCGCGTACCGCGTCCTGGAAATCGAGTACGCCGATGCCGCCGGCGGGGGTGCGCATCAGGTTGCGGGCGTGGTAGTCCCGGTGGACGGGCACCTGTGGCTGCGCGCGGGCGTTGGCAATGAGCAGTTCGCACAGCGGCGCATACCAGCCCTGCTCCACGGGGATCTGCAGCAGTTCGCCGCACAGCCAGTTGCTGAACAGGTCCATCTCGGTCTGCAGCAGCGCAGCCGAGTAGGGCGGCAGTGCGTGGTCCTGCGGTTCCACGGTCTGCTGGATGCGCAGCAGGATATCCATGGCCTGGCCGTACAGTGCGTCCGCGGTCTTCGCATTCAGCAGCGGCAGCAGCAGCTGGTCCCCGAAGTCCTCGATCAGCAGGAAGCCCTGGTCGAGGTCGGCGGCGACGATCTCCGGCACCGGGATGCCCTGGCGGCGCCAGGCCCGGGCGATGGCCAGGAACGGCGCGCTGTTCTCTTTTTCCGGGGGAGCGTCCATGGCGATCCAGCGGCGGCCGTCGCAGCTGGCGCGGAAATAGCGCCGGAAGCTGGCGTCTCCCGACACGGCGGACAGGGCAAAATCCGGCGGCAGCGTTACGCCGGACCCGGTCAGTTTTTGCTCAGTCCATTGCGTAAGCTGCTGGTTTCGCAGGTCCATGCGCTGGCTCTCGGTGTGAAGAATGCTTATTATCCTGAAACCGCGGGACAAAGGCACAGGAAGTCGCCAAGCCGCGGCCATCGCGGGTTCCAAGGCTTCAGGACCCGAACAATAACCCACGGAAAGTGGTGACAAACAGGCTCATGATGCTTCCGAGATTCCCGCGCAGCACCGGCGCAGCATTCTTCGTAACACTGTCTCTGCACGCCGCCGTCGCGAGTGCAGCCAGCACCAGCCAGTACATCTGCCGCGCCACTGCGGACGGCGAAGGCTGGGCCTGTGCCGATTTCGCGCCGCAAGCGGGGCCGATCGCCCAGGTGCCGCGGCCCGAGCGGACCGTGGTGCGACGCACCACCAGCACCAGCGTGAAGGTGCCCAAGGCGACCGCCGGCGCCGCACTGGCGCAGGACGCGGAGGCGGCCGTGGAGAGCGCCGCCTACGAAAGCCTCGACTGGGTCCCGGTGGACCAGCTGCAGCCGGAAGACCGCCAGCGGGTGACCGCGCACTGCGCCGGCACTTACGTCCCGCACGCGAAATTCGACCCGACGCAGAAGCCCGGCGATTCACCGCTGGAGGCGTCGGCGCTCAACTCGATCGAGTCGGTCGGCGATGTCGCCAAGCTCGACGGCGAGGTGATCGTCAAGCAGGGCTACCGCCAGATGCGCGCGGACCGCGCCGAGGTCGACCGGACCAACCAGCACGCGCTGCTGGAAGGCAACGTGGAGGTGCGCGAGCCGACCTACCTGTTCCGGGGCGACCGCGTCGAAGCGGACCTGAGCACCGGCACGGCGCGCGTGGAAAACGTCGAGTACGTCATGCACGAGATGCACGCACGCGGGGATGCCGCGTCCATCGTGCGCCGCGAGGATGAGGTGGTGTTCATCAACGACGGCACCTACACCACCTGTCCCCCCGACAGCGAGGCCTGGGCGCTGAACGCGCGCGAGATCGAGCTGAACCCGCACACCGACACCGGCAAGGTGCGCGGCATGGTGCTGCGGGTTGGTGGCATGCCGGTTTTCTATTCTCCCTACTGGGCGTTTCCGCTCAGCCGCGAGCGCAAGAGCGGCTTCCTGTTCCCGGTGGCCAGCATCAATTCCGAGAGCGGCCTCGACGTCGCCACGCCGTATTACATCAACCTGGCGCCGAACTATGACATGACGCTGGTCCCACGGTTCATGTCCAAGCGCGGCTTCATGCTTGAGAACGAGTTCCGCTACCTGTCAGACAACGACACCGGCACCGTCTCGGCCGCCTACCTGCCGAATGACGACGACGAGAACGGCGACGAGCGCTGGCTGGTCGCGTTCGACGAGCGGGGGCAGTGGGGGAACCGCTGGAATTCCCACATCGACTACAACATGGTCAGTGACTCGGACTACTTCAAGGACCTCGGCAGCGAGCTCAACGTGACCAGTTCCACGAACCTGCCGCGGCTGGGCCGGATGTACAAGCACTGGGACTGGTGGGACGTGGATTTCCGGCTCGAGGGCTTCCAGACCCTGGGTGCCGACACCCAGTCGCAGAAGCCCTACACGCGCCTGCCGCAGCTGACCCTCGCCGGCATACTGCCGGATACCTCCAGCGGCCTGGAATACCTGTTCGAGACGCAGTACGCGTACTTCGATCACAACCGCCAGCGCAGCCTGATGACGGCGGCGGAGATCGCCTCCGGGGCCGATGTCACCGGCCACCGCGTGCACCTGGAGCCGGGCCTGCGGCTACCGCTGGTCTGGGCGTCCGGCTACCTGACGCCGACCGTCAAGCTGAAGCACACCCAGTATTACCTGACGCAGACCGAGCCGGGCATGGACGATCACAAGACGCGCACCCTGCCCATGGTGTCCGTGGACAGCGGCCTGTACTTCGAGCGCGACACCACGCTGCTGGGCCAGGCCATGACGCAGACGCTGGAGCCACGCGCCTACTACCTGTGGGTGCCGTACCAGCGCCAGGACACCATTCCCGACTTCGATACGGACCAACTGCAACTGTCCTACGCGCAGCTGTTCCGCGAGGACCGCTTCACCGGTCATGACCGGGTCGGCGAGGCGAACCAGGTGTCCCTTGGCGTGACCTCCCGCTACCTCGAGGCGAACTCCGGTTTCGAGCGCATGAGCCTGAGCCTCGGCCGTGCCTTCTACTTCCAGAACCGCCTCAACACGGTCGAGGGTACGACCAACTCGCCGAGTCCGATCACCAGCGAGGCCGACGTGTCGCCGTGGGTGGCCGAGGCCGTCTTCCGCGCCAGCGATGCCTGGCGGATGCTGGTGGAATGGCAGTACGATGACCACGGCGACGAGTCCGAGCTGCTGGGCCTCAACCTGCGCTACCACCCGGATGTCGATCACCTGTTCAACATCGGTTACCGGGAGCGTGACTCCATCAGCCTGGAGGCCACGGACCTGTCGATGATCTGGCCCATCTGGGGCGACTGGAGCTTCATCGGCCGCTGGCACCGCGACTGGCGGCTGGATCGTTCGCTGGAATCGCTGGCCGGCCTGGAATACGAGAGCTGCTGCTGGAAGGTACGGCTCGCCTACCGGCGCTGGATCGCAGACGGTGACGACAGCGTGCCGAGCGAGGACAGCGCCAACAGCGGCGTGTTCCTGCAGTTCGTCATGAAGGGGCTCGGCGGCGTGGGCAACAAGCTGGATACCGTCCTTGACGATGGCATCCCCGGGTATCGCAGACGTGAAGATGAGAGCAATGAGTTCGGTGGTTCACTCCTTTATTGATATGAATTCGGCGCGCGTAAAGGCCGTCCTGGCCAGTGTGCTGCTCGTGCTGCTGGCAGGCACGGGCCTTGCGCGTGCGGATTTGCAGCGCATCGACCGCGTGGTCGCGGTCGTCAACGACGATATCATCATGCAGTCCGAACTGGACGATCGCGTGCGCATGGTCGAGTACGAGATGAAGCAGCGCGAGGGTGGGCGGATTCCCCCGGCCAGCATCCTCAACAAGCAGGTGCTGGATCGCATGATCATGGAAATGATTCAGGTGCAGATCGCGGACCAGTACGGGGTGCGCGTCAGCGACCAGGAGCTCAACCAGGCGATGGCGCGGATTGCGCGCGACAACGGCCTGAGCCTGGAGGCGTTCCGTTATGCACTGCAGTCGGACGGGCTCTCCTACCAGGATGCCCGCGCGCAGATCCGGCGCGAGATGCTCATCAACCAGGTGCGGCAGCGCCGGGTGGGTGACCGCATCCAGGTGACGCCGCAGGAACTGGCGAATTTCCTGCGTTCTGACGAGGGCAAGGCGCAGACCGCCGCCGAGTACCGCATCGCCCACATCCTGGTGCCGCTGAGCGAGGACCCCACCTCCATCGAGGAACTCGATGCGCGCCGCGCCGCCGACAAGATCTACGACGAGCTGGCGCAGGGCGCCAGTCTCACCGATGTCCTGGACGCCACCAAGGAAGCGGGTGGCCCGGAACTGCGTGGCGGTGACCTCGGCTGGCGCAAGACGGCGCAGTTGCCGACGATCTTCGCCGATGCGGTGCCGAACCTGAAAACAGGCGACGTCGCGGAGCCGGTCAGGAGCGCCAGCGGCTTCCATGTCATCAAGCTGATCGGCGTGCGCGGCGGCGAGGTGAACTTCGTCAAGGAGACGCACGTCCGCCACATCCTGATCCGGCCCAGCGAGATCCGCACCAAGGCGGAGGCGCGCGAGTTGATCCATGACCTGCGCGGCAGGATCCGCAACGGCGCCGATTTTGCCGAGACGGCGCGCGCCTTTTCCGACGACACCAACAGCGCCCGCAATGGCGGCGACCTCGGCTGGGTCGGCGCCGGCGCGACGGTCGCCGAGTTCGAACGGGTCATGGACAACATCGTGATCGGTGAGCTCAGCCAGCCGTTCCAGTCGCCGTTCGGCTGGCATGTGCTGCAGGTGCTGGAGCGGCGGGACACCGACAAGAGCGACGAGTTCCGCACGCGCCAGGCCACCAATATCCTGCGCAACCGGAAGTTCGAGGAAGCGCTGACGACCTGGCTGGCGGAGATCCGCGAGGAAGCCTTCGTCGACATCAAGCTCTGAGGCGCGCATGACCGCAGTGCGCCTGGCCTTCACGCCGGGCGAACCGGCCGGCATCGGCATCGACCTCGCGGTGATGCTGGCGCAGAATCCGCCGGACTGTGGCCTGGTCTGCATCGCGGACCCGGACGTACTGCTCGCGCGCGCCCGCGACCTGGGCCTGCCCCTCACTATCCATGCATTCGACGGCAAGCGGCCGGCGCCGCGCGAGGCGGGCGCCCTGCAGGTGGCGGCGGTTCACGTCGCGGAAGCGGTGGTTCCCGGCGCGCTGCAGCCGCGGAATGCGGCCTACGTGCTCGAGACCCTGCGTATCGCGGCAGACGGCTGCCTGGCCGGGACCTTCGACGGGCTGGTCACCGGGCCGGTGCAGAAATCCGTGATCAATGATGCCGGGGTGCCGTTTTCCGGCCACACCGAGTTTTTCTGCGAGCGCAGTGGCGTCGGTCACGTGGTGATGATGCTGGTGGCCGGCGGCTTGCGCGTGGCGCTGGTGACCACGCACCTGCCGTTGCGCGATGTCGCCGGACAGGTCACGAGCGAAGCGGTCCGGCGCACGGTCCGCACGGTGCACGGATGCCTGCAGTCCGACTGGGGCATCGAGCGGCCACGCATACTGGTCGCCGGGCTGAATCCGCATGCCGGTGAGGGCGGACACCTCGGCCGCGAGGAGATCGAGGTGATCGGCCCGGTACTGGCGGAACTGCGGGGCGAGGGCATGGCGCTGGAGGGGCCCCTGCCGGCCGACACGCTCTTCACGCCGCGGCAGCTGCAAGGCGCCGACGCGGTGGTGGCGATGTACCATGACCAGGGGCTGCCGGTACTCAAGCATGCCGGTTTCGGCCGCGCCGTGAACGTCACCCTGGGGCTGCCGTTCGTGCGTACCTCGGTCGATCACGGCACCGCGCTGGACCTCGCCGGCACCGGCCGCGCGGACGCGGGCAGCCTGTCCGAGGCGCTGCAGCTGGCGCGGGAACTGGCGGCGCGCCGGCGGGCGCCGGACGCCGCGACCGGTGGCTGACACCATGGAAACCCATTACGCGCGCAAGCGCTTCGGCCAGAATTTCCTGGCCAGCGAGGTCATCGTGCAGCGCATCGTGCGGGCCATCGCCCCGCAGCCGGACGACTGCATGATCGAGATCGGTCCCGGCCGGGGCGCCATGACGGTGCCCTTGCGTGAGCGCCTGAATGCATTGCACGTGGTGGAAATCGACCGCGACCTCGCCACGGCATTGCGCGGGCGCGATGACCCGGGTCTGCACGTGTTCGAGCAGGATGCGCTGCAACTGGACCTGGCGGCCTTGTTCGCCGGACGTGACGACCTGCGCGTGGTCGGCAACCTGCCCTACAACATCTCCACGCCGCTGCTGTTTCACCTGCTGCAGCAGCGCAGCCTGATTCGCGACATGCACTTCCTGCTGCAGCGCGAGGTGGTGGACCGGATGGCCGCGAATCCCGGCTCGGGCACTTATGGCCGGCTCAGCGTCATGCTGCAGTACCACTGCGATGTCGAACCCCTGTTCCAGGTGCCACCGGAGGCCTTTCGCCCGCGGCCGAAAGTGCAGTCCCGGCTGGTCCGCCTGGTGCCGCGCGCGCCGGCGGTCGTGGCCGAGGATGCCGCGTTGCTGGAACGGCTGGTGAAGGCCGCCTTCGGCATGCGCCGCAAGACCCTGCGCAACGGCCTGCGCGGACTGGCCGGCGAGCCGGTGATCCGTGCGGCCGGGATCGCGCCGGAAACCCGCCCCGAACAGCTGGCCGTCGCCGACTGGGTGCGGCTCGCCAATACCGTCAGTGCGCAGGCGCCGCCGTGAGTACCTACGCCGTCGGTGACGTGCAGGGCTGCTACCGGCCGTTGCGGGACGTACTCAGGCAGGCCGGCTTCTCCGCCGGCGACACCCTCTGGATGGTGGGGGACCTGGTCAGTCGCGGGCCGGACTCGCTGGACGTACTGCGCTTCGTGCGCGACCTTGGCGACCGCGTCGTGGTCGTGCTCGGCAATCATGACCTGCACCTGCTGGCGATCCACCACGGGATCCGCGATCCCAAGCCGAAGGAGTACCTGGAACCACTGCTGGCGGCGCCGGACCGGGAAGAACTGATCGAATGGCTGGCCCGGCGCAGGCTCATGCACCACGACCGGCAACTGGGCTACAGCATGGTGCACGCCGGCCTGCACCCGGCCTGGACCATCGAAAAGTCGCTCGGCCTGGCCGCCGAGGTGGAGGCAGCCCTGCGCGGTGGCGGGCGGCGGGATTTCCTGCGCGCGATGTACGGCGACGAGCCGGCCAGCTGGCACGATGACCTGCAGGGTGCCGAGCGGCTGCGGGTGCTGACCAACTACCTGACGCGCATGCGCATATGTGACGCCCGCGGTCAGCTCGACCTGCGGTACAAGCAGGACGAAACCGCCATTCCTGCCGGTTACATGCCGTGGTACGACGTGCCCGGGCGCGCCAGTGCCGGACAACGCATCGTGTTCGGCCACTGGGCGGCCCTGCAGGGGCGCGCCAACCGTGGCGATGTCGACGCGCTGGACACCGGCTGCGTGTGGGGTGGTCCGCTCACCCTGCTGCGCCTCGACGACCGGCGTTTCTTCCGCGCACAGTCCTGACTCCCCTGTCTGGCACTCCGTTTCGGCGAGTGCCAGACCCGTTTCCGGGAATTGCAACAGCGGCACGGGCACGCGAATTGCAGTAAGTTGAAGACAGCGATTGCGCGCGTCGGCCGGTCACGCGACGTGGCCGCTGCGCCGATTAACCATTTGAACCGTTGGGGCTATGCTAGAAATGGAACCCGATTCTTCGGCCATTCACGGAACAGGGACGAGACGTGTGAGCCAATCCCGAAATCCCGTGTCTAACCCTACAGGAACCACGCTTGAGGGGTGATCCGCAATGACCATATTCAGCCACTACCAGGCCCGCTACGAGAAAACGCAGGAAGAGGAACTGAGCCTGCAGGAATACCTGGAGATCTGTAAGAGCGACGCGAGCGCGTACGCCACGGCGGCGGAACGCCTGCTGCAGGCGATCGGCAAGCCCAAGCTGGTGAACACCGCGGACGATCCACGGCTGTCGCGCATCTTCAGCAACAAGGTCATCAAGGTCTACCCCTCCTTCGACGAGTTCTACGGCATGGAGGAGTGCATCGAGAATATCGTGTCGTACTTCCGCCACGCCGCGCAGGGGCTCGAGGAGCGCAAGCAGATCCTCTACCTGCTGGGGCCGGTCGGCGGCGGCAAGTCCTCGCTCGCGGAGAAGCTCAAGGAACTGATGCAGGAAGTGCCGTTCTACGCCATCAAGGGCTCGCCGGTGAACGAGTCGCCGTTGTCGCTGTTCAGCTACGAGGAAGATGCACACATCCTCGAGGAGGAGTACGGCATCGCGCGCCGTTACGTCAAGCCGATCATGTCACCCTGGGCGGTCAAGCGGCTGCACGAATACAACGGCGACATCACGCAGTTCCGCGTGGTGAAGAAGTTTCCCTCGATCCTGGACCAGATCGCGGTCGCGAAGACGGAGCCCGGCGACGAGAACAACCAGGACATCTCCTCGCTGGTCGGCAAGGTCGACATCCGCAAGCTGGAGGAGTTCGCGCAGCACGATCCGGACGCGTACAGCTTCTCCGGCGGCCTGTGCAAGGCGAACCAGGGCATCATGGAATTCGTCGAGATGTTCAAGGCGCCGATCAAGGTGCTGCACCCGTTGCTGACCGCCACGCAGGAAGGCAACT
This sequence comes from Pseudomonadales bacterium, assembly GCA_041682035.1. Taxonomy (GTDB): domain Bacteria; phylum Pseudomonadota; class Gammaproteobacteria; order Pseudomonadales; family JBFGWM01; genus JBFJWR01. The sequence goes on along the minus strand of JBFKKR010000074.1, from coordinate 6,638 downwards.
ACAACGGGACCGAGGGCATGGGCGCCATCCCGTTCGATGGCGTCATCCTGGCGCACTCGAACGAGTCGGAGTGGCAGAACTTCCGTAACAACAAGAACAACGAGGCCTTCATCGACCGCGTCTACATCGTGAAGGTGCCGTACTGCCTGCGCGTCAGCGAGGAAATCAAGATCTACCAGAAGCTGCTGCAGAACAGTTCGCTGTCGGACGCGCCCTGTGCGCCGGACACGCAGCGCATGCTGGCGCAGTTCTCGGTGCTCTCGCGGCTGAAGGAACCGGAGAACTCCAACATCTTCTCGAAGATGCGCGTCTATGACGGCGAGAACCTGAAGGATACCGACCCCAAGGCGAAGTCGATCCAGGAGTACCGCGACAGCGCCGGTGTCGACGAGGGCATGACGGGTCTCTCCACCCGCTTCGCGTTCAAGATCCTCTCCAAGGTGTTCAACTTCGACGCCTCGGAAGTGGCCGCCAACCCGGTGCACCTGCTGTACGTGCTGGAAAACCAGATCGAGCAGGAGCAGTACACGCCGGACACGCAGGAACGCTACCTGCGCTTCATCAAGGAGTTCCTGGCGCCGCGTTACGTGGAGTTCATCGGCAAGGAGATCCAGACCGCCTACCTGGAGTCCTACAGCGAGTACGGCCAGAACATCTTCGACCGTTACGTCACCTACGCCGACTTCTGGATCCAGGACCAGGAGTTCCGCGATCCGGAGACCGGCGAGATCCTCGACCGTCCGTCCCTGAACGAGGAACTGGAGAAGATCGAGAAACCGGCCGGCATCAGCAATCCGAAGGATTTCCGCAACGAGATCGTCAACTTCGTGCTGCGTGCGCGCGCCAACAACAACGGCAAGAACCCGGTGTGGACGAGTTACGAGAAGCTGCGCACGGTGATCGAGAAGAAGATGTTCTCCAACACCGAGGACCTGCTGCCGGTCATCTCCTTCAACCCGAAGGCGTCCAAGGATGACCAGAAGAAGCACCAGGATTTCGTCACGCGCATGACCGAACGCGGCTACACCGAGAAACAGGTCCGCCTGCTCTGCGAGTGGTACCTGCGCGTCAGGAAGTCACAGTAACGGGCATGGTGCGGCAAGCGTTCCGCGGCGTGCCTCCGACGCTGTCGGCTGCCACGCCGGGAAACCAGAGAAGGGAGGCGCGATGAGTTACATCATTGATCGCAGGCCCAATGCGAAGAACAAGAGCGCGGTCAACCGGCAGCGCTTCCTGGAACGTTATCGCGGCCACATCAAGAAGGCGGTGTCCGAGGCCGTCGGCAAGCGCTCGATCACCGACCTGGAACGCGGCGAAAGCATCGGCATCCCGACGCGCGACATCTCCGAACCGAGCTTCCACCATGGCAAGGGCGGCCGCCACGAGGGTGTGCTGCCCGGCAACAAGGAGTTTTCCACCGGCGATTCGCTGCCGCGCCCGCAGGGCGGTGCAGGCGGTGGCGGCGGGGGCAGCGCCAGCGATTCGGGCGAGGGGCAGGACGAGTTCGTGTTCCAGATCACCCAGGACGAGTTCCTCGAGTTCATGTTCGAGGACCTGGAACTGCCCTACCTGGTGAAGCGCCGGCTGGCCGGCCTGGATTCCTTCAAGTACGTACGCGGCGGCATCGTCAACCAGGGCATCCCCGCGCGCATCAACATCATTCGCTCGCTGCGCGCCGCGCATGCACGGCGCATCTCGCTGACCGGCGCCAACCGGCGCAAGCTGCGCGAACTCGAGGCGGAACTGGAAGAGATCATGAAGCTGGAGCCGTTCCAGCGCGATGCCCACCGCGTCGGGGAACTCGAGGCGGAAATCGAGCGGCTGCGGGGGCGGATCCTGCGGGTTCCCTTCATCGACGAGTTCGACCTGAAGTACAACTTCAACGTGCGGCGTCCCAACCCGACTTCCAGCGCGGTGATGTTCTGCCTGATGGACGTGTCCGGTTCCATGACGCAGCACACCAAGGAAATCGCCAAGCGCTTCTTCCTGCTGCTTTACCTGTTCCTGAAGCGCAACTACGACCGCATCGAGGTGGTGTTCATCCGCCACCACACCAGCGCGCGCGAGGTCGAGGAGGAGGAATTCTTCTATTCGCGCGAAACCGGCGGCACCATCGTGTCCAGCGCACTGAAGCTGATGAAGGACATCATCCGCGAGCGCTACCCGGTCGCCGAGTGGAACATCTACGGCGCGCAGGCTTCCGACGGCGATAACTGGAACGACGACTCGCCGCTCTGCTCGAAGCTGCTGATGGACGACATCATGCCGTACCTGCAGTACTACGCCTACGTCGAGATCACCCCGCGCGATCACCAGGCGTTGTGGCAGGAATACCAGAAGGTGCAGGAAGCCTACGACGAGACCTTCGCCATGCGCCAGCTGGTGGACATCGCCGACATCTACCCCGTGTTCCGCGACCTGTTCGCGCGGAGGGCGGCGTGAGACGCGAGCCCCTGTCGACCTGCTCGGACTGGTCGTTCGAACTGATCGAGCAATACGATCGGGAGATCGGCCGCATCGCGCACGAGAAGTTCGGGCTGGACACCTATCCGAACCAGATCGAGGTGATCTCGGCCGAGCAGATGATGGATGCCTACGCGTCGGTCGGCATGCCGGTCGGTTATCACCACTGGTCCTACGGCAAGCATTTCCTCAGCACCGAGAAGCGCTACCGGCGTGGGCAGATGGGCCTGGCCTACGAGATCGTGATCAACTCCAACCCGTGCATCGCCTACCTCATGGAAGAGAACACCATGATGATGCAGGCGCTGGTGATCGCGCACGCCAGTTACGGCCACAACTCGTTCTTCAAGGGCAACTACCTGTTCCGCACCTGGACCGACGCGGAGTCCATCATCGATTACCTGGTGTTTGCGCGGAACTATGTCAGCCGTTGCGAGGAACGCCACGGCGTGCGCGCGGTGGAGGACATCCTCGACTCGTGCCACGCGCTGATGAACTACGGTGTCGACCGCTACAAGCGCCCGCACCCGATCTCCGCCGAGGAGGAGGAGAGCCGGCAGCGCGAGCGCGAGGAGTACCTGCAGCAGCAGATCAACATGCTGTGGCGGACCATCCCGCAACTGGACAAGAAACGCGGTGGCAAGAACCAGAAATACCCGCGTTTTCCGGAGGAGCCGCAGGAGAACCTGCTCTACTTCATCGAGAAGAACGCGCCGCTGCTGGAGAGCTGGCAGCGCGAACTGGTCCGCATCGTGCGCAAGATCGCGCAGTACTTCTACCCGCAGCGTCAGACGCAGGTGATGAACGAAGGCTGGGCATGCTTCTGGCACTACACGCTGATCAACGAGCTCTACAACGAGGGACTGGTCACCGACGGTTTCATGATCGAATTCCTGCAGAGCCACACCAGCGTCATCCAGCAACCCCCGTACGACAGTCCCTACTATTCCGGAATCAATCCGTACACGCTGGGCTTCCACATGATGCAGGACCTGCGCCGCATCTGCGAAAACCCGACCGATGAGGATCGCCGCTTCCTGCCCGACGTCGCCGGCTCCGACTGGCGCGAGACCATGGATTTCGCAATGCGGAACTACAAGGACGAGAGCTTCATACAGCAGTTCCTGTCCCCGCGCGTGATCCGCAACCTGCGCCTGTTCTGCCTGCTCGACGACGACGATCGGTCGGAACTGTCGATCACCGCCATCCACGACGAGGAAGGCTACCGCTACGTGCGACAGTGCCTGTCCGAGCAGTACAACCTGAGCTTTCGCGAACCGAACATCCAGGTCTACAGCGTCGACATGCGCGGTGACCGCTCGCTGACGCTGCACCACGTGCGGCACAACCGCATGCCGTTGCAGGAGGAGGATTCGCGGGAGGTCCTGCGGCACCTGCACCGTCTCTGGGGCTTCGATATCCACCTGCATTCATTGCAGGATGACGAGGTCGTACAATCCCTGCACATGCCGGAAGCGGAAGAAGACAGGGAAACGGCTTGAAGACCTATCTCGTCGGCGGCGCGGTGCGCGACCGCCTGCTCGGCATGCCGGATTCCGACCGCGACTGGGTCGTCACCGGCGCCACGCCCGAACAGATGAAGACGCTCGGATTCCGCCAGGTCGGCAGTGATTTCCCGGTGTTCCTGCATCCGGAATCCAACGAGGAGTACGCCCTCGCGCGTACCGAGCGCAAGAGCGGCCACGGCTATGGCGGCTTCGAGTTCCGTTTCGACCCCCACATCACGCTCGAGGATGACCTCGTGCGCCGGGACCTCACCATCAACGCCATGGCGGAAGACGAGAACGGCATGCTGATCGATCCGCACGGCGGCCGGCGCGACCTCGAGGAAAGAAAACTGCGCCATGTCTCGCCGGCGTTCGCGGAGGACCCGTTGCGCGTATTGCGGGTGGCGCGTTTCGCGGCGCGGTTCGCCGGCATGGGGTTCACCGTCGCCGACGAGACGATGGCGCTGATGCAGCAACTGGCCGGGTCCGGTGAACTCGGGCACCTGGTGCCGGAACGGGTCTGGCAGGAGACCCGCCGGGCGCTCATGGAGCCCGCGCCGGACGTGTACCTGCGCGTGCTGCGCGCGTGCGGTGCGCTGCGCGTGGTGTTTCCGGAGGTCGACGCGCTGTTCGGCGTGCCGCAGCGTGCGGACTACCATCCCGAGATCGACACCGGCGAGCACCTGCTGCTGTGCCTGCAACAGGCCGCGCGCATGAACCTGTCCGCCAATGCGCGCGTCGCCGTGCTGCTGCATGACCTGGGCAAGGGCATCACACCTGCGCACGTGCTGCCGTCGCATCGCGGTCACGAATCCACCGGCGTGCCGCTGGTGAAAGCCCTCTGCGATCGCATGCGCGCTTCCCGGCAGGAGCGCGAGCTGGCGGTGCTGGTGTGCCGCGAGCACCTGCTCTGCCACACGGCGCGCCAGTTGCGTGACGAGACGGTCCTGAAACTGCTGGAACGCGCCGATGCAACACGCCGCGCTGAGCGCTTCGCGGAATACCTCGCGGCGTGCGAGGCGGACGCGCGTGGACGCCTGGGACTTGCGGACGCACCCTATCCACAGGCACGGTACCTGTACGAGGTGGCCGAAGCCTTGCGCGCGGTGCGGCCTGCGGACATCGACGGGCTGGACGGCCGACAGATCCAGCGCGCGTTGCGCGAGGCCCGGCTTGCAGCGATCGGCGCAGTTCGGGCACGCTGGGAGGAGGAAGGACACTGGCATGAATAACAAGGTCGCACTGGTCACGGGTGGTGGGCGCCGGCTGGGCGCGGCGATCGTGGACGCGTTGCACGCGCGCGGCTGCGACGTGCTGATCCACTACCGTCACAGCAAGGAGGAGGCGCGCAACCTGCAGACACTGCTGCAGCACCGCCGCACCAACAGCACCCACGTCGTGCAGGCGGACCTGCAGCAGGCGGGCAGCGCCGCGGAGCTGGTGGGTGCGGCCATGGCGTGGCGGGGCCGGCTCGACGTGCTGGTCAACAGTGCGTCGTCGTTTTTTCCGACGCCGATGGGGGACGTGACGGCCGCGCAGTGGGACGAGCTCATGGGCAGCAACCTGCGCGCCCCGTTTTTCCTGTCGCAGCACGCGGCCGACGCGTTGCGCCGGCAGGAAGGCTGCATCGTCAACCTGCTCGACATCTTCGCGTCCCGCCCGATGCGGTCGCACCCGGTGTATTCCGCCGCGAAGGCCGGCCTGCAGATGCTGACGCGCTCGATGGCGCTCGAACTCGCACCGCGGGTCCGCGTGAACGGGGTCGCGCCCGGGGCGATCCTCTGGCCGGAGAAGAACCCGGATCCGCACGAGATGCAGTCCATCCTCGACCGGATTCCGATGCAGCGCACCGGCGAACCGGCCGACATCGCCGGTGCCGTCACCTACCTCGCGCTGGACGCGCCCTACGTGACCGGCCAGGTCCTCGCCGTCGACGGCGGCCGTTCCCTCAACATGTAACCTGCGCTTTGTAGGTCAGGCTTCAGCCTGACAGAGTATGGACGCCAAAAAAAACCGGCCCCGCAGGGCCGGCATTCTTGCAGGAGTCACTCTTTACGATTACCGAACCGGCAGGTGCAGCTTCGGGCTGGTGATCACCAGTCCACCGGGCGCGCGGCTGCCGTGCGCGATGAACTGGTCGTGGATCGAATAGGCAACCAGGTACAACTGCTCATCCGGCGCCAGTTCCGCGGCCACGCCGGCCAGCGCAAGATCGATTGCTTCACCGGTTGCCGGCAGCGCGAACCGCAGCGGCATGACCTGGTTCTGGATCACGAACGTCGGCATCCGGTTTGGGCTCGCGCCCGGGTCGAACAGGGGGCCCTTGGCGAGTGCCAGGAACACGCGCGTCTCGGCTGCCGCCGCGTAAGCGGTGCCCTCCAGCCGGGGGATGCCGGCAATCCTGATGCCCGCAGTGCCGGGGATCGGCGTCACCACCGGCGCGCCCAGGCCCGCGAATGCCGCCGTTCCGCTGCCGACGCCGGGCACTTCCAGCGAGGCGGCAGAGAAAGCGGTATTTGCGTCCAGGTTGTCGGCCGACATGCACCCGTTGGTGTCCGAGGCGACGTGGAACGGCTTGTCGGCCTGGAGCACCTTGCGCGGGTTTTCCCCGGCCATGATCGACTGGAAGAAGGCAATCGTGAGGTCCGTGAAATCGGTCCCGATGAT
>JBFKKR010000073.1:0-16149 GCA_041682035.1 Pseudomonadales bacterium | reverse complement strand
CGCTGGCTATACTGCCCTCTACCCTGCCGGCCTGAACCCTGAAGAGTGCCCTGTCATGAAACCGCTCAGCCCCACCGACCAGTCCTTCCTCTGGCTCGAACGACGCCAGCAGCCCATGCACGTCGGCGGCCTGCAACTGCTCCGCTACCCGGAGGACGCACCGCGCAACTGGCTCTACCACGAGATCGCGCGGTTCCGTGACACGCCGGCGAACCGGCCGCCATTCAACCAGCGCGTGGTGACGCGCCTGGGACAGGCGTTCTGGGAGGAGGATGACCATTTCGACATCGAGAACCATTTCTTCCACACGTCGCTGCCGCGTCCGGGGCGGATCCGCGAACTGCTGGCCTACGTATCGAAAATGCATGGCACGCTGCTCGACCGGGCCTACCCGCTGTGGGAGTTCCACCTGATCGAAGGACTGAAGAACAACCAGTTCGCGGTGTACACCAAGCTCCACCACGCGATGGTCGACGGCGTCGCCGCGATGCAACTGGCGCGCAAGTCCCTCTCGGAGGATCCCGCCGTGCGCGACACGCCGCCGCTGTGGGCGATGAGCGTGCCGAAGAAGCCACGCAGCAAGCGGGCGCGCGCCGGCAACCTCGTCAGCAACGCCGTGGAGGCGGTGCAGGGCATCGGCGGTGAAGCGCAGACGCTGGCGCCGGTGCTCCTGGAAGTCGCGAAAACCCTGCGCAACAAGGCGAGCAACCCGGATTTCGTGTCCATCTTCCAGGCCCCGCGCTGCATCCTCAACCAGCGCATCACCGGTTCGAGGCGGTTCGCCGCGCAGTCCTATTCACTGGACCGGATCAAGCAGATCGCGAAATCGTACAAGGCGACCATCAACGACATCGTGCTGGCGATGTGCGCCCACGCGCTGCGCGCCTACCTGCAGGACCTGAACGAACTGCCGGATGATCCGCTGATCGCCATGGTGCCCATGTCGCTGCGCCAGGACGAGAGCGCCTCGGGTAACCAGGTCGGCGTGCTGCTGGCCAACCTCGGCACGCACATCGCCGACCCGGTCAAGCGGCTGGAGGTCATCCGCCGCTCGATTCTCGACGGCAAGCGGCGCATCGAGGGCATGAGTCCGAAGGAAACGCTGTATTACCAGTCGATCATGAACGCACCGGCCGGGCTCAAGGTCGCACTGGGCATCCTGCCGGAGTACCAGGCGTTCAACCTGGTCATCTCCAACGTGCCGGGCCCGCGCAACCGGCTCTACTGGAACGGCGCGGAACTGGTCGGCATGTACCCGGTTTCCATCCCGATCGACGGCATGGCGCTGAACATCACGCTCACCAGTTACTGCGACAAGATGGAAGTCGGACTCACCGCCTGCCGCCGGACGCTGCCATCGATGCAGCGGCTGCTGAAGTACCTCGAGGACAGCCTGGTCGAACTGGAGAAGGCCGGTCAGTAGGTACTGACACGCTGCAGGCAAGACTTCTGCCCATCAGCTGTAGGCAAGACTTCAGCCTTGTAATAATTGGTTCCTGTAAGGCTGAAGCCTTACCTACAGGATAAGTCTCGGAGAAAAAAAGCCCGGGCACGGGGCCCGGGCTCAGGAATCGCAGGACGGGTCAGACTGCTTTGCGCAGCGCCTCCTGCGGGTCGTTCTTGAACTTCACCGCAACCACTTCGTGCTGCGGGTTGGCGATGTACCGCTTGCTGAAGTCATCGGTCAGGATGGCCTCGTAACGCAGTGCGTCGTACTCGCGGATGGCGTCTGCCTCGACCGGGTCCAGAATGCCCGCCGCGACCGCGGCGGCCAGCTGGTCGCCCAGTTCGTCGCCCGCGATCTCGCCGCGCTTGAGCGCCTTGAGGAAGCGTTCGTAGGACGGCTCGACATCCACCAGCTTTTCCCACGCCCGGTAGATGCTGCTGACGGCACCGCCGCTGCCGGCATCCGCGAACACGTCGTAGGAAAGCCGCTTGAACAGCCCCTCGTGCGGGCCGGTCGCCAGCATGCTGTCGGCCACCTCGGCATTGAGGCGGTCGCTCGGGCCATGATGACGGCGGCCCAGCGGCTGCACGAACAGCTTCAGGACACGGCCGACCGGACCGATCGGGAAGTTCGCGCAGAACTCCGCGAAGGCGCGGTCGATCTCCGCCAGCGAGTGATCCAGCGCCCACTTCGCATGCGCGAGGTCAGCGTCGCTGTTGCCCTGGTCGCGGTAGTACCAGAGCACCGCCGAGGCCATGTACAGGTGGCTGAGGATATCGCCCAGGCGCGCCGAGGTGCGCTCCCGCGTCTTCAGGCCGCCACCCAGGGAGGCCATGGCGACGTCGGAGGCGAACGCCATCGCCGCACTGTAGCGTGACAGTTCGCGGTAGTAGGGCGCCATTTCACCGGCCACCGGCGATCCCGCCAGCCGGGCTCCGGTCAGGCCCAGGAACAGGGCACGCACGCCGCGGTTGATGGTGAAGCCGATGTGCCGGAAGAACAGGTCATCGAACTTCGCCAGGCCGGAGGCGTAGTCGCCCTCGCGCGCCGCCTCCATCTCCGGGTAGACGTAGGGATGGCAGCGGATCGCCCCCTGACCGAACACGATCAGGTTGCGCGTCATGATGTTCGCGCCCTCCACCGTGATCGCCACCGGCATGGCCTGGTAGGGCGCCGCCAGGTAGTTGCGCGGGCCCATCTGGATCGCCTTGCCGCCGTGCACGTCCATCGCGTCGTTGAGAATCGTGCGCGCCGCTTCCGTCATGTGGTACTTCATCATGGCGGTGACCACGGACGGGGCGCAGTGCTGCACCGCGCTGGCGGTCAGGTTGCGCGCGGCCTCCATGCGGTAGGTCAGGCCGCCGATGCGACCCAGCGCTTCCTGCACACCCTCGAACCTGCCGACCGGCAGGCCAAACTGGCGCCGGATCTTCGAGTAGGCGGTCGTGCTGGCGTACATGCCCTTGGCGGTCGCCGTGGACAGCGCCGGCAGCGAGATGCCACGCCCTGCGGACAGGCACTCGACCAGCATGCGCCAGCCCTTGCCGGCCATCTCCGGCCCACCGATGATCGCGTCGATCGGCACGAACACGTCCTTGCCGCGGATCGGGCCGTTCATGAAGGCGGCGCCGGGGTAATGCCGGCGGCCGATCTCCACGCCGGGCGTGTCGTGCGGGATCAGCGCGCAGGTGATGCCGTAGTCCACCCGGTCCGGATCACCGAGCAGGCCGTCAGGGTCACGCAGCTTGAATGCCAGGCCGACCAGCGTCGCCACCGGCGCCAGCGTGATGTAGCGCTTGTTGAAAGTCAGCCGCAGGCCGAGGACCTCTGCGCCGTCGACGACCCGCTTCTCGACGATGCCGAGATCGGGAATCTTGGCGGCGTCGGAGCCGGCCTCCACGCCGGTCAGCGCGAAGCAGGGAATCTCTTCTCCGCGCGCGAGGCGGCCGAGGTACTGCTCCTTCTGCGCGGGGGTGCCGTAGTGCATCAGCAGTTCGCCCGGGCCGAGCGAGTTCGGCACCATCACGGTGACGGAAGCGGTGTTGGAGCGCGTGGCAATCTTGGTGACAACACAGGACTGGGCAAACGGTGAGAAGCCCAGCCCGCCCCACTCCTTGGAGATCAGCATGCCGAAGAAACCTTTCTCCGCCATGAAACGCCACACCTCCTCGGGCAGATCGCGCTGCTCGAAGGTGATCTTCCAGTCATCCAGCATGCGGCACAGCTCCTCGGTCTCGTTCTCGAGGAAGGAACGCTCTTCGTCGGTCAGTTCGGTCTGCTGAAAATCGTGCAGCTGCTGCCAGTCCGGCCGGCCGCGGAACATCTCCGCCTCCCACCAGACATCGCCGGCCTCGAGCGCCTCGCGCTCGGTGCTGTTCATCTCCGGCAGGGCGGCCCGGAAGGGCCCGAAGATGAAGCGGGTCAGAACCCGCTGGCGAAGGGCGCGGACATTCAGGACCAGCGCCAGCGGCAGGAAGACCGCCACGGCGACGGCGAGGCCGTTCGCACCCAGGACGCCGGCGCCGAACAGCGCCAGCAGGACAGCGCCGGTGACGGCGGTAAAGGTGATCAGTCGGACGCCGCGGTAGAGCAGCACGGCGTAAACGCCGGCCAGGGCGGCAGCAATCAACAGGCTGTTCATGGTTTTTCTCCCACGTTCGGGTTGTTTCACGGACCCACTTCAAAAAGAAAAGATATCTTTTCGGAAATGAATCTTGTCGGAATTTACCTAACGTTTGTTAGGCTGTCAACAAATGGAAAAGACAGGTTTCCCATTTTGTGCCACACTGCGGAAAACCGACGGGAAACCAGCAAGTTGCCTGCATCACGCGCCACTTCCAGCCGTCGCTACAAGGGCCGGACCTCGGAACAACTGAGAGAAGAGAGGCGTGAGCGCCTACTTACGGCCGCGCTCGAACTCTATGCCGAGAAGGGCTATGCCAACGCGCCCATCGAGCTGCTGTGCAGCACGGCCCGCGTCACCACCCGGCATTTCTACGAGCAGTTCAAGGGCAAGGAGGAGCTGCTGGCGGCCCTGTTCCGCCAACTGGTCAGCGAGGCCAGCAGCGTCATCCGCACCTCGCTGCAGGACGAGCGGCTGGAGACGCCCAAGCAGATCAGTCATGCCCTGCGCGGCTTCGCGCACTACATGCTCGAGGACCCGCGCCGGGCGCGGATCATCTGCCTGGAATCGGTCGGGGTCAGCGCCAGCATGGAACGCATGCGCCGCAAGCTGGTGCACGCGTTCGCCCGCCTGATCAGCGATTACGCCAACTCACTCGCCGCCGAGGGCATCCTGCCCGAACGCGACTACAGCATGAGCGCGGTGGCCATCGTCGGCGCCATCAACGAACTGCTGGTGGAGTGGCTGGTGACCGACACCGGCATGAACGTGGACGATCTCGCCACCGAGATGGTGATCCTGTTCCAGGCGCTGGTGCAGGGCGCCAGCCAGTTCGCGCCGGCCTCGCGCACCCGGAAGTAACCACGCACTAACCCGCGGCGGATTGCTACACTACGCGGCCCTTCGCGGCGGACGCCAGCGTGCAACTCAACCCGGCCCAGCAGCAAGCAGTGACGCATACGGACGGCCCGCTCCTCGTGCTGGCCGGCGCCGGCAGCGGCAAGACCCGCGTCATCACCCGCAAGATCGCCCACCTGGTGCAGCAGCAGGGCCTGCGGGCCGACCGCATCGCCGCCGTCACCTTCACCAACAAGGCCGCGCGCGAGATGAAGCAGCGGGTGGGGAAACTGCTCCGCGGCGACGCCGCGCGCGGTCTCCGGGTCTGCACCTTCCACCGGCTCGGCCTGGACATCGTACGCAGCGAAGCGGAACAGCTCGGCCTGCGCAACCCATTCACCATCCTCGACCCGGCCGACTCGGTGTCGATCCTCGCCGACATCATCCAGGAACGCGGCGGTCAGGCCGCGCTCGCGGCGACGGCGCAGTCGCTGATCTCGAACTGGAAGAACCAGCTCGTCACGCCCGACGCGGCGGCGCGCGCGGCGGAATCGCAGGGCGAAGCCGCGATCGCGCAGTGGTATGCCGATTACCAGCGCTACCAGCGCACCTGCAACTCGGTGGACCTGGATGACCTCGTGCTGCTGCCGGCGACCCTGTTCCGGGAAAACGAGGAAGCACTGGAACGCTGGCGCGCGCGCATCCGTTACCTGCTGGTCGACGAGTACCAGGACACCAACCTGGCCCAGTACGAACTGGTGCGGCTGCTGGTGGGCTGGCGTGGCTGCCTCACCGTGGTCGGCGATGACGACCAGAGCATCTACGCCTGGCGGGGCGCGCGCCCGGACAACCTCGCGAAACTCGGGGAGGATTTCCCCGACCTCACCGTCATCAAGCTGGAGCAGAACTACCGCTCCACCGGCCGCATCCTCAAGGTCGCGAACCAGCTCATCGCGGAAAACCCGCACCTGTTCGAGAAACGCCTGTGGAGTGAACTCGGCTTCGGACCGGAAGTGCGCATCCTGCCCTGCGACGACGAGGAGGCCGAGGCCGAGCGCATCGCCATCGAGGTGCAGGCCGCCCGCGCGCGGCAACGGTACAAGCTGGGCGATTTCGCCGTGCTCTACCGGGGCAACCACCAGGCCCGCGCCATCGAGCTCGCCTTCCAGCGTCACCGCATCCCGTACCGGGTCAGCGGCGGCACCTCGTTCCTGAACCGGCAGGAAGTACGCGATGTCGTGGCCTATATCCGGCTGCTCGCGAACCCGGATGACGATGCGGCCTTCCTGCGCATCATCAACACACCGCGGCGCGAGATCGGGCCCGGCACGCTGGAGAAACTGGCCGCCTTCGCGCGTGAGCAGCGCTGTCCGCTGTACACCGCCGCGCAGCACGGCGCGCTCAGCGGTGTCATGGGGTCGCGGGCCGGGCAGCGGCTGAACCAGTTCACCGGCTGGCTCGATCACCTGCGCGAACTGGCCGCGACCGACGACCCGCTGCGGGCGATCCGGGAGATGCTCGGGGACATGCACTTCGAGCAGCACCTGCGGCAGGGCGGCAGCGCGCAGGCGCAGGATTTCCGGGTCTCCAACGTCGAGGCCCTGGTCGAGAACATCCAGCTGATGTTGCGCCGCGAGTCGGTCGCGGAGCAGGGCCTGGAAGGCGTGGTGGCGGCGCTGTCGCTGCAGGACCTGCTCGACCGGCAGGAAGACAACGCCGGCGATGACCGCGCCCACCTGCTGACGCTGCACGCCGCCAAGGGGCTGGAGTTCCCCAGCGTGTTCCTGGTCGGCATGGAGGAAGGCCTGCTGCCCCACCGCAGCTGCATCGAGGCCGACGACGTCACCGAGGAGCGCCGGCTGGCCTACGTGGGCATCACCCGCGCACAGAAGTCGCTGACGCTCAGCTACGCACGCACGCGCAAGGTGCAGGGCAAACGCATCGACACCCGGCCGAGCCGGTTTCTCGACGAACTGCCGGACGAGGACGTACTGTGGGTCAGCGAGGACATGCAGCCGCAGGGCACGCTGTCCGAGCGCCGCGCCAAGGGTCGCGACGCGCTGGCCGACCTGCGCGCGATGCTGGAGGAATAGGGACCGCTGCGCGCAGGGTGCCTACTTGCTGTTTTCCAGGATGTACTCGACCACAAGCCGGATCTCGTCGTCGCTGCAGTCCATGCACAGTCCCTTCGGCGGCATGGCGGCGACCCCGTTGATGGCATTCGCCACCAGCGCGTCCAGGCCCTTCGATTCCAGCCGCGCGTTCCAGGCCGCGGCATCACCGCGCCTGGGCGCGCCGGCGGCGCCGGTGTCGTGGCAGCCCAGGCAAACCTTGCCGTAGATGTCCTCGGCGGTGCGTGGCCCGGCGGAAGCGGTGGTGGTGGCGGCCTGCGCACAGGATGCATCGCCCTCGACACACACTTGCCCTGCCGGCCGGATGCGCTCGGCGATGGCTGCCTCGCTCTTGCTGAGCGCCCAGGCGGTGGGGGCCAGCAGCAGGCCGGCCGCGAGGAGTACGTGAATAGCAGATTTGCCGCGCATGGGGATACCTCTTCGAAAGCTGTGCCGGAGCCGGCGTTGATGCGGGCGCAGTATACCGGTTCTGCACCGGTGGTTAAGCCCCCGGAAACCGCCTATTCGGCGTCGTGGAAAATGATGCCCATGGCCAGCCGGTCGCCACGATGCACGGTGCTGATACCGTGACGCACCACGGCGCGGCGCGGGCCGCGCGCACCTGGCACGGGTCGCTCGCAGGTCGGGAAGATCAGCCCGTCGCCGCGCTGCAGCGGGACCACGTAGGGACGCGACTGCATACGGGGGCTCTGCTCGACCAGCACGAACTCCCCGCCGTCGAAGTCCCGGGCGGGATCGCTGAGCAAAATCACCAGTTGCAGCGGGAAAACCACCCCGCCGTACAGATCCTGGTGCAGACGGTTGTAGCCGCCGGCGCCATAGCGGAGCATCAGCGGCGTCGGCCGGGTCTGGCCCGCCGCTGCGCATTCCGCCTGGAAATCAGCGTAGCGGTCCGGGAAGACCCGGTCATCGCCGAGATCACGGGCCCAGGTGTTCGCCACCGGCACCAGCAGTTCGTAGAAAGACTTCCGCAACGCCTTCACGATGGCCGGCAGCGGGTCATCGAAATAACGGTACTCACCACTGCCGAACTGGTGCTGGTCCATGTTGACCACCTTGCGGAAGCGGCGCTCCTTCGACCAGAGCGCGGCGGCGCGCCGGCACTCCAGCAGTGAGAACAGGTGCGGCAGCCGTGCGAAGCCAGCCTGTTCCAGGTCAACGCGCAGACTGGCTGCGCTCAGTGCGGATCGCTTGGCGGAATCCACGGCCACCTCTTGAACGGGTTCTGGAAATTTGAGGATACCCCCAAACGCGCGGACCGCGATATCGGCACGGTCCGTGTCGGCGCCCGGGAGCCGTCGTTACGGATCAGCCACCCGTGTCGGGCGGGATGTCCAGGGTCTTGGTGAGCAACAGGTCGCCGGACCCGCCGGTAGCGTGCGCAGCCAGCTTGCCCCCGGTGAAGCCACCCGGCAACTCGCTGAACTCAAACCGTTCGAGCGGCTCTTCACCGGCGTCCTGCGCGCCGTCGGTGCCGCCCAGTCCGGCCACGATGATGTCATCCTCCGGCTGGATCACGTCGCTGATGTCGAGCTCCCCACCGGTCGCATCGGTATCGACGCCGGGCGTGTCGAAGGCCTGGTAGGGGTCAGCCTCGTTGCCCCGGTCCAGGATCACCACGCGGGTGCCGTCGTCATTGGCGGCGCCGCCACCGGCTGCGGTCGGCTCCAGCGCGTCGAAATCGATGCCTTCCTCCAGCGCCAGCTGCAGCGGCTCTTCCGCAGGCTGTTCGCTCATCATCGCCGGATCCACCTCGACCGAGGCGAGCGGCCCCAGCGTCCACTGGCTGCCATCCTCCAAGCGCACGACCAGCGCGCCGTCCGGGCCGGTCTGCAGCTGGTCCCAGGCATAGATCGCATCGCCGACCTGCAGCGGTACTTCGGCCACGTCCAGTTCACGGTTCACGCAGATTCCGCTGACCTGCCCGGTTACCGAGGCCACGAAGCCGAGCGGCTGACCCTGCCCATTCCACTGTCCCATCGCTGTCACCTGCCGGAAGCATCACAAAACTGCCAGACAGTATGGCCACGAAAGACAGTTTGAGAAATCGTACCGTGGTGTGGATTGCCGGCAGATCATTCGCGATTTTGCGAAATGACCGCCGCGTTCCTGCACCAAGGTAGAGGAGCCCGCCGCGCCCGGGCCCGTCGATCAGGTGTGCTGCTGCTCGAAGAAGCGGCCGATACGCGCGCAGAAGATATCCGCCAGGGCCCGGTCATCCTCGCTGATCTGGTGATCGCTGGTGGAGATGTAGAGCACGTAGGGCGTGCCGCTGTCCATCCTCGCAAAGGATGCATAGTGGCCCCCGCCGGCCTGCGAGGCAGCGGCGCTGATCGCGTCCTGGATCACCTTTTTCTGCGCGGCCGGCAGCTCGGGGGGGTCGGCATCCTCGCCCCGGGTCAGCACCGCGACCACCTCCAGGTCGTCGCCGCTGCCGCGCACCATGGCGAAGCAGTACGGCTGGTCCGGGCGCGCCTCCAGGTAGAGCAGTGCCGCCAGTTGCTGCAACGCGCCGTGAACGAACTGCCGCGGCACCTTCCTGGTCACCAGGTTGCCGGTCGCGTCGACCAGTTCCCGGTAGCCCTCGCGGGCGTTCTCCAGCGCGGAGAGGTCGCGGTAGGCGCGCAGCGCGACCACCATGTGGTTGATCAGCCGGCCCATGGTCAGGTCGGTCTTCTCGATGTAGTCGTTGATCTCGTAGTTCATGATGACCTCCTGCTCGGGCGCCTGGCCGGGATTGCCGGTGCGCAGGAGGATGCGGACTTTCTTTTCCTTCAGTTCGTTGCGTATGAAATTGCACACCTGCAGGCCGGCGTCGTCGGTCTCCATGACGACATCCAGCAGCACCACCGCGAACTGCTTGCCGGACTGCATGGCCTCGCGCGCCTCGGCGGCGGAATAGGCGTGCGTGAACTCGATGGCGCGACCCTTGTAGGAAAACCCGGTCAGCGCCAGCTTGGTGACGGAGTGCACCGACTCCTCGTCATCGACAATCAGGACCTGCCACTTGCCCGATTCGCTCATAAACCGCTCGTCCTTTCAGTTCCGGGTGTTCGCGCACACCCCCTCCACGCTGCGTATAGCTTAGCCCGAAAGAAGCCAAACCTCTGCCGAAGCGTCTATTCTGGATTACCAGACCATCCAGTACAGGGACACCCACCCGCAGGGCCGGCATATCCATGGAAACCCAGGCCGAAGGCAACAGTACGCTGGCCCGCATCGTTCAGGAGGCGGGACTCGTGCTGGTGCGGCTGGACACCGCCGGCGTGGTCATGGAGTGGAGCGAATCCGCCGAGAACCTGCTGGGCCTCGGGTCCGCGGAAGCCGAGGGCCGTTCGGTTTACGAACTGCTGCCACCGGACCGGCAGGGTGAATTCCGGAAAATGCTGGAGAAGGCGGCGCGTGGCCGCAACGTCCGCGCCTTCGACACCACGCTGCCGAACCAGGACGGCGAGGCGCTGGTCCTGCGGGTCAGCAATGTCCCCATCGAGCAGGAGGGGGAACGGCGCCCGGTCGGCGTCTACCTGATCCTGCAGGATCGCACCGCGCAGGCCCGCGCCGAAGCCAGCCTGCGGCAGAGTACCCAGCAGTCGCGCGCCCTGTTCCAGACCGTGCCCGACGCGATCATCCTGCTCAATGACGAAGGCACCATTGAGTCCATGAACCCGGCCGCCGAGAAGATGTTCCGCTACGTCGGCCACGAGGTGATCGGGCGCAACGTGGACATATTCGTGCCGAAAGCGGTGCGCGAGCAGTACGCCGGCAGTGCAACTGATTTCCTGCGCGACAACGTCGGCCGCTTCGTCGGGCGCATGTTCGAGACCCGCGCCTGCCGCCGCAACGACGAGGAATTCCCGGTCGAACTCGCCATCGCCGCCATCGAGACCGAAGGCGTGCGGACGTTCGCCGGCGTGGTGCGCGACATCAGCGACCGTAAGAAGCAGGAGGAAATGCTGCGACAGCTGAACGACAACCTCGCCGACGAGGTCAGGGAGCGCACCCGCATCAATGAGTCGCTGGAACAGACGCTGGAGGAGCTGAAAGCCACCCAGGAACACCTGGTGCAGGCGGAGAAGATGGCCTCGCTCGGCGGCATGGTCGCCGGTGTCGCGCACGAGATCAACACGCCGCTGGGCGTCGGCATCACGGCGTCCTCCATCCTCGCCACCCACACGAAGCAGTTCCTTGCCAAGCTCAAGGAAGGTGATGTGCCGGACAGCACCTACACCCAGTACGCCATGATCGCCGGTGAGACCGTGAAGATGCTGGAGGCCAACCTGCTGCGCGCCGCGGAACTGGTGAAGAGCTTCAAGCAGATCGCCGTGGACCAGACCAGCAGCCAGAAGCGGCGCTTCGGGGTCGGCGAACTGATCGAAGAAACGCTCATGAGCCTGCAGCCGAAGCTGAAGAAGACGAAACTGAAGGTGAAGACCAGCTACGACGATTTCTTCGTCATCGGCCACGCCGGCGCGTTCACCCAGATTCTTACCAATTTCATCGTCAATTCGATCGTGCACGCCTACGACGAGGGCCAGGAGGGGACCCTGCGCATCCACGCGCGCCTGGAGGACAGCATCCTCGTGCTGGTGTACTCGGACGACGGCAGGGGCATGAACGAGGAGCAGCGCAGGAAGATTTTCGAGCCTTTCTATACCACCAAGCGGGGCGCCGGCGGCACCGGCCTGGGCATGCACATCGTCTACAACCTGGTGCATAAGGAAGAAGGCGGCGCGATCCAGGTGAAGAGCGAACCGGGCCAGGGCGCCGAGTTCACGGTGCGCCTGCCGGTGGAGTTGATTGACTAACGACGCGCCAACCCTGAATCTGGCAGGGGCGCACTGAACCGGCGAGGCCGGGGAGGGGAAAGATGGCAAACCTACTTTGGCTGCAGGGCGGCGCCTGCTCCGGCAACACCATGTCGTTCCTGAACGCGCAGGAACCGAGCGCCTGTGACCTCGTCACCGACTTCGGCATCAACATCCTCTGGCACCCGTCCCTGGGCATGGAACTGGGCGAGAACCTGCTGAAGCTGCTCGACGACCTGGTCGAGGAGAGGCAGCCGCTGGACATCTTCGTGTTCGAGGGCACCGTCATCAACGCACCGAACGGCACGGGCGAGTGGAACCGCTTCGCCGGCCGTCCCATGAAGAACTGGGTGCAGGATCTCGCCGACGTGGCCCGGTTCGTGGTGGCGATCGGCGACTGCGCCACCTGGGGCGGCATCCCGGCCACCGCGCCCAACCCGACCGACTCCGAGGGACTGCAGTTCCTGAAACGCGAGAAAGGCGGCGCACTGGGTGACGATTTCGTCAGCCAGGCCGGATTCCCCGTGATCAACATTCCCGGCTGCCCGGCGCACCCGGACTGGGTCACGCAGATCCTCGTGGCGATCGCCACCGGGCGCGGCGGCGATCTGCGCCTGGACGATTTCCAGCGTCCGAAGACCTTCTTCTCCAGTTTTACGCAGACCGGCTGCACCCGGAACATGCACTTCACCTACAAGGTGTCCTCAACGGAGTTCGGCCAGCGCAAGGGATGCCTGTTCTACGATCTCGGCTGCCGCGGGCCGATGACCCACTCGCCCTGCAACCGCATCCTCTGGAACCAGCAGTCGTCCAAGACCCGGGCCGGCATGCCCTGCATCGGCTGCACGGAGCCGGAATTCCCGTTCTTCGACCTGGCACCGGGGACGGTATTCAAGACCCAGACGTTCATGGGCCTGCCCAAGGAATTCCCGGGCGGGCTGGACAAGTCCGGGTATATCAAGATGACGGCGGCCGCGAAGGCGGCGGCGCCAGCCTGGGCCGAGGAAGACATCTTCGTGGTGTGACGGACCGCAAACGCACGGGAATTATGCATGGCTAACGTACAGACACTGGATATCTCGCCCGTCGGGCGCGTCGAGGGCGATCTCGACGTGCGCGTCGACATCGAGGACGGCGTGGTCGTCAACGCATGGACACAGGCTGAACTGTTCCGCGGCTTCGAGGTGATCCTGCGCGGCAAGGACCCGCAGGCCGGACTGGTGGTCACGCCACGCGCCTGCGGCATCTGTGGCGCCTCCCACCTGACCTGCGCAGCCTGGGCGCTGGACACCGCGTGGCAGACCGAGGTGCCCCGCAACGCCATACTCGCGCGCAACCTGGGCCAGCTCGCGGAAAGCCTGCAGAGCCTGCCCCGCCACCATTACGGCCTGTTCAGCATCGACTTCACCAACGAGAAATACCGCAAGAGCCAGTTCTACGACGAGGCGGTCCGCCGCTGGGCCCCCTACACCGGCGTGAACTACGAGATCGGTGTCACCGCCTCCGCCAAACCGGTGGAGATCTACGCGCTGTTCGGCGGGCAGTGGCCGCACTCCAGCTACATGGTGCCGGGCGGTGTCATGTGCGCACCGACGCTGTCCGACATCACGCGTTCCTGGGGCATCCTGGAATACTTCCGCACCACCTGGATCGAGCCGGTCTGGCTGGGCTGCTCCATGGAGCGCTACGAAGAGATAAAAAGTCACGACGACCTGATGGCCTGGCTGAATGAAAAGCCGGAACACCTCAACAGCGACCTCGGCCTGTACATCCGCATGTGCCAGGACATCGGGCTGGACCAGTACGGCGGCGGTCATCACAGGTTCATCACCTGGGGCTACCTGCCGCACGAGGACCGCTACCGCAAGCCGACCATCGAAGGGCGCGCCGCGGCGACCATCATGAAGGGCGGCGTGTACGATTTCGACACCGACACCCACCATCCCATCTCGCAGGCGTCGGTGCGCGAGAACACCGGCCACTCGTGGTACGACGAGGGCAACGCCGATGTGCACCCGTTCGACCGCACCACCAACCCCATCCCGAACAACGACATCGACTTCGGCCAGAACTACTCCTGGGCCACCTCGGTGCTGCACAGTGACCTGGGGCGGCTGGAGGCCGGCGGTTTTGCGCGGCAGCTGGTCGCCGGCGGCAGCCACGGCGAAGACTGGCAGCACACCGATCCGCTCATCCTGGACATCATGAAGAAGCGCGGTGGACCGAGCCTCTTCCTGCGCCACTTCGCGCGCATGCACGAGACCGTGAAACTGTACCGGCAGGCCGAGCGCTGCCTGCGCGAATTCCGGCTCGACGAACCCTGGTACATCAAGCCGCGCGAGATCGACGGCCAGGGCTGGGGCGCCACCGAGGCCATCCGTGGCGCGCTGGCGCACTGGATCGAGGTGAAGGACGGCAAGCTGAAGAACTACCAGATCATCGCGCCCACGACCTGGAACGTCGGCCCGCGCGACGGCGAGGGCACCCGCGGTCCGATCGAGGAGGCGCTCGTGGGCGCCCCCATCGCCAACCCGCACGACCCGGTCGAGGTCGGACACGTGGCGCGCTCTTTCGACTCCTGCCTGGTCTGCACCGTGCATGCACACGATGCGCGCACCGGCAAGGAGCTGTCCCGCTTCCGCGTCAACTGACCGGCGCCGGGACGGGCGTAGACCATGGACAATGATCCCCAGCGGCAGGAACTGGGCCACCTGCTCGCCACCGGCCTGCAGGCCGAGCCGGCACCCATCCCGGAGGACCAGGTGCAGTTCGAAAAACTGGCCGGGCGCCTGCGCGCACTGGGCCCGGGTGACCTGCGCGGGAAGGCGGCGATCGCCGGCCTGCAGGATCACCCGCACGTCGCGGAAGGCGAATCGTTCCGCTGCCTGGAGTGTATGTATTACCTGAAGAACCGGCGCTGGTGCGACCTGCCGGATATCAACCTGCCGGTCGAGCCTGACTGGTGGTGCAGGCTCTGGCGGATCTGATGGGCTACGCCGAGGACAAGCGCGAGGAGGAAGCGCGCCGGCGCGCCGAACGCAAACGCGAGGAGGCCCTGCGCATCCAGGTGACCGACCTGCTCGCCAACGGTTTGGAAACACAGGTCGAACCCATTCCCGAGGACAACTACCAGTTCGCCATGCTGGTGGATGAACTGGGCCGGCTGGACAAGGATGACGTGGTCGGCAAGCTGGTGGTGTCCGGCTACATCGACCATCCGCATCCGGAGAACAGGCAACGCTGCCTGGAATGCATTTATTACAAGCCACGCCGGCGCTGGTGCGTGATCGACGAGATCGATCTGCCCGCCGAGGCGGAATGGTGGTGCCGCCTGTGGCGGATGTAGCCGCCCCGCTCGCGGAAACCAGCGCCCCGCCGCGGTGCCTCATCATCGGCTGCGGCAACCCGACCCGCGCGGACGACGGGGTCGGCCCATGGGTCGTGCGGGAGCTGCTGGCGCGGCAGGGCGAACGACTGCCGCCCCGGGTGCGCATCGTCGATGCCGGCACGTCGGGTATGGAAGTCCTGTTCACGGCCCGCGGCGCGGAGCGCCTGATCCTGGTCGATGCCTGTTCCGGCGCGGGCGCGCCCGGCAGCGTATTCCGGGTACCCGGCGCGGAGCTGGAGAGCGGAGAGGATCCCGGCTACACGCTGCACGGTTTCCGCTGGAACCAGGCCCTGCATGCGGGCAAAAAAATGTACGGGAACGATTTCCCGGCGCGGGTGGAGGTTTTTCTCGTCGAGGCTGCCGACCTGGATTTCGGGCTCGAACTCAGCGCCGACGCGCGCGCCGGCGCTGAGCAGGTCCTGCATGCACTCGAACAGGAAATCGCCACTTACCAGCCGTGAGACACGCGCAACGGCCACAGACCGCCCAGACCGATCGGACCAACACATGAGCCAGGCACAGGAAATCGAAGCGGCGCTGCGGATCGCCGGACAGCCGGAGTGGTCCGCGGCCGAGCGGGTCGAGATGCTGACGCGCATCGCCATGCGCGTGCAGGCGCAGGCGCGGTGCGCAGAGGACCTGTCACAGGCGCTGGCGCTCTACGACCGTGCACGGGCGCTGCTGCCGGAGGAGGCATCACTCGATCACGCCCGCCTGCAGGCGCGGCGCGCTACCGTCTACCAGGTGTTGCCGTGCGAGGACACCCGCCACCTGGAAACCGCCCGCGACCTGTACGAATCGGTCCTGCCGCTGTTCGAGTCGGCGGGGGAAGCGGCCGAGCGGGCGGAACTGCACCTGAACCGCGGGCTGGCGCTGCAGTCACTCGCCAGCCTGGGCCGGGGGGGGGGGGGGGGGGG
>JBFKKR010000072.1:0-16503 GCA_041682035.1 Pseudomonadales bacterium | reverse complement strand
GCGCAGATCGCCGATGCGGCGCAGGAGCAGACGCAGGGCATCGAGCAGGTCAACCGCGCCGTCACGCAGATGGACGAGATGACCCAGCAGAACGCCGCGCTGGTCGAGGAGGCCTCCGCGTCCAGTGAGTCGATGGCCGAGCAGGCGCGCAACATGAGCAAGCTGGTCAGCTTCTTCACGTTGTCGTCCGAGCAGTCGCAGGCTTCCCCGGCGGGGCGGCCCGGCGGCGGGGCGGGTGCATCCAGGACTGCTGCCGCGAAGAAACCGGCGCCGAAACCCGCTCCGAAACCGGCCCCGAAGCCGGCAGCGAAGGCAGCGGCGAAACCGGCCCCGAAAGCGGCCGACGACGACGGCGAGTGGGAGGAGTTCTGACCAGGGACCTGTAGGGCGGCCCACGCGAGGCACCGCCTGCGGGTCCGGCAGTGAGCGGTAGACAGGCATGCGGGCCGGGGGCGGGTGCGCCACGCCGTTGGATGCAGGTAGGGAAGTACGCATGGGTGTGACGCCGGCGGACAGCATGATGGGGCGCGAGTTCCCCATGTCCGAGCAGGATTTCCGGGTCATCCGGGAGCTGGTGCACGAGGAAACCGGGATCAACCTGTCCGATACCAAGCGCGACATGGTGTACGGGCGGCTGGCCAAGCGGATCCGCGCGATCGGCCTGCGCAGTTTCTCAGAATACATCGGTCACGTGCGTGACCCGGCGGCTGGCGAGATGCCACACCTGGTCAATGCGATCACGACCAACCTGACATCGTTCTTTCGCGAGCCGCACCACTTCGATTTCCTGCGTGACACGGCACTGCCGGAGTCGGTGCAGGCGAACCGGGCACTGGCGCGCCTGCGCATCTGGTCTGCCGGCTGTTCCACCGGGGAGGAGCCTTATTCCATCGCGATCACGCTGCACGAGTTCCTGCAGGGACACGCGCGGGGGTTCGACTGCCGGATCCTGGCGACGGACCTGGATACGAACGTGCTGCAGACCGGCAGTATCGGCGTGTACGACATCTCGCGGGTCGAGAGCATTCCGGCGATCCGCAAGAAAAAGTATTTCCTGCGCCGCGGAGACCAGGTGCGGGTCAAGGAAGTGTTGCGTCCCTACATCCAGTTCCGGGAGTTGAACCTGCTCAAGCCCTGGCCCATGCGGGGCCGGTTCGACGTGATCTTCTGCCGCAACGTGCTGATCTACTTCGACCAGCCGACCCAGCAGAAGCTCTTCGAGCGCTACGCGGCCCAGTTGCGGGATGGCGGCTACCTGATCATCGGGCACAGCGAAACCATGAACCCGAAGAATCCCCGCTACGATTACCTGGGGAAGACCATCTACCGGAAGATTGCCTGAGGAGTTTGCACCGCGTGCCTACCGAGACGATCCGCAAGAGCGCTGAACTGCCCCCCTGCCTGCCCGGCATGGAAGGCGTGCATCGCTACTGGGACAGCCGGCACGAGTGCTACGCGGCGAAACTGGTGCCCGGCGACATCTACGTCACCACCCGCGACGAGCTGCTGGTGACGACGCTGGGGTCCTGCATCAGCGTCTGCATCCACGACCGGCTGAAGAAGATCGGTGGCATGAACCACTTCCTGCTGCCGCTGCAGGCCGAAGGCAGCGGCCGCTGGGGCGGCTGCTCCTCGGCCACTTCCACGCGCTACGGCAACTGGGCCATGGAGTTCCTGATCAACAACATGATCAAGCAGGGCTGCGCGCCGCGGAACATGGAGTTCAAGGTATTCGGCGGCGGCAAGATGAGCGCTGGCCGCAGTGAGGATGTCGGACAGCGCAATATCGGCTTCGTGATCGATTACCTCGCCACCGAGGGGTATCCCATCTCCTCGCTCGACGTCGGTGACATTTATCCGCGCAAGGTCCACTTCTATCCGGAGACCGGGCGTGCGCTGGTGAAGAAACTGCAGCACGTCCGCAATGACACGATTTTCGAACGCGAGGTCGAGTACAGCCAGCACGTAAACCAGGACAATACCGATGGCAGCGTCGAGCTTTTCTGACGCCGGGGCGTTCACGGAGGAAAGCGCATGCCCGTACGCGTACTGATCGTCGATGACTCGGCGCTGATCCGCAAGGTGCTGACCGAGATCCTGTCCGAGGACCCGGACATCGAGGTCGTCGGCACGGCGGGCGATCCGTACATCGCGCGCAACAAGATCAAGGAACTGAACCCGGACATGATCACGCTGGACGTGGAGATGCCGCGCATGGACGGCATCGCGTTCCTGCGCAACCTGATGCGGTTGCGGCCCATGCCGGTGCTGATGATCTCCACGCTGACGGAGAAGGGCGGGCCGATCACGCTGGAGGCGCTGGAGCTCGGCGCGGTCGACTACGTGCCCAAGCCCACCGCCGACATGCATGGTGGGCTGTTCGGTATTGCGGACGAGATCCGTGAAAAAGTGAAGGTGGTTGCGCTGGCGCGTGTGCGGCCGCTGGATCCGGCCAGGCTGGCGCGCGCGTCGCAGCTGGAAAGCCTCAAGACCGATGTGATGGGGGCCGAGTACAAGCACGGTCACATCATCGGTATCGGCGCATCGACCGGTGGTACCGAAGCCATCATGGAAGTGCTGCTGCAGTTCCCGCCCGACAGTCCGCCGGTCATGATCACACAGCATATCCCGGCGGGCTTCTCGACCACCTACGCCCAGCGGCTCGACAAGGAGTGCGCGCTGCGCGTGTACGAGGCCCGCAGCGGCCAGGTGATCAAGCCCGGGTGCGCCTACCTGGCACCGGGCGACGATCATCTCGAGATCGTCCGCGATGGCGTGAACCGGACCTGTCGGCTGAGCAAGACCGAGAAGGTGAACCGCCACCGTCCCTCGGTCGATGTGCTGTTCGATTCGCTCGCGGCGGCGCAGGGCAAGAACTGCAGCGTGGCGCTGCTCACCGGCATGGGCAGCGATGGCGCAAGGGGGTTGCTGAACCTGCGCAGGCAGGGTGCGCACACCATCGCCCAGGATCAGGATTCCTGCGTGGTCTGGGGCATGCCGCGGGCGGCGGTCGAGATGGATGCAGCGGTGGAGGTGAAGCCGCTGGACAAGGTCGCGGCCGCGCTGCTCCGCGCGGCAAGATTCGGGTGACGTGGACGTCACCGCCGGCGGCCGCGATGCGGACCGCGGCAGCGGTGTGATCCGGGGTCTCGGCCGCCATGAGTATCGACCAGGAACAGTTCTACGAAATCTTTTTCGAGGAAAGCCGCGAGCACGTCGATGAACTCGAGAAGCTGGTGCTGGGGATCGACCTGGACGCGCCCGACCGGGAGGCCATCCAGGCGATCTTCCGCGCCGCGCACTCCCTGAAGGGGGAAAGCGCGGCCCTGGATTTCACAGAGATCACTTCCTTCACGCACGTCCTGGAAACGTTCCTGGACCGCGTGCGCGCCGGCGACACGCGGCTGGACGCCACCGGCGTGGATCTTGTCATGCGGTCCGTGGACCTCGTGCGCGCAATGGTCGATGCACGGGAGGCGGGCGCACCGCTGCCGGAAGCGGCAAGCGGGGCCTTGCAGGCGCAGATCCGTGCCCTGCTGGACCAAACCGGCGACGTGCCGCAGGCGGTGCCCGGTGCGGAAGGGGCGCCGGAGCAGTTCCCGGCGGACGTGGCGGCGGACAGGACCGCCGGCGGGCGGGGCGCGCCCGGCGAGCGGCCGGTGGATCTCGAGCACAGCATCCGGGTGCCGGTTGACAAGATCGACGGCCTGATGAATCTCGTCGGCGAACTCGTGATCACGCAGGGCATGCTCGCCGAACTGCGCGAGAAGCCACATCTCGCCGGGGAGACCCTCCTGATGCGGGGCCTGGATGAGCTCGAGCATCATACCCGGGACCTGCAGGACCGGGTGATGCGCATCCGCATGTTTCCCGTCCGTCTCGTCTTTGAACGGTTTCCGCGACTGGTGCATGACCTGTGCCGGTCATTGCAGAAGAAAGTGCGGCTGGAACTCTCCGGGGAGAGCACCGAACTGGACAAGTCGGTGATCGAGAAACTGGGCGATCCCCTGATCCACCTGGTACGCAACGCCATCGATCACGGCATCGAGACGCCGGACGCGCGTGCGGCGGCAGGCAAGCCGCGCACCGCGACCCTGCGTGTCGGGGCCTGGCAGGAACAAGGGCGCGTGATCATCGAGGTCTTGGATGACGGGCAGGGCCTGAACGCGGAGAAGATACTCGCCAAGGCGGTCGAGGAGGGCCTGGCGGAGCCGGGCGCGCGGCTGACCGACGAGCAGATCCACGCGCTGATCTTCCTGCCGGGTTTCTCCACCGCGGCTTCGGTCTCGGCGATCTCCGGCCGCGGTGTTGGCATGGATGTCGTGCGCAGTAATATCGAATCGATGCACGGCACGCTGTCGGTCCGCTCCACGCCGGGGCAGGGCGCAGTGTTCCGCATCGACCTGCCGCTGACGCTGGCGATTCTCGACGGGCAGATGGTGCATGTGGGTGACGAGCGCTACGTGGTTCCGCTGATGTCGATCATCGAGTCCATCCAGGTGCGCACCGCCGAACTGCACCGGCTGGTGTCCGGCTGCAATGTCTATCCGCTGCGCGGCGAGTACATCCCCGTCATCGACCTCGCCCGGCTGTTCGGAGTGACGCCCGCAGAAGGCCACCGCGTGACCGTGCTGGTGGTCGTGGTCGAACACGAGCGGGAGCGTGTCGGTATCGTCGTGGACGACCTCGGTGTACAACAGCAGGTGGTCAGCAAGAGCGTGGAGGAGAACTACCAGCCGGTGGACGGCGTCGGCGGTGCGACCATCTGTGGCGACGGGAGCGTGGCGCTGATCCTCGACGTCCCGGACCTGATCCGGATGGCGGGCGTGCAGCAGGCGCGGGCCGAGATTCGTTCGCTGGATCCGGCGGGCGGGGAGATAGACCCGCGCCCGCACGCGCGGGAGGGCTGAGCCCCTTTGGAGAAGGTCCGCTGCCTCGTCATCGACGCCAATCCGCTGGTGCGCAACTGCCTGCAGGAACTGCTGGCCACCCACCCGAACATGGTGGTGCAGGGGAGCGCCTCCGGACTCGGGCTGGCCCGCCAGAAGATCCGGCGCGATCCGCCCGACGTGGTGGTGCTCGGCCGGGCCGGCCCCGCCGACGAGCGCCTGGCGTTCCTGCGTGCCCTGATGCGGGCGCTGCCGACCCCGGTGGTGATGCTGGTTGAGGCGGATGCTGCTGCCACCGCCTACGCTGCCGAGGCGGTCGCGCTGGGCGCCGTGGATGTCATCGAGCAGTCGGCGCAACATCCGGAGACCGGCCTGCGCGCGCGGGCGCGAACGGTCGCCGACCGGGTGTTTCGGGCGGCCTTCGCCCGCGTCAGCAGGCTGCAGGATGCGGAGGGGCCGGTTGGGACCGGCGGCGCACAACACCTGCGCGCCGGCCTGGTGGCGCTCGGCGCGTCCACCGGGGGGGTGGAATCGCTGGGACGCGTGATCGCCGGGCTCAGCCCACAACTGCCACCGGTGGTCATCGCCCAGCACATCCCGGATGGTTTCAGCGAACTCTTCGCGCGCCGGCTGGACCGCAAGGTCGCGGTGCGCGTGCACGTGGCGGAGCATGGTGTGCGTGCGCTGCCGGGGCATGTGTACGTGGCGCCGGGCAATGCGCACCTGGAGGTGCACCGCCGCAGTGGTGCGTTCTGGCTCAGGCTCAGCGATGCGCCGCCGGTGAACCGGCACCGTCCCAGCGTGGACGTGCTCTTCCGTTCCGTTGCCGCGGCCGCCGGCGCCGGGGCAGTGGTCGGCCTGCTGACCGGGATGGGCGAGGACGGCGCGCAGGGTCTGGCCGCCTGCCGCGCCAGTGGCGCATACACGTTCGCGCAGGATGAGGCTTCCTCCATCGTATTCGGAATGCCCAGGGCGGCCATCGAGATCGGGGCGGCGATGGAGGTGATTGCGCTGGATGACATGGCCGCCCGCATCCACGCGCTGACGCATGGCTGAGTACGCACGGCGCGTCTCACCGGCCGCCGGGGCGTTGCACTATACTGGTTTCGTGGCGCTGGATGGCTATCAATACAAATGAGCAAGACCCTCCTCATCATCGACGACAGCGCCTCGTACCGGGCCTACCTGGTGGCACTCGCGCAGTCCCGGTTTCCGGAGTGGACGATCCTGCAGGCTGCAGACGCGCTGCAGGCGCTCAAGCTGGTGCGCGAAAACTGGGTGGACGTGGTGACGCTGGATATCGAGATGCCCGGCGTGGACGGATTCTTCCTGGCGCCGGACATCCAGGAGTATGCACCGGACGCGAGCATTGCCTTCATCTCGGGCAGCGCGAAGCCGGGCCTGGAAGAGCGCGCCGGCGAGTTCGGCATCGAACTCATCCGCAAGCCGGTGGACGAGGAAGTGTTCCTGCAGTTCCTGTCCCGCGCCTGAGCCAGCGGCGTGCCGGAGGCCGCAGCGGACCGGACTCCCGGGATTCACCGTTACCATGATGCGCGCCTGCTGCTGGACGTGGTGATCCTGCTGCCCGGCCACCTGTACGTCACCACCGACCTGGAGTACATCTCCACCGTACTCGGTACCTGCGTGGGTGTCTGTCTCTATGACACCGCGCGGTGCTTCGGCGGCATGAATCATTTCCTGCTGCCGGAGGCCCGTCGGCGCAAACCCGGGGAGGGCACGTCCAGCCACCGCTACGGGACGAACGCGATGGCGGATCTGCTCGCGGCCATGGATGCGCGCGGTTCGGACCGGCGGAACCTGCGCGCCAAGGTGTTCGGTGGCGCGCGGGTCAACGGGGATCAGCATGGCATCGGGCGGCAGAACCGGGATTTCGCCATCCGTTTCCTGCGCGATCAGCAGATCGAGGTGCTGCTCGAACACACCGGCGGCAACCTGGCGCGGCAGGTGTTGTTCGATCCGCGCTGCGGGCATGCACGCGTGCGGACCGCCGGCACGCGCGCGTTGCCGGACGGCGCGCGCCAGGAGGCCGCGTTCATCCGCCGTGCGCTGGCGCCCGATACGCTGCGCGAGAACCAGCCGCTGCAGCTGACGCGCGGGAACGGCCGCGAGGGACCGGCCTGACTATACTGGATGCAATTTAAGGTAGGAGCCTGATCGTGACTGCAAGCATCTATGAACGGATCGGTGGCCGGGACGCCGTACTGGCGGCGGTGGACGTGTTCTACGGGAAGATCCTGGACGATGACAGCATCAACGGGTTCTTCGCGACGACGGACATGGATCGCCAGCGTGGGAAAATGATCTCGTTCCTGACGGTCGCCTTCGGGGGGCCGGGCCGGGTGACCGGGCCAAGCCTGCGGGAAGCCCATGCGCCGCTGGTCGAGAAGGGGCTGAACGACGCACATTTCGACGCCGTGGCAGGACACCTGGCGGCCACCCTGCAGGAACTGGGTGTTGCGGAAGACCTGGCGGGTGAAGTGCTCGGGCTGGTCGGCTCCCTGCGCGACGAGGTGCTGGGCCGCTAGCGCCCTCCGCCTGCGCTCAGAGGGCCGGCACCTCGATGCGGTCCCGTTCCTCGTCCGTCACCCTGCGCACGAAGGCTGCCTGGTCCGGGATCAGCGCTGACAGTTCCCGCCCGCCGGTCAGCCAGTCGATCACCGGTTGCCACTGCACGAGGTCGCGGATGACCTTCCGCGGCGGCAGCTCGAAGATGGAAAGGCCTTTCTCGGCGGCCGTGAGGTAGTTCTGCGTCTCGCGCAGGTGGGTGATCTTCGGAATGTCGATTCTCCACAGCAGTTCCATCGCGGTGCGGAACATCATGGTGTTTTCGCGCACCCGGTTCGCAATCACGCCGGCGCGCAGGTTGGGGCGGTCGACCAGCACTGCCTTGTTCAGTTCGAACAGGTAATGGACCAGCGCACGCAGGTCGATGGGGGAGGGCAGCACCGGCAGCAGCAGGTAATCGGCGAAGCGCGTGTACTCGGCCAGCCGTTCCTCGTGACAGGCCGCGGGCATGTCCATGATCACCCAGTCGGTGCCGGGCGGAATGCGCGGTTCCTCGCGGTAGGTACGCACCAGCGTCACGGCCGGCCGGCCGGTCGGCCGCAGACCGAGCCAGTCCCGGCAGCAGCTCTGCTGGTCGTAATCGAGAAGGACGACGTTCTGCCCGTGACAGGCGAAGAATGCGGCGAGGTTGGTGGCCAGCGTGGTCTTGCCCGACCCGCCCTTGGGATTGGCGACGATGACGGTCTTCATTGGGGGGAACTGCACTCCCGCGAATTCCACCCGTCAAGCATACACAAATAAGATGTCCGGGTGATGTTTCCCTCGTCTGCGCCGTCATGGTGTATGGTGAAAAGTGCCTCTGACGCCTGTTTCCCTGGGGGGCGTGCAAAAGAAAAGCGGCCCGAGGGCCGCTTTTCTGTCGGTCGGTCAGGAGCGGTTACTGGAACTGCTCTTCCTCGGTGGAGCCCTCGAGCGCCTTCACCGAGCTCTGGCCCCCCTGGATCACCGTGGTGACGTCGTCGAAGTAGCCGGCGCCGACTTCCTGCTGGTGGCTGACGAAGGTGTAGCCACGGTCGCGGGCCGCGAATTCCGGCTCCTGGACCATCTCCGTGTAGTGCTTCATGCCTTCGCCACGCGCGTAGTTGTAGGCGAAGTCGAAGGTCCGGTACCAGTTGACGTGGATGCCCGCCAGGGTGATGAACTGGAACTTGTAGCCCAGCGCCGACAGTTCCTCCTGGAAGCTGGCGATCTGCTTGTCGTTCAGGTTCTTCTTCCAGTTGAAGGAAGGCGAGCAGTTGTAAGAGAGCAGCTGGCCCGGGCACTCGGCATGGACGGCTTCGGCGAATTCGCGGGCGAAGCCGATATCCGGCGTGCCGGTTTCGCACCAGACGAGGTCGGCATACGGCGCGTAGGCAACGCCCCTGCTGATGGCCTGCTCAAGGCCGTTCTTGACCCGGTAGAAGCCTTCGGAGGTGCGATCGCCGGTCACGAAAGGCTGGTCATTGGGGTCGAAGTCGGAGGTCAGCAGGTTGGCTGCCTCGGCGTCGGTACGGGCCAGTACGATGGTCGGAACACCCATCACGTCCGCGGCGAGACGCGCGGCGATCAGCTTCTGGATCGCTTCCTGCGTCGGCACCAGCACCTTGCCGCCCATGTGGCCGCACTTCTTCACGGCCGCCAGCTGGTCCTCGAAGTGGGCCGCTGCCGCGCCATTGGCGATCATGTTCTTCATGAGTTCGTGCGCGTTGAGCACACCGCCGAAACCGGCCTCGGCGTCGGCGACGATGGGCAGGAAGAAGTCGATCGCATCCTCTTCCTTCATCTTGCCGTCGCAGATCGCCTTCCACTGGATCTCGTCAGCGCGCTTGAAGGTGTTGTTGATGCGGCGGACCATGGTCGGCACCGAGTCATAGGCGTACAGCGACTGGTCCGGGTACATGGTTTCCGAGGTGTTGCCGTCGGCGGCGACCTGCCAGCCGGACAGGTAGACCGCTTCCAGGCCCGCTTTCGCCTGCTGCATGGCCTGGCCGGCGGTGATGGCGCCGAAGGCGTTCACGTAACCTTTCTTGGCACCGCCGTTGACCTTTTCCCAGAGCTTCTCGGCGCCGCGGCGGGCCAGCGTGTATTCCGGCTGGACACTGCCGCGCAGGCGGACCACGTCGGCGGCGGAATAGGTGCGCTTGACGCCCTTCCAGCGCGGGTTCTCCGCCCAGTCTTTCTCGATGGCCGCAATCTGCTGTTCACGCGTCTGGGTCATGTTTTTCCCTCTGTCAGGTTTGGATTGGAAAGGCGGCCGTTGGCCTGGTTCCGCCTTTTGCGGTCGGGTGCCGGAATTCTAGCAGTTCATCCGCCGGGCCGGTTGGTTTCACGCGACGCCGTCCGGCCACGATATGCCCGAAACCCGGCGCCTGGGCGCCCGCAAGGGGGCCAGAATTGTCCTGATTCACCGGTTTGCTGTCAAATGAACCGCTTTCTGCAGGTCAGCCTTCAGGCTGCCATCGCCTGGCTTGCGATACCAACTGTGGGTCAGCCTTCAGGCTGGCACCGCCGGGGTTGTGTGGCTGAAACCACGCCCACAACGGATCAATCCACCAGCTCGACCTTCACGCGCAGGTTGAAATCGCGGTGGGTGCGGGTGCTGCGGATGCCGGACAGCGCCTTGTCGTCGCGCGACTCCTCGTCGCCGACGCCGCCGAGGTCGATCCACTCGCCGAGCCGGCCCCGGATGGTCGACTCCGAGCGCCGTGTGCGCAGGCGCCCGGCCTGTTTCTCTTCGTCGTCGTGGCGGGTGGAGATCTCAAGCTCGACCTCGTTCTGGCCGACCAGGCGGGGCGTCACCCAGACACCGTGGTCCGCGCTCTGGTGTTCGATCTGCGTGACCGGGTGGCCGTAGCTGTCGACAGCGGTATTGACGATGGGAATCAGCTTGCCGGTGCGGATGTGCGCGGCACGCCCATCGAGGGTCTGGATGCGCTGCACCGAGTTGTTCTCGCCGCTGCCGCTGCCGGCACCGATGCGCGCAACCACGGAGTTGGGCTCCCTCGGATTGCCGATCTCGACCCGGTTGCGATCGCCGATGGCGGCGTCGAGGGTGGCGCGCCGGCTCTGCGTGGCGCTGCTTTCCCCCTGTTCCACGTGCAGGATGAGCTGGCGCGCGGGTGCATCGAGGTGGCGGATCACCGGCAGCAGTTCGCGCAGGTTGGCCGGCGTCGAGCGGATGATCAGCTGGTTGTGCACGCCGCTGATGCGGCCGCGCGCGTCCAGCAGCGGCTGCACCACGGGCATCACCTCGTCGACGGTCCGGTATCGCAGCGTGACGACCTCGATACGGAGCACCGCCTCGGCCAGCGCCGACGCCGGCAGTGACAGCGCCACGAACAGCGCCAGGGCGGAGACCCGGGAACGCGCCGGCATTTTCACAGGAGACCCACCGGCTTGAGCTTGCGGTCGCGGCGGGCACGGTACCAGTGCTCCATGAAGGAGTCACGGATCTGGCCGACCTCGCCGGGCGTGTTGAATTCCGTGAAGCCCTCCCAGGAATCCGTCGCATCGCGGTACACCAGGCCGGCGTCATCCGCCAGCAGGAAGACGTCGTGGCGGGTGGCGTGCTCCGCCTCGATACGCCGCAGGCGGATGTTCGCGCCGAAGTACTCGCCGAGTTCGATGATGCGATGCCCGTTCTGGATGGCGCTCTGGGCATCGAAGTACAGGACATTCATTTCTGTATACCGGCTGCGCCGCGCGAAGGCTGACATGGCGTCCGCGACGGCCTCGCAGTCGAGCACCTCGGGATCGAGGTCGGGGGCAAAGATGTCCACGCGGGAACGGGCCTGGTCGATCATGCGGCGGTAGGCCTCGCGGAATGCCTCCGGCCCGAGCAGGGTCACCGGTTCGGGGCTCTTCCCCAACTCGTACCCGCGCAGCAGGACTCCGTCATCGATTTCCAGGGACAGGTCTTTTTCGTCCGACACGACGCGCTCCTTGTTCCGGTGGTTTCCGGCTCAGGCCTCGCGGGCCAGCTGTTCAGCATACCCAGTATATGAGAGTGGCGTGAGCGCGCGGAGTTCCGCGCGCGCCGACTCGGGGAGGGGCGCCGCATCGAGGAAGCGGAGCAGGGCCTCGTGGGTGACCTGCTGGCCCCGGGTCAGCGCCTTGAGCTGCTCGTAGGCATCCTCGACGCCGTGGCGGCGCAGCACCGTCTGCACCGGCTCGGCCAGCAGTTCCCAGCGTTCGGCGAGGTCACCGCTGACGCGCTCGCGGTCCAGCTCGATCTTGCCCAGGCCCCGCAGCAGCGAGGTCCAGCCCAGCTGCGCGTGGCCCAGCGCGTTGCCGAGGTTGCGCAGGGCGGTGGAATCCGACAGGTCGCGCTGCAGGCGCGAGACCGGCAGCTTCTCGGCGAGGTGTCCGAGCAGGGCATTGGCGATACCGAAGTTGCCCTCGGCGTTCTCGAAGTCGATCGGGTTCACCTTGTGTGGCATGGTCGAGGAGCCCACCTCGCCGGCGACGGTGCGCTGGCGGAAATATCCGAGCGATATGTAGGTCCAGCAGTCGCGCGCGAAATCGAGCAGGATGGTGTTGAAGCGCAGCACCGCATGCAGCAGTTCGGCGAGGCTGTCGTGCGGTTCGATCTGCGTCGAGTAGGCCTGGAATTCCAGGCCCAGCGCCGTCACGAATTGCTCACAGACGGCCGGCCAGTCGATGTCCGGGTAGGCGACGGCATGGGCGTTGTAGTTGCCGGTGGCGCCATTCATCTTGCCGGGCACCGGGCAGGCCCGGACCACCGCCGCCTGGCGTTCCAGACGCTTCAGCACGTTGGCGAACTCCTTGCCCACCGTGGTCGGCGTGGCGGACTGGCCGTGCGTGCGGGAGAGCATCGGCTGGTCGGCCCAGGCGTGCGCCAGTTCGCGCAGCCGGCCGATGATCTGCCCGGCCTGGTCGGCGAACACCGTCTCGCGCCATTCCGACACCATGCCGGCATAGGCGAGGTTGTTGATGTCCTCCGACGTGCAGGCGAAGTGCACGAAGCGGATGCACGGCGCGAGTTCCGCGTCACCGCGCAGGCGCTCGCCGATCCAGTACTCCACCGCCTTCACGTCGTGGTTGGTGGTGGCCTCGATCTCCTTGATCCGGATGCTGTCGGTGACGGTGAAGGCCTGTTCCAGCTCTTCCAGGCGGGCGACTGCGCGGGCGGAGAAAGGCGTGAGTTCGGTGATGCCCGCCACGCCGGAGAGGTGCCGCAGCCAGCGCAGCTCGACACGTACCCGGTGCCGCTGCAGGCCGGATTCGCTGAAGATCGGCCGCAGCGAGGCGACGGCGCGGGCGTAGCGGCCGTCCAGCGGGGACAGTGCTGTCAGGGGGTCGGCGGCGGCGCCGGCGCCTGCTGTCATTCGTTCGGTCCCGGTTGCGGACAAAGGCGAATCATACACCAACGCCGCCGCCGCCGGCTGCCGGACGGCGGGCCCGGAGGGCGACCAGGCCGGCCAGGAAAATGAGCGCCGCA
The DNA here is from genome assembly GCA_041682035.1 of Pseudomonadales bacterium. Classification (GTDB taxonomy): domain Bacteria; phylum Pseudomonadota; class Gammaproteobacteria; order Pseudomonadales; family JBFGWM01; genus JBFJWR01. The sequence continues at coordinate 3,588 of JBFKKR010000072.1, read as the reverse complement.
CCACTTGCGGCCAGGGCGTCGACGCGCTCGTCCCACAGGACCCAGGCGAAGGCTGCGGAGAAGACGATCGCGCTGTACCCGAACGGCCCGGCCTTGCCGGCGGGCGCCCAGCGGTAGCCCTCCGACATGAGCAACTGGCTGGACGTGGCCAGCAGGCCCACGCCGATCAGCAGCAGCAGGCTGGTACCGCTGATGCCCGCCCAGGCCCAGGTCATGGGGATGGCGGAGACCAGCGTGGAGATCGCCGCGAACCAGAACACGACCCGCAGCGCCGGTTCCGTCGCGGTGAGGCTGCGCACCGAGACGAAGGCCACCGCGGCCAGCAGGCAGGCGGCCAGGCCGACCAGCGAGATGGGCCGGAACAGCTCGGCGCCGGGTTTGAGCACCAGCAGCACGCCGCAGAAACCGATGCCCACCGCTGCCAGCGAGCGCCGGTCCATGGGTTCGCCCAGCCAGAGCCGCCCGACCACCGGGATGAAGACCGGCGCGGCGTAGGTGAACAGCATGGCCTCGGCCAGCGGGATATGCGCAATGGCATAGAAGAAGCAGTACATGGCGCCGAGCCCGACCAGGGCCCGGAACAGGTGCAGCCGCAGCCGCCGCGTCGCCATCGGGCGCACGCCGCGCCAGAGGATCAGCGGCAGGAACATCAGCAGGCCGGTGAGATTGCGCAGGAAAACGATGGTCTCGTTGTTCACCTCCGCGGAGGCGGTCCGGATCAGCACGCCCATCAGGGCGAAGAGCAGACCGGAACCGGTCAGCAGGGCGGCGCTGCGGAGCAGTGACTCCGGCCGCTCCGCGGGAAGGGTCATGCCTCCAGCAGTTCTGTGCAGGCCTGCTGCAGGCGGCGGCGCCGGAACAGCAGCTGCCAGCGGCTGCCACCGAGCTGACGCCAGAGCATCGCGGACCGCACCCCGGCCAGCAGCAGGGCGCGCACCCGCCTGGCCACCCGCTCGTTCTGCAGTTGCGCGGCTTCGCCGGACACCTGGATGCGGTAACTCAGCGTGCTCAGCGTGTCACGGTAGATTTCGTCGAGGCCGTCCACGACCTGGTCGTCCATGGGCGAGCGGTCGCTGGTCTGGTCGCGCAGGCTCTCCAGGCGTGCGCGGATCACGGCCAGCATCTCGCGGTCCTGGCACAGCCTGCCTTCCAGGTGGAGCAGGTTGATGGCGTAACGGATGACCCGGCCATGCCGTTCGCCGTTGCCGGATTCCAGCGTCTCGCACAGCATGCGCAGGCCGAGCCGCACCCCGCCGATCCCGTTGTAGATGCCCTCGGTGGTGGGTGGGTCGAGCTGGAAGACGCTGTACAGGCTGCACTCCATCGGCGCGGTGTCGGCCATGCCGGTATGCGCCATCTGATCCACGAGCGCGCCCGCCTGGAACACGCCGGCCAGCGCCAGCGCCTGTTTCTGAATCCGGTCTTTCACGATGCCTCGTTTCCCGTCCCTGTTTCCTCGATGACGCCGCCGCCGAGGCAGACTTCATCAGCGTAGAACACGGCGAACTGGCCGGGCGCGACGGCGCGCTGCGGCCGGTCGAAAAGCACGGTGCAGCGGTCCGGGCCGGTCAGGTCGACCCGGCAGGGGGCGTCCGCCTGCCGGTAGCGGATTTTCGCGCTGCACCGGAAGGAGCGCTCCTCGGGCGGCGTGATCCAGTTCAGCGCGGAACAGACCAGGCGGTCCCGGAACAGCGCCGGATGATCGCCGCCCTGCACGACCCACAGCGTGTTGCTGGCGGTGTCCTTGCCGCATACGTACCAGGCATCCCCGGCGCTGTCCTGGCGGCCACCGATACCAAGCCCCTGGCGTTGCCCGATGGTGTAGAACGCAAGCCCGCGATGTTCGCCGACGACCCGCCCGTCCAGCGCCTGGATCGGCCCCGGGGTGCGGTCGACGTAGCGCGCGAGGAAGTCGCTGAAGCGCCGTTCACCGATGAAGCACAGGCCGGTGCTGTCCTTCTTGTCATGGACCGGGAAGCCGGCCCGGCGCGCCATGGCGCGTACCGCCCCCTTTTCCAGGTCGCCGATCGGGAAGATGGCGCGCGCCAGCTGGGCGGCCGGTACGGCGTGCAGGAAATAGCTCTGGTCTTTCGCGGCATCGGCGCCCCGGAGCAGCCGCACCTGGCCCCCCGCGTGACGCAGGCGGGCATAGTGCCCGGTGGCGATCTGCGGGGCGCCCAGCGCCGCCGCGTGTTCGATCAGCGTCTTGAACTTGATCTCGCGGTTGCAGAGCACGTCCGGATTCGGCGTGCGGCCGGCGCGGTACCCGGCCAGGAAATGCTCGAACACGTTGTCCCAGTACTCGGCGGAGAAATTCGCCACGTGCAGCGGGATGCCGAGCCGGTCGCAGACGGCCCGGGCGTCAGCGAGATCCTCCTTCGCGGTGCAGTACGCGGTGCCGTCATCCTCCTCCCAGTTCTTCATGAACAGGCCCTCGACGCGGAACCCGCGTTCGAGGAGCAGCAGGGCGCTGACCGCGGAATCGACGCCGCCGGAGAGGGCGGCGATCACGGGCTGGTCGGTCGCAGTGGGTTGCATGCAGGGCAGGCCGGGTCGTGCAATCAGGGCCGCAGATTGTACCGGCAGGTCAGATGTCGTGCAGCAGCGCCAGCGGCGCGCGGTCGCCCCGCTCGAAATCGGCGATGCAGCGCAGCACCAGCGGACTGCGCAGTTCGCCGGCGCGGTCCAGCGCCTCGATCTCGGTACGGGTGCGCCAGACCGCGCGGACGATCTCGGTGTCGAGCGCCACGCCGGCATGATGCTCGACCGGTTCCGCCGTGAAACACACCCGCAGGTAGGTGACGCCATTGGCCGGCGCGACATAGGTATAGAGGCCCACCAGGGCGGTCGGGCGCACCGTCCAGGCGGTCTCCTCGCGGGTCTCGCGGATCACGGCGGCGACCAGGGATTCGCCGGGATCGAGGTGCCCGGCCGGCTGGTTGTAGACCTTTTTTCCGTCCGCCATCTCCTGGACCAGCAGGTAACGGCCGTCCTTCTGTACGATGGCCGCGACGGTGGCGTGGGGTGGTTCCTGCATCAGCTGGGTCGCCTCGGATAAAATGATCGGATCAGTCAGGCAAAAAGACAGGTGAGATTATGGCCCTTACGCACCTGAATGCGCAGGGTGAGGTGCACCAGGTGGACGTGAGCGGAAAGCCGGCCACGCTGCGCGAGGCGCGCGCGGAAGCCTTCGTGCGCATGAGCGATACAACGCTCGCCGCACTCCGGGACGGCGCGCTGGAGAAAGGTGATGTGCTCGCGGTGGCGCGGGTCGCGGGCATCCAGGCCGCGAAACAGACCGCCCTGCTCATTCCCCTCTGCCACGGACTGCCGCTGGAGAGCGCCACGGTGGATATCTCCGTCGAGCCCGGCGGCCTGCGCATCGAGACGGTCTGCCGGGTGACGGGCCGCACCGGCGTGGAGATGGAAGCACTGACGGCGGCCACCGTCGCGGCCCTGACCCTGTACGACATGTGCAAGAGCCAGGAGAAGGGCATCACCATCGAGCGCGTGCGCCTGCTCTCAAAGAGCGGTGGGCGGTCCGGCGACTGGTCCGCGGACCGCGGCGGATGATTTCCGTTCGTTATT
>JBFKKR010000071.1:0-16574 GCA_041682035.1 Pseudomonadales bacterium | reverse complement strand
TCCGTTTCCGTCTGCGCGGCGCGGACGTTGCCTGTCTTCTCTTCCGCCTTGTCCGCTTCCTCGGCTTTCGGACGGTTTCTGCGCGGTTGCTCCTTGCGGTCCTGGCTATCGGCCTGGAAGTTGCCGCCGGCCTCGATCAGGCTGTCGTCCCGGCCACGCGCGCCACTGCGGCGGTTGCCGCCACGGGACTGGCCGCCGGAACCGGTACGGCCGCGGTCGCGCTGGTTGCGGTTTCCGCTGCTGCTGCGCTGCGTTGTGCGCCGTCCTTCACCAGAGGTGCCGGAGGGACTGCGGCTGCGGGATGGTTCACCGCCGGCGGCCTTGCGTGATGGCTGTTCCGGCGCCGTGTCCGCTGCCGGCGCCTTCTCCTCGCCGGCGCCGAACATCCTGCTGAACATGGAGACGCTGCGCTGCCACCAGCCGGATTCCTCCGCACCGCTGGTTTCCTCGCTGGCGGCGGGCTCCTCCTCGACGTGTACCGGCGGCGGGCGGTTGATGGTGACGCTGCTCACGGCCGCCGTCTGGGGGCGCACCGCGGCCGCGGGGGACTCGCTCGCCTCGCGCGGGATGGTGCCCTGCGGAATCAGTTCGTGGCTGGCTTCCTGCACGTCGGCCAGTACCGCCTCGTGGTCGTCACGCAGGCGTTCGACGAGGTAATGCGGCGTCTCCATGTGCGGGTTCGGAATCACGCGGACGCGGACCTTGCGCAGTTCCTCGAGTTCCGCAATCAGCGCGCGCTTCTCGTTCATGAGGAATGCGGCGACCGCGACCGGCACGATCGCGCGGATTTCGGCGGTGCGGTCCTTCAGGGCTTCCTCCTCGATCAGGCGCAGGATGGCGAGCGCCAGCGAGGATACGTCGCGGATATGACCCTGGCCGCTGCAACGGGGACACGGCTGCGCCGCCGTCTCGCCCAGCGAGGGGCGCAGGCGCTGCCGGGACATCTCCATCAGGCCGAAGCGCGACAGCCGGCCGAACTGGACACGGGCGCGGTCGGAGCGCAGCGCGTCGCGCATGCGGTTCTCGACCTCGCGCTGGTTGCGGGCCGGCATCATGTCGATGAAGTCGATGACGATCAGACCGCCGACATCCCGCAACTTCAGCTGGCGGGCGATCTCGTCTGCCGCCTCGAGGTTGGTGTTCAGGGCGGTTTCCTCGATGTCGCCGCCCTTGGTGGCGCGCGCCGAGTTGATGTCGATGGAGACCAGCGCCTCGGTCTGGTCGATGACGATGGCGCCGCCCGAAGGCAGGTGCACCTCGCGCTGGAACGCCGACTCGATCTGGCTCTCGATCTGGTAACGGCTGAACAGCGGGGTATCGTCGCGGTAGAGCTTGATGCGGTTGGTCCAGCGCGGCATGACCGACTGCACGAACGACTGCACGTCGTTGTAGACGTGTTCAGCGTCGATCAGCACCTCGCCGGTGTCCTCGCCGAGGTAGTCGCGCAGGGCGCGCATGATCACGTTGCCTTCCTGGTACACCAGGAAGGGGGCGGGGCGCTCGTCGGTCGCCTGCTTGATCGCCTTCCAGAGTTCGGACAGGTAGTCCAGGTCCCACTGCACTTCTTCGGCAGAACGGCCGATGCCCGCGGTGCGGATGATGACGCCCATGCCCTCGGGGATGGCGACGTCGTTCAGCGCCTCGCGCAGCTGGTCACGCTCCTCGCCCTCGATGCGGCGCGAGATGCCGCTGGCGCGCGGGTTGTTGGGCATGAGCACGAGGTAGCGGCCGGCCAGGCTGATGAAGGTGGTCAGGGCGGCGCCCTTGTTGCCGCGCTCCTCCTTCTCGACCTGGACGATGACCTCCTGGCCCTCCCGGATCGCTTCCTTGATGGTGACCCGGCCGCCGGAGGTCTTGCCAAAATATTCCGGAGCAATCTCCTTCAGGGGCAGGAAGCCGTGGCGCTCGGAACCGAAGTTGACGAAGCAGGCCTCGAGGCTGGGCTCGACGCGGGTGACCCTGCCCTTGTAGACGTTGGCCTTCTTCTGTTCGCGGGTGACCGCCTCGATGTCGAGATCGAGCAGTTTCTGCCCGTCGACGATGGCCACACGGGTTTCTTCCGCCTGCGTGGCGTTGATCAGCATCCTTTTCATGCAATACCTACTTTCCCTGGGTATCCACCGCGGGAAGACGGACCACGTATTGCGAACTCAGCCGGCGCCGGACGCCCCTTGATCGAGAGAGCAGAGATGGTTGGCGTTGTGAATTTCGGTCATGCAGGTTTCACGACTTGGCGGTCGGACTGGCCGGATCCAGATTGCCGGCTCCGGTGCACCGGGGCCGCTTCTGCCAGTCCATCCGCTTTCAATCACTTTCCACGCGCCAGGGCCCAGCAGGCTGAGACGCTCCGAGTGTCTTCCAGTGGATAGCGTTTTACTATCTGGTCGCAGGCTTCCGGATTCGAGGGAGGCCGCGGCCGCTTTCTTTTCGGATTCAATCGGGTTCTTTTATCCGGGCGGAGCGGGTCGCAATTGCGTTTCGCCGCTCCCCCGCCAGAGACGCTTTCCGGCCTGGGCCGGCATTACGCCTCGTTCCCGGCGGAATATAGCAGTACCATTAGGGTCATTCAATGACTTACGGCGGCTCCGGGTACCCCCTGGAACCGGGCATGGCACCATGGACAACCGGATCCGGGTCGGCCCCGAGCAGGATGGGCAGCGGCTCGACAACTTCCTGATGGCGAAATTGCGCGGACTGCCGCGCGCGCGCGTGTACCGCATGATCCGCAGTGGCGAGGTGCGGGTGAACAAGGGCCGGGTACGGCCGCAGCGCCGCCTGGCCGATGGCGACGAGGTGCGCCTGCCGCCCTGGGCCGCCACGCCGCCGAAGTCGCCCCCGGTCGGCCGTGATTTCCGCTGGCTGGACGAACGCATCGTGTATGAGGACGCCGACCTGCTGGTGCTGGACAAGCCGGCCGGGCTGGCTGTCCACGGCGGCAGCGGCGTGTCGCTGGGCCTGATCGAGGCGCTGCGCGCGCACCGGCCGGGGGAGCGCTTCCTGGAACTCGCCCATCGCCTGGATCGTGAGACCAGCGGGCTCATCCTGGTGGCACGGCGCCGCCGGGCTTTGCTGGACCTGCACGAGCGCCTGCGCGGACGCGGCGTGAAGAAGTACTACCTGGCGCTGGTGGCCGGCGGGTGGCCGGCATCATGCCGGCAGGTGGATGCCCCGTTGCGCCGCAGCGTGCTGCGTTCGGGCGAGCGCATCGTGCGGGTGGACGAGTCCGGCCAGGCGGCGAGTACGCGCTTCCGGGTGCTGGAGACCGGCGGTCTGGGCGAGGCGGCATGCACCCTGTTGCGCGCCTCTCCGCTCACCGGCCGGACCCACCAGATCCGCGTGCACTGCTGGCATATGGGGGCACCGATCGTCGGTGACGCGAAATACGGCGGGGAGCGCTCGATGGCGGCCGCCCGCACCCTCGGCCTGGCGCGCATGGCGCTGCACGCCAGCGAACTCGTGCTGCCGGGCTGGCAGGGCGGGGAAGACCTGTCGTTCCGTTCACCGGAACCGCCGGAGTGGCGCGCAGCCCTGGAGAATCCCACGAAATGACACGGACGAGTCCACCCTGGGAACTGGTGATTTTCGACTGGGACGGCACGCTAGCCGACTCGGTGGCCTGCATCGTGCAGGCCATGATGGAGGCGGCCGACGCCCTGCGCATCGACCTGCCGACGGAGGCTGCCGTGCGGGACATCATCGGGCTGGGACTGCTGGAGGCGATCCAGCGGCTGTTTCCCGGTCTGCCGGAATCCCGCTACGGGGAACTGCGCGATGCCTACTCACGCGCCTATATCGGCAGGAACGAGCAGGTGCAGTTGTTCACCGGCGTCCGGGAACTCCTGTACGAACTGCGCGCTGCGGGAGTCCGGACCGCGGTGGCGACCGGCAAGAGCCGGGCCGGGCTGAACCGCGCGCTGGACGCCACCGGTCTCGCGGATTACTTCCACGCCACCCGCTGCGCGGACGAGGGTCCGGGCAAGCCCGACCCGGCAATGACCCATTACCTGCTGGCGCAGCTGGGCATCGCGCCGGGGTGCGCGGTGCTGATCGGCGACACCGGCCACGACCTCGAAATGGCGCGCCGGGCAGGGGTCCCGGCGATCGGTGTCAGCTGGGGCGCACATGACGCCGGTACCCTCGACGCATATAATCCGCTGGAGATCGTTCACAGCGTCGGCGACCTGCATCACCGTCTCACCGGTGTGCAGGTGAGCGCCTGACGCCGGTCGCGAAGACCGCAGGCATCGTCCGAATCCTTTCCGGGTACCCAAGTTCCATGACCGAAGACAATTCATCCGCGCGCAACGGCCCGCCCGAGGGCAGGAAAGAGTGGAAGCTGATCGAGAAACTGGTCATGCAGATGGGCCAGGAGCAGCGCCGCGCCCGCCGCTGGGGCATCTTCTTCAAGCTGCTGACATTTTTCTATCTGTTCCTGCTGCTCGGGTTGTTCGCGCCGGACCGGATCGGCCGCATGGACAGCAAGGCCGGGGAGGGCCACACCGCCCTGGTGGAGGTGAACGGCGTTATCGCGCACGGTGAACTGGCCAGCGCGGACAACATCGTCACCGGCCTGCGCGAGGCTTTCGAGGACGAGGACGCGCGCGGCGTGATCCTGCGCATCAATTCCCCGGGCGGCAGCCCGGTGCAGGCGGGCTACGTCTACGACGAGATCAAGCGGCTGCGCGGCGAGCACACCAAGACCAAGGTGTACGCGGTCATCAGCGACCTGGGTGCATCCGGCGCCTATTACATCGCGGCAGCGGCGGACGAAATCTACGCCGACAAGGCCAGCCTGGTGGGCTCGATCGGCGTGATCAGCGCCGGTTTCGGCTTCAGCGAGGCGATCGAAAAGCTCGGGGTGGAACGGCGCCTGCTCACGGCCGGGGAGAGCAAGGGCTTTCTCGATCCCTTCTCCCCGCTCAAGGAGAAGGATGTCGCGTTCTGGCAGGAGGTGCTCGAGACCACCCACCGGCAGTTCATCGACCAGGTGAAGGCAGGCCGGGGCAAGCGCCTGAAGGAACAGCCGGAACTGTTCACCGGGCTGGTCTGGTCCGGCGAGCAGGCGGTCGACCTGGGGCTCGTGGATGGCCTGGGCAGCGCCAGCTACGTCGCGCGCGAGATCATCGGCGCCGAGAAGATCGTCGACTACACCCCCTCCCGCACGCCCTTCGACCGCTACCTTGGGCGTTTCGGCACCAGCATCGGCCACGGCATCGGCCAGTTCCTGGAGTCGCGCCTGCTCAGCCTGCGCTGACAGGCGCCCGCGAAGGCCCGAAAAGCGTGCAAAAAGGCTTTGACTGCAAGGGCTTGCGTCCCTAGAATTGCGCGCTTATGTCCGCGACCCACCTGCCAATCCACGTGGCGCCGCTGCGACTGGCTCGCGACCGCGTGACCATGTCGGGCACGTTGCCGGCCAGCCGGTTCGAGCGGTTCCTGCAGAGCGTGGAGCGGGTCGACGGGAACATCCGCGCCGAACTGGATTTCCGGCTCGACGAGGAGCAGCGGATCTGCGTTTCGGGTTCGCTGCAGGTGGATGTCGAACTCGTCTGCCAGCGGTGCCTGCAGGGTTACCTGCAGCCGCTGCGGTGCGAACTTCACCTGGCGCTGGTGCGGGGCGAGGCGGAACTGTCGAGCCTGCCCGCTGCGTACGACGCCGTGCAGGTGGAGCGGGAGCCGGTCGCGCTGGTGGACCTGCTCGAGGACGACCTGATCCTGGCCCTGCCGACCGTGCCGCAGCACGCGGCGGACGAGGCGGCCTGCCGGGCGCCCCGGCCGGCCGGCGAGACGGGGCAGGCGTCGGAGGACGAAGGGAAACGGGAAAATCCGTTCGCGGTCCTGCGCGGACTGAAGGATTGACCGGCTTTGAATAGGTAGTAGGTAGAGAGGAAGCCCCCATGGCTGTACAACAGAACCGGAAGACGCGCGCCAAGCGCGACATGCGCCGGGCGCACGACTCGCTGAGCGGCCCCACGCTGTCCGAGGATCCGACCACCGGCGAGACCCATCGCCGTCACCACATGACCAAGGACGGCTTCTACCGCGGCCGCCGCGTCGTGCAGGGCGATACCGAAGACGAGGACTGAGACGGGGCTGATGCCCCGCCGCTTCCCCGCATGAACGGCCCGGTGCAACGACGCGGTTGCGCCGGGCCCCTCGGGCGCCTCGCCGCCTGAACGCGCCCGGACCGCCGCCCGCGCCCCGATCCCCCTGATTTTCCTGCACTTGCCCCGGCGCGCTGCCGCGTGGCACAGTTTTCTGATCCTGCATGGGAACAACCCGCTGATGCTGACAGTCGCCATCGACGCGATGGGCGGTGATCACGGGCCGCCGGTGACCGTCCCGGCCGCCCTGCGCAGCCTCGAACTGCACGAGAACCTGCGCATCATCCTCGTCGGTGACCAGAACCTGCTCCTGCGGACGCTGTACGGGCAGCCATGCTACCCGGCGGACCGGGTGCTGGTGCAGCATGCCGCCGACGTCGTCCACATGGGTGATTCCGCCGCGCGCGCCATCCGCAACGGCACGGATTCCTCGCTGGGCGTCGCGTTGCGGCTGGTTGCGGAGGGTACCGCCGCGGCCTGCATCAGTGCCGGCAACACGGCGGCCCTGACGGTGCTGGGGCGCCGTATCGTGGGCACCTTCGAAGGGATCCGGCGCCCCGCCATCTGTGCGGCGATCCCGACCCGGTCCGGCCATTCGCACGTGCTCGATCTCGGCGCCAATGTCAGCAGCACCGCGCACCAGCTGGTCCAGTTCGCGATCATGGGCGCCACCCTGGTGGCGGTCTCGGAAGGCACGGAACGGCCCCGCGTGGCGCTGCTGAACGTCGGCGCGGAACTCGCCAAGGGACCCCCGCAGGTCCGCCAGGCTGGTAGCATGCTGGCGGAGAGCCGCGCCGTGAACTACGTCGGTTACGTCGAGGGACACGACCTGTTCCGGGATGCCGCCGATGTCATCGTCTGTGACGGTTTCGTCGGCAACATCACGCTGAAATCCAGCGAGGAACTGATGTCCATGCTGGCCGGCTTCATCAGCGAGGCATTCCACCGCAACTGGTTCTCGCGCCTGGTCGGTTTGCTCACCCGCTGGGTGCTGGGCGCCCTTCGCCGGCGCATGGATCCGGCCCGCAACAACGGCGCGAGCCTGCTGGGGTTGCGGCGGACCGTGGTCAAGAGCCACGGTTCCGCCAACGTCGACAGTTTCACGCATGCGATCGAAACCGCGGTGGTCGAGGCCAGCCGCGACCTGCCGGCGCGCATCCAGCAGCAGTTGCAGAAGAACCAGCAGGCCCAGGCAATCCAGCAGCAGCCCGCCTGAGCCGGGGGCGGTGAATGACGCGCGGGGAGCGGCTACACTCCTGCTTCCGTCCCGCTGACTGGCGCTAGAGGCGCTGAACGCTCATGCGAAATCAAACGCTCGCCTTCGTGTTCCCGGGCCAGGGCTCCCAGAAGGTCGGCATGCTGGCCGATCTCGCCACGGGCCACCCGGTGGTTCGCGACACCTTCCTGGAAGCCGGGGAGGTGCTGCAGGAGGACCTCTGGTCGCTGGCGCAGGAAGGCCCCGCGGAGGCACTGGACCAGACCCGCAACACGCAGCCGGCCCTGCTGTCCGCCGGCGTCGCGGTCTGGCGGGCCTGGAACAGCCGCTCCCCGGTCCTGCCGGAAACCCTGGCCGGTCACAGCCTGGGGGAATACACCGCGCTGGTGGCCGCCGGCGTGCTCGATTTCACGGATGCCGTGCGCGCGGTGCGGGCCCGTGCCGACTTCATGCAGGAGGCGGTCCCGGTCGGGGCGGGCGCCATGGCCGCGGTGATCGGCCTGGCGGATGAGCAGGTGGTGACCTGCTGTGCAGAGGCCGCTGCCGGAGAGGTCGTCGAGGCGGTCAATTTCAACGCGCCCGGCCAGGTCGTGATCGCCGGGTCGGCGGCAGCGGTGGCACGTGCCGGGGAACGCTGCAAGGCCGCCGGCGCCAAGCGCTGCCTGCCGCTGCCGGTGTCGGTGCCGTCGCACTGTGCGCTGATGAAGCCGGCCGCGGAGCGGCTGCAGGCGTTCCTGCAGGATGTGCCCTTCGCGGCCCCCGCGATCCCGGTGCTGCAGAATGTCGATGCGCGGGCGGAGTCCGATCCGGACCGCATCCGCGCGAAACTGGTGGAGCAACTGTACCGGCCGGTGCGCTGGGTCGATACGGTGCGCGCCATGCACGATGCCGGCATCCGCACCGTGCTGGAGTGCGGGCCGGGCAAGGTGCTGAGCGGTCTGAACAAGCGCATCGAACGGGAACTGGAGGCGGATTCCCTGGAACAGCTGGACCGCTATCTCATGGACGTTTCGGAGGAGGGCGGCAATGAGTGAAGCGGCAGGAAACCGCTGCGCGCTGGTGACCGGCGCATCGCGCGGGATCGGCCGGGCCATCGCCGACCGTCTTGCCGGGGACGGCTTCCGGGTGGCCGGCACCGCCACCAGCGCGGCCGGCGCCGAGGGCATCAGCGATCGCCTGGGCGGGCAGGGCGGCCGTGGCTTCGTCCTCGACCTGGCGCAGCCGGATGGCGTCGCGGATCTCCTGCGCGCGGTCAGCGCGGAATTCGGTGCCCCGGCCGTGCTCGTCAACAACGCCGGCATCACGCGCGACAACCTCCTGCTGCGCATGAAGGAAGAGGAATGGAACGCCGTGCTCGACACCAACCTGGACGGTTCAGCGCGGCTGTGCCGCGCGGTCCTGAAAGGCATGATGAAGGCGCGCTGGGGACGCATCGTCAACATCACCTCGGTCATCGCCTCGCTCGGTAACCCCGGACAGGCCAACTACGCGGCGGCCAAGGCCGGGCTCGAGGGGTTCACGCGTGCGCTGGCGCGGGAGGTCGGCAGCCGTTCGATCACCGCGAACTGTGTCGCGCCGGGATTCATCGACACCGACATGACCCGGCAGTTGCCGGAAGCCCAGCGCGAGGCGCTGCTGGGACAGATTCCGCTCGGACGGCTGGGGCAGCCGGACGACATCGCCGCGGTGGTGGCGTTCCTGTGCACGGATGCCGCCGGCTATGTCACCGGGCAGACGCTGCACGTCAACGGTGGCATGTATCTGAACTGACGATGAATTGTTCCGTGGGCGCGCTTTCACGACCAGGCACGTCACGGATGCATTTCCCACGGGGCTGGTCTATTATCCCCGAATCGTTGACCGCCACTGCCCGTGGCCCCATCAGCGAAGGCAGGCCGGTTGCAGTTGCACGAGGAAACCGGTCCCGGCCTCGGGTGAACAAGAATTTGAACAGGAGTTGGCCAGGAGGGCGCAGGCGTCGTCCGGGTCAGAACATGACGAAAGGAGTGATTGCATACCATGAGCAGTGTTGAAGAGCGGGTGAAGAAAATCGTCTGCGAGCAGCTCGGTGTCAAAGAGGAGCAGGCCACCAACGGGGCATCTTTCGTCGAGGATCTCGGCGCGGACTCCCTGGACACCGTGGAACTGGTCATGGCGCTGGAAGAAGAGTTCGAACTCGAGATTCCCGATGAAGAGGCGGAGAAGATCACCACCATCCAGGAGGCGATCGACTACATCGTCGCCCACCAGTAGCGGCTGACCGCTTCCGCAGCATGCGCAAAAGCCGCCGCCGGTTCACGCCCGCGGCGGCTTTTGCATTTCTAATCACGGATGGCAGGGATGCCTGAACAGCTGGACGGGTAGGGATGTCGGCGAGAAGGGTGGTGGTGACCGGCCTGGGCATGATCAGCCCGGTTGGCAATTCGGTGGACGCGGCCTGGGAAGCGATGTGCGCGGGGCGCAGTGGCGTCGCGCCAATCGCCCATTTTGACGCCAGCGGCTATCCCGTGCGCATCTGCGCGGCGATTCGCGATTTCGACAGCGAGCCTTATCTCTCCGCCAAGGACGCACGCAAGATGGACCTCTTCATGCAGTACGGCGTCGCGGCCGGCGTGCAGGCCATCGAGGACGCCGGGCTCTCGGAAGCGGACATCGAACCGCCCCGCTGCGGGCTGGCGATCGGTTCCGGCATCGGCGGACTGCCCTGGATCGAGAAGAACCACGAGGCACTGCTGAAGGGTGGGCCGCGCCGGGTATCGCCGTTCTTCGTGCCGGGTTCCATCATCAACCTGATCGCCGGGCACCTCTCCATACGCTACAACCTGCAGGGCCCCAACATCGCCGTGGTGACCGCCTGCACCACCGGTGCGCACAACATCGGTCTGGCCGCACGCATGATCCGCCACGGCGATGCGGACGTGATGGTGGCGGGTGGCGCCGAGATGGCGAGTTGCCCGACCGGGCTGGCCGGTTTCGCCGCCGCGCGGGCCCTTTCCACGCGTAACGAGGAACCCGCAGCGGCAAGCCGTCCGTGGGACCGCGATCGCGACGGTTTCGTGCTCGGCGATGGCGCCGGCGCACTGGTGCTGGAGGAATTCGAACGCGCACAGGCGCGCGGTGCGCGGATTCTCGCCGAACTGACCGGCTTCGGCATGAGTGGTGATGCGCACCACATCACGGCGCCGCTCGAGGATGGCCGCGGCGCGGCGCTGGCGATGCGCAATGCGCTGCAGGATGCGAAGCTGTCCGCCGACGCGGTCTCCTACATCAATGCCCACGGCACCTCCACGCCCGCCGGCGACCCGGCCGAGGTGCAGGCCGTGCGCAGCGTTTTCGGCGCCCACGCCGAGCGGCTGGCGATCAGTTCCACCAAGTCGATGATCGGTCACCTGCTCGGCGCCGCCGGCGCGGTCGAGGCCGTTGTGAGCGTGCTCGCGCTGCGCGACCAGGTGGCGCCGCCGACCATCAACCTGGAAAACCCGGGCGAGGGCTGCGATCTCGATTTCGTGCCCGGCGATGCGCGCCCGATGAACATCCGGCACGTGCTGTCCAACAGTTTCGGATTCGGCGGAACCAACGGCAGCCTGCTGTTCAGCCGCATTGACTGAAGTCACGTACCTGCAGATCGACGCGCGTGCCGGCACGCCCACGGGCGGTCTGTTCCAGCCCGGCCCCGGCGCCGGTGACGGCGTCTTCGAAACGGTCCGTATCCACGGCGGGACACCCACGCTCTGGGCGGCGCACCTGCAGCGCATGCTGCGCGGACTGCACTGCCTCGGCCTGGACCCCGGACCGGCGTTCAGCGACGAAATCACCGACCGAACCGGTGCATGTGCAGCATCCGCCGGGGCGGGTGTCGTTCGCATCGTCGTCGTTGCCGCGCCCGGTGCCGGGTACCGGCGCCGGGATCCGCCGGAATTGCTGGTCAGCCTGCAGTTGCGCGATGCGCCGCGGGTGGCACCGGCGCATTACGAGGCGGGCGTGTCCGCGGTGATCTGTCAGCAGCGCCTGGCCCGCCAGCCGGCGCTGGCCGGCATCAAGCACCTGAACCGTCTCGAGCAGATTCTCGCCACCCACGAGCTGGCGGCGGCGCAGGCCGACGAGGGACTGATGCTCGATACCGGGGGATTCGTCATCGAGGGCACGCGCACGAATCTCTTCCTGCGCACGGCGGCCGGCTGGATCACGCCCGACCTTGCGGACTGCGGGGTGCGAGGCACGCTGCGTGATGCCCTCCTGGAGACGCTGCCCGCTGGCGGCGTGCCGGTGGAGAGCGCGGCGGTGCCCGCGACCCTGCTCGCGGAAGCCGAGGAAATGTTCGTGTGCAACAGCGTGATCGGGGTCTGGCCGGTGCGCGAATTGCAGGGCCGGCCGCTGACGACTGGCGCCGGTACCCGCCGGGCGCAGGAACTGGCGTCGGCACTGCTGGCGCCGGGGATCCGGTGACCCTGTGATTATCCGTTGGAAGCTGTTGCTCGCCGTCCCCGTGCTGGTGCTTTGCCTGGTGGCGGGCAGCGCCGGCTGGCTCCTGCATGCGTCCCTGCAGCAACCGCTGCGGGTGCAGGACGACGCCGCCACCTACCTGCTCGAGCCGGGGGCCGGCGTCAGCCAGTTCACGCAGAGCCTGGTCGAGCGTTCGCTCATCCGCCACCCGGACTGGTCGCACTGGGCGGCGCGGCTCTACCTGCACGGGCGCATGATCAAGACCGGCGAATACCGGCTCAGGCCGGACATGCGTTTCCTCGACCTGCTCGACAACGTCATCGCGGGCGCCGTGATCGCCCACGCCATCACGTTCCCGGAAGGCTGGAATTTCCGCCAGTTCCGCGACCACCTCGCGCAGCAGAAACTGCTGGCGCAGATCACCGCGCAGTGGGATACCGCGCGCCTCATGGCTGAACTGGGCGATCCGGATGCGCACCCGGAGGGCCGCTTCTTCCCGGACACCTACGAGTTCAATCGGGGCGACAACGACCTGCAGGTGCTCAGCCGCGCCTACAACCGGATGAAGAAGGTGCTCGCCGCGGAATGGAAGGAGCGCGCGGAGGGCCTTCCCTACGAGACCGAGTATGACGCCCTGATCATGGCCTCGATCATCGAGAAGGAGACCGGCCTGGCCAGCGAGCGCACCGAGATCGCCGGCGTTTTCGTGCGGCGGTTGCAGGCCGGCATGCGGTTGCAGACTGATCCGACCGTCATCTACGGGCTGGGGGAGAACTGGAACGGCAACCTGACCCGCAAGCACCTGCGTACGCCGACGGCCTACAACACCTACGTGATTCCCGGCCTGCCGCCGACGCCGATCGCCATGCCCGGCCGTGAATCCATCCATGCCGCGCTGCATCCGGCCGACGGCAAGACCCTCTTTTTCGTTGCACGCGGCGACGGCAGTCACCATTTCTCGGAGACGCTGGCCGAGCACGAGGCCGCTGTGGAAAAATACCAGGTCAGGAAGCGCGCCAGGAACTACCGTTCCGCGCCCCCGGGAGGTTCGCCATGACCGGCCAGAAAGGGAAGTTCATCACCCTGGAGGGTATCGAGGGCGCCGGCAAAAGCACCGTGCTGGAGGCGCTGCAGGCGCATCTCTCTGCCTCCGGCATCCCCTTTCTCTGCACGCGCGAACCCGGCGGCACGCCCGCCGCGGAACAGATTCGCGAACTGGTCCTGCACGGCATCGAGGAGGAACTCGCGCCGGATGCGGAATTGCTGCTGATTTTCGCCGCCCGCGCGCAGCACCTCCGGCAGCAGATCCTGCCGGCGCTGGCGCGCGGCGAGTGGGTGCTGTGTGACCGGTTCACGGACGCGACATATGCCTACCAGGGTGGCGGGCGGGGCCTGCCGGTCGAGCGCATCGCGCAACTCGAGCAGTTCGTGCAGGGCGCGTTGCGTCCCGACCGGACGCTGTTGCTCGACCTCGACGTGTCGCGCGGACTGGCGCGTGCACGTGATCGCGGTACTTCCGACCGCTTCGAACGCGAGGCACGGGCATTCCACGAGCGTGTCCGCACCTGTTACCTGGGCCGCGCCCGCGCGGAACCGGCGCGCTACACCATCATCGATGCGGGGCAGACGGTGGCGCAGGTGCGGCGGGACGCGCTGGCGGCGATCGCCAGCCTGGAACCGAGACTGACGGCATGATCCCGGCACTCCTGCCCTGGCACGAGGCGGCGTGGCGCCGCGTCATCGCACAGGCCGCGGCCGGCCGTTTCCCGCACGCGATGCTGATCAGTTCCGCACCCGGCACGGGCGGGGACCGTTTCGCGGCGCGACTTGCCGCCCACTGGCTCTGCACGGCGTCGGATGCGGCCATGCGTCCCTGTGGTGATTGCCAGGCCTGCCACCTGTTCGGGGAGCGCGCCCACGCCGACTGCCTGCAGCTCCAGCCGGAGGCCGCGGGCCGGGTGATACCGGTGGACGAGGTACGTCGCACCGGCCGGTTCGCGGCGCAGAGTTCGCTGCGTGGCGCCGCCAGCGTGATCTGGATCGAGCCGGCGGACGCCATGAACCTGTATGCCGCGAATGCGCTGCTCAAGACGCTGGAGGAACCCCGCGAAGGGGTCTACCTGCTGCTCTCGACCTGCGCGCCGGGGCGTCTGCTGCCGACGATCCGCAGCCGCTGCCAGGCGCTGGTGCTGCCCGCACCGGACCGGACGCAGAGCCGGAACTTCCTGGCGGCGCACATTACCGACCCGGACGCCGTGGAGCCGCTGCTGGCCCTGACCGGGTGCGCGCCGCTGGCAGCGCTCGCCATGCACGAGGACGGACTCCTGCCGGCTCACCAGGGCTTCGCGGCGGCCCTGGAGCGCCTCGGGCAGGGGCGGGTGAGCGTGATCGACGCGGTGGCCGCCGGCGCCGAGCTGCCATTGCCGGAGGTGCTGGACGCGCTTTACCGACGGTTGCGGGACCAGCTCGCCGGGCAGCGGCAGGCGGCGGCCGCGCGTTACTACGACCGCCTGCTGGAGGCCCGCCGGGCTGTTTTCAGCGCCAGCAATCCCAATCGTGAATTACTGCTCGAGGCATTGCTGATCGAGTGGCCCGCCCATGCAACCGGGCGCAATGCCTGAACAGGCTTTATAATAATCAGGATATGAAACCCATCCGGAGCGGAACGAGATGATTCCTGGCGGTCCCCGCAACGGCATCCTGTCCCTGACGATCAAGGACAAGGCCGTCCTCTACGCAGCCTACATGCCCTTCGTGAACAACGGCGGCCTCTTCATCCCCACCAACAAGAACTACAACCTGGGCGACGAGGTCTTCATGCTGCTGAACCTGATGGACGAATCGGAAAAAATCCCGGTGGCCGGCAAGGTGGTCTGGATCACGCCCCGTGGCGCCCAGGGCAACCGCGCGGCCGGTATCGGTGTGCAGTTCTCCGCCGATGACGAACAGGCCCGCGCCAAGATCGAGAATTACCTCGCCGGCGCCACGTCCTCCGACCGTCCCACGCACACCATGTAGGGGATGCCCTGATCGATACCGGGATGCTGGTGGACTCGCATTGCCACCTCGACCTGCTCGCCCGCAAAGACGACACGCCCGACCTTCCCGAGCTGCTGCAGGCGGCGCGGTCGCGCGGCGTCGGGCGTTTCCTGTGCGTCTGCGTGAGCCTGGACGACTTTCCCGCCATGTACGCCGGTATCGAGGGCCAGCCGGACGTGTACGCCAGCGTCGGCGTGCACCCCCTGCAGCCGGCCGGCGCATCCTGCGACACGAACCGCCTGCGCGAATACGCCGCCCGCGAGCGCATCGTCGCCATCGGCGAGACGGGCCTGGACTACCACTACGAGGGCTGCACCGCGGCGGAACAGCGCGAGCGCTTCTGTACGCAACTGCAGCTGGCGACGGAACTGCGCCTGCCGGTGATCGTCCATACCCGCGAGGCCAGGGAAGACACGCTCGCCTGTATCCGCGCCCATACCGACCCGGCGATCGGTGGCGTGCTGCACTGTTTCACCGAGGATTTCGAAATGGCCGTTGCGGCCATTGAAATGGGTTTTTACATCTCCTTTTCCGGCATCCTGACCTTCCGAAACGCCGAATCACTGCGTGACACTGCCCGGCGCCTCCCGCTCGACCGCATCCTCGTCGAGACCGACTCCCCCTGGCTGGCGCCGGTGCCCCACCGTGGCCGCACCAACCAGCCGCAATACGTCTGCGAGGTGGCGGCCTGCCTGGCGGATTTGCACGGCACCGGCGTGGACGAGGTCGCGCGCATCACCACCGCCAACTGCCGTCGGCTGTTCGGCCTGGGGCTGTAGCCCCGGCTGCCCGGGGTGGCAGGGAACCAGCGGATTGCGCTAGCTTGGTGGAAGCCGCTGGCCGCGGGAGAGGCGGCCGTGCCGGGTTGGGACGACATCAGCCAGGAACTGCATGAAGCGGGTGCCGTGTACCAGCTGGACGGAGACTCATCGGTTGCCGGCTGAAAGCCCGGCAAATAGTAAGTATTAGTACACATAATCGGTGCGATACGCCGTAGTCCGGGCCCCGGGGACCGCCTGGAAAACGTGAGTTGGCAAGTTCCCGGATATTGAATAGATTGAAGATTCGGCAATTGATCGTGCCCAAGGCTCACACCGCTCGGATGTAGTGGAGGTCCGGGATGAGCAGGATTCTGAAAGTGCTGTACGTGGAAGACGACAGCGATGATGCGCAGATTCTCAAGAGCATGTTGCAGGTGGCCGATCCGGTCGGCTTCCACCTCTCGGTCTGTCGCAGCCAGCGGCAGGCCATCGCCCAACTGCAGCAGGAGTCCTATGACCTGCTGTTCGTCGATTACTGGCTGAAGCAGACGGACCACGGCCCGTCCCACGAAATCCTGCGCTACGTGCTGGAGCGCAGCGACTACCTGCCGGTCATGCTGCTGACCACGGAAACCCGGTTGGTGGACGCGGAATTCATGCAGCACGTGCATAGCGGCAGGATCCGCTTGCTTTCCAAGAGCGATCTCTCGCTGACCGACCTGCAGGAACTGGTGCGCTCGCTCGGGGACACGTCCTATTCCGTGCTGATCTACGACGATGACGCCGATGACCGCCTGCTCATCGAGCAATACCTGCGAAACATCTCACGCTGCCAGTTCCGCATCCGGCATGCCGCCACCGAACAGGCCGCGCTGGAGGCGCTGGCGGATGCGCACTTCGATGTGATGTTGCTGGACTGGAACGTCCAGGGGCGGGACAGTCGCGCCGTGATACGGCAATGCGTGCAGGACAATCCCGGCGGTTGTGTCGGGCTGGTGACGGGCACGCAGTTCC
>JBFKKR010000070.1:0-16930 GCA_041682035.1 Pseudomonadales bacterium | reverse complement strand
GCCGACCACCATCCGCGCCGGCATGCAGGACGTGCCCAGCGAGGAGATCGTCATCGAGAGCGTGGAAATCGACTAACCTGTCGAAATCCATCGCGCCGGAGACCGCCCGATGACCGTGCTGTTCATTTCCGACCTGCACCTCTGCAAGGAGCAGCCCCGTGTGACGCAGGCGTTCTTCCGCTTCGCCCACGGCGTGGCCCCGCAGGCGGAGGCGCTGTACATCCTCGGCGACTTCTTCGAGTACTGGATCGGGGACGATTACGCCGACCCGTTCATCGTCGAGGTCCGCGACCACCTGAGGCAACTGGTGAACACCGGCACGCCGGTGTACTTCATGCACGGCAACCGCGACTTCCTGCTCGGCAGGACGTTCGCGGAGGTGACCGGCATGAAGATCATCCCGGACCCGAGCGTGGTCGAGATCTACGGTCAGCGGGTGCTGCTCATGCACGGCGACTCGCTGTGCACGCAGGATGCCGAGTACCAGAGCTTCCGCAAGCAGTCCCGTTCGAAGGCCTGGCAGCAGGCCATCCTGGCGCGGCCGGTCAAGGAACGGCTGGCGCTGGCCAAGCAGTTGCGCGAACGCAGCAAGACCGAGAGCGCCATGAAGCCGGAGGACATCATGGACGTGACGCCCTCGGAGGTCACCCGCGTCATGTCCGAGCACAAGGTCAGGACCCTGATCCACGGCCACACCCACCGGCCGCACATCCACGATATCGTCGTGGACGGCCACAGCGCCCGCCGTATCGTGCTCGGCGCCTGGCACGAGCGGATGTGGGTGCTGCGCTTCGGCCGCGGCGGCGTCGACCTGAAGGATTACCCGCTCTGACCCACGTGGGCAAGGCTTCAGCCTTGCATTCATCGGGCGTCAAGGTGTCAGACTGAAGTCTGACCTGCGTCTGACCTACAGAGAGACGCACAGCCCCCGCTTACGCTGCCTCCCTGCTCGCGCCGCGCGGCACGCCGGAATGAAACCGGAAGACTTCGTCCTCGCCCCCGATCAGCGCGGCCTCCCGCGCCACGAACACGGGCAGCCGGTCCGCCAGTTCCCCCGCCGTGTCGATTGAACGGGCGAGGTCCAGGTACTGTCCGAAGTGGCGTGCCTCCGCCTCGCACAGGCGCCGGTAGTAGCGGCCCAGCGACGGCTCCAGCCGCGGCGCCAGCGCGGCGAAGCGCTCGCAGGAGCGGGCCTCGATCAGGGCCCCGACCACCAGCGTATCGAGCAGCCGCCCGGGTTCATCCGCCCGCACCAGTGCGTGCAGCCCGGCCGCGTAGCCGGAGGGGTTGAGCCGGCGGAAGGCCCAGCCGCGCTCCTTCAGCAGCGCCAGCACCTGCTCGAAGTGCCGCAGTTCCTCGCGGGCGAGCCGCGACATCTGCTGCTGCAGACCGGGGAGGTCCGGGTAGCGGTACATCAGGCCCAGCGCGGAGGAAGCCGCCTTGCGCTCGCAGTGCGCGTGATCGACCAGCAGCAGTTCGACCTGGCGGGCCGCGGCCTCCAGCCAGGCCTCGGGCGTGGCGCAGCCCAGCACCTCGCGCCAGGGCGAACCGGTCGCGGGCTCAGTCATGGAACAGCGCCTGCTGGCCGGCGCCCGGGATGCCGCCGGGGAAATAGCGCTGCAGGTAGGCTTCGGCCAGCATGATCAGTTCCTCCTCCATGTGGTCCCGCAATTGGCCCAGCGGGAGGTCGTTCCAGGGCGCCAGCACCTCGACGCCGCACTCGGCGAGGTCGCCGATCCGGTCCGCCCGCGTGCGGACCAGCTCCGCCACCCGGTGCCACAGCCCGCGCGCGGGCTGGTAGCGCACCTGCAGCCGCCGCAGCGACTGCTCCAGCCGCTCCGGGTCGGCCACCCGGAAACGGTGCGCGACGATACGCTCGGTCAATTGCTCCAGGCGCATGAGGATGGCGGCCCGCTCGGCTTCGGAATAGCCATTCCAGCGGATGATCTCGTGGGCGAAGCGCTTGCAGCCCCGGCACACGCGGTCGCCGTAGACGGTTGAGCACACGCCCACGCAGGGCGTGGGGACCGGGCCTTGGGTGATGGCATCCTGCATGGGGGCCATTGTAACCGCAGCGGCGGCGGGAGCAGGACCTCCGGGCGCGATCCGGCCCCACCGGCGAGCGGATGCGCGATACCTTCTATACTTGTCGTTTCCGGGGCTGCCCGCGGCCGGGATATAATCCCGCCCGCCGGACTGCTCCCACCCCTGAATCACGCGAACGAGGATTGCCATCGTGCTTGACGCCTACCGCAAACATGTCGAAGAACGCGCCGCAGAGGGCGTGGTCCCCAAACCGCTGGACGAGCAGCAGACCACCGAGCTGGTCGAGCTGCTGAAGAATCCGCCGGCGGGCGAGGAGGAATTCATTCTGGACCTGTTCAGCAACCGGGTGCCGCCGGGCGTCGACCAGGCCGCCTACGTGAAGGCGGCCTTCCTCGCGGCGATCACCAAGGGCGAGGCCAGCTCGCCGCTGATCGACAGGAAGAAGGCGACCCAGCTGCTGGGCACCATGCAGGGCGGGTACAACGTAGAGCCGCTGGTCGACCTGCTGGACGACAAGGAACTCGCCCCGGTCGCCGCGAACGAACTCAAGCACACGCTGCTGGTGTTCGACGCCTTCCACGACGTCAAGGAAAAGGCGGATGACGGCAACGAGCACGCCAGGGCGGTGCTGCAGTCCTGGGCCGACGGCGAGTGGTTCACCGAGAAACCCGACGTGCCCGAGAAGATGACCGTCACCGTGTTCTTCGTCGCCGGCGAGACCAACACCGACGACCTCTCCCCGGCGCAGGACGCCTGGAGCCGCCCGGACATCCCGCTGCACGCCAACGCCATGCTCAAGAATGCGCGCGAAGGCATCAATCCCGACAAGGAAGGCGAGATCGGCCCGATCAAGCAGATCGAGGAACTCAAGGGGAAGGGCCACACGCTGGCCTACGTCGGCGACGTGGTCGGCACCGGCTCCTCGCGCAAGTCGGCCACCAACTCCGTGCTCTGGCACACCGGCCAGGACATCCCGCACGTGCCCAACAAGCGCACCGGCGGCGTCTGCATCGGCAGCAAGATCGCACCGATCTTCTTCAACACCATGGAGGACTCCGGCGCGCTGCCGATCGAGTGCGATGTCGAGAACCTCAACATGGGGGACGTGATCGACATCTACCCCTTCGAGGGCAGGATCTGCCGCCACGGCGAAAGCGAACCGGTCACCACCTTCGAGCTGCGCACCCAGGTGCTGCTGGACGAGGTGCGCGCCGGCGGCCGCATCAACCTGATCATCGGCCGCGGCCTGACCACGCGGGCGCGCGAGGCGCTCGGACTGGAGGAATCCGACCTGTTCCGCAAGCCGGAGCAGCCGGCCGACACCGGCAAGGGCTACACGCTGGCGCAGAAGATGGTGGGCAAGGCCTGCGGCATGGACGGGGTGCGTCCCGGCATGTACTGCGAGCCGCGCATGACCACCGTCGGTTCGCAGGACACCACCGGTCCGATGACCCGCGACGAACTGAAGGACCTCGCCTGCCTGGGTTTCTCCGCCGACCTCGTGATGCAGTCGTTCTGCCACACGGCGGCCTACCCGAAACCCGTGGACGTCGACACGCAGCACACCCTGCCCGACTTCATCATGAACCGGGGCGGCGTGTCGCTGCGGCCCGGCGACGGCATCATCCACTCCTGGCTGAACCGCATGCTGCTGCCGGACACGGTCGGCACCGGCGGCGACTCGCACACCCGCTTCCCGATGGGCATCTCCTTCCCGGCGGGTTCCGGCCTGGTGGCCTTCGCGGCCGCCACCGGCGTCATGCCGCTGGACATGCCGGAATCGGTGCTGGTGCGCTTCACCGGCAAGCGGCAGCGGGGCATCACGCTGCGTGACCTGGTCCACGCGATTCCGCTTTACGCGATCAAGGCCGGCCTGCTCACCGTGGAAAAGAAGGGCAAGAAGAACATCTTCAGCGGCAACATCCTCGAGATCGAGGGGCTGGAAGACCTGACCGTCGAGCAGGCGTTCGAACTGTCCGACGCATCTGCGGAACGTTCCGCGGCGGGCTGCACCATCACGCTCTCCGAGGACTCGGTCGCCGAGTACCTGCGCTCGAACATCACGCTGCTGAAGTGGATGATCGAGACCGGCTACGGCGACAAGCGCACCATCGCGCGGCGGATCGAGAACATGGAAGCCTGGCTCGAGAACCCCAGCCTGATGCGCGCCGACAAGGATGCCGATTACCTCGAGGTCATCGAGATCAACATGGACGAGATCAAGGAACCGATCCTGTGCTGCCCGAATGATCCGGATGACGCCAAGCCGCTGTCCGAAGTCGCCGGCGACAACATCGACGAGGTGTTCATCGGCTCCTGCATGACCAACATCGGTCACTTCCGCGCCGCCGGCAAGCTGCTGGACCGCCTGGAAGGCAGCATCTCCACGCGCCTGTGGATCGCACCACCGACACGCATGGACGAGCACACCCTGATGGAGGAAGGCTACTACAACATCTATGGCCGCTCCGGCGCGCGTACCGAGATGCCGGGCTGCTCCCTCTGCATGGGCAACCAGGCCCGCGTGGCGCCGAACTCCACGGTCGTGTCGACGTCGACACGGAACTTCCCCAACCGGCTGGGCCAGGGCGCCAACGTCTACCTGGCGTCGGCGGAACTGGCCGCGGTGGCCGCGGTGATGGGCAAGCTCCCGTCCACGGACGAATACATGGAATACGCCGACCAGATCGATTCCATGGCGCCCGACATCTACCGGTACATGAACTTCGACCAGATCGAGGAATACCAGAGCGTCGCCAACAAGTACCAGCCCATTGCCGTGGGTGGATGACATCCGCCCGGAATGAAGCAATAAGAAAGGCGGGAAGCGATTCCCGCCTTTTTTTTGCCTGTTGCCACGCACGAGGCCGGACCATGGGTCGTCAGGACGGGTGGCTTGAACTATCTTTCCCGGGAGACCCGACGACCGATCCCGCCCATGCGTAGCCGGCTGCTTCCCTTCCTGTTCAGCATTTGCATCGTCGCACTGCCGGTGGCAGCGGCCGACGGGATATCCCCGTCCAACGTGGTGCTCAACGCCCACATTGCGCTGAAAGCGGAGATGGCGGTGGTGTACAAACGCGAACAGGATCTTGCCTCGGCGGTGGCGCGCTCGCAGTCGTTCTACTGGGACTACGAGCGGATCACCTACACGGCGCTGGAAGACTACTGGCCGAAGATCGACAAGTCCGGGAAGAAGTGGGAACTGATTTCCGCCGTCGGTCACTATCTCAATCACGCGCTTTCACGGCTGATGGGATCGACGCACGCGGTGTCCGGCGTCACGGTGGAGGAGGAATTCCTTGACGAGTCCGGCGAGGTGGCGGCGGTCACCACCCGCATGAAACTGCAGTCCGCCCCGGAAGCGGTGCCGGTCTATTTCTACCTGCACCCCACCCCGCAGGGCTGGAAGATCTTCAATTTCACCGCGCCAAGCACCGGCTTCCACCTCTACCAGAACGTGCGCAACAACGTCGTGCCCGCGCTGAAGGCCGGCCGCATCGAGGACGCCATCGCGCACCTCCAGGATCTGTCGGGGCGCTGAGCGTCCGGCAACCCCGGGCTCTCCTGCGGCCGGCCAACCTGCTCCCGCCTTGACACGGCGTTCCATGGGACGCTATATCTTTAACCAATGATGATTGCTTCGATGACTTTTTCGGGCAACCGTCGCCTTCCAGGTGACCCCGGTTTCAGGGCACCTCTCACTCCGGAAAACACCGCTTCGCCACTGGCCGGGCCGTCTTCGCGCGCGCCGGAAGCATGGCCGTGTCCGCGTTCCGCAACGAGCAATCCGCACACGCTGGTCCAGAAGGAGGTAGCGCCAACGCCGAGTTTTTCGTGACAGGGAACGCGCAGCGTCAGCCCGCCGGGGCGCCGCGCAACAAAACCATCAGACAACGAGGAAGTTTCATGGCCCGTGCAAAAGCCCGCAATCGCAAGCAGTTTCCCGATCTCTGCTATCAGCCGTACATCCCGGAAGTGAAACCACGCACCCTCCACCAGGCCGCCTACGTCCGCTCCATCCGCCAGCACCAGCTCACCTTCGGCATCGGCCCTGCCGGTTGCGGAAAGACCTACCTCTGCGCCGCGCTCAGCGCGCAGGCCCTGATGCGCCACGAGACCGACCGCATCGTCATCACGCGCCCGGTGGTGGAGGCGGAGGAACGCCTCGGCTTCCTGCCGGGTACCGCGGAGGACAAGTTCGCGCCCTATTTCGCCCCCTTCCGCGAAGCGCTGGAGGAGTTCATGGGCAAGGGCCATGTCAGCGGCCTGATGAAGGCGGGGCACATCGAGATCGCGCCACTGGCCTACATGCGCGGGCGTACCTTCAAGAACTCCTGGGTGATTCTCGACGAAGCGCAGAATGTCACGGCCGGACAGATGAAGCTGTTCCTGACCCGCATCGGCGAAAACGCCCGGGTGATCGTCAACGGTGACCTGCGCCAGTCGGATATCGGCGGAGCACACGGGCTGATCGATGCACTGGAACGGCTGCGGCGGGTACCGGACATGGGCATCGTCCACTTCGACGGTACCGACATCGTCCGCTCCGGGCTGGTGCAGAACATCGTTGCCGCCTACGAGGACGAACCGCCGGCGGAGGCGAGGCGTCACCGGCCGGTCGACAAGCTTTGCTGGACTCCGGCCTGAATCGCTGAACACCCCGGTCGGATCCACGGATCCGGCCGGGGAAAGCGGCCCTGGAACCCGGTCCACACACCCGCCGTCCGGGCACGGCGCGGCCGCGTCCCGCTCGCTGGACAATCCACTGCCAGAATGTGAAAGTGAAGCATTATCCACGTGGTTTGGCGTGATGGTGCAAGCAGGGTTCAGTTCGGCTTATCGGCATTCCATGGACCATGTCGCGTCGCTGCTGTCGCGGCTGGCGACACTCGTGCCGATGCAGTTGTGGATGGTGACGCGAACCCGCGGCAACCACTGGATCGTGCTGCAGTCCCACGATCGCGGCTACGGCATCTCCAGCGGCGACGTGTTCAACTGGTGTGACTCCTTCTGCAGCCGGATGGTGCAGGGCCACGGCCCCAGCATCGCGGCGAAGGCCAGCGAGGTGCCCGCCTACGTCGCGGCGCCCATCGGGCAGCAGGTGGAGATCGGTTCCTATATCGGCGTGCCGCTGCTGCGCAGGGACCACTCACTGTTCGGCACGCTGTGCGCCATCGACCCCGATCCGAAATCGCCCGCTCTGCGCGACGAACTGCCCCTGGTGCAGGATTTCGCCGGCGCGATCTCGGCGTTACTGCGGCTGGCGGAACTGGACGAACGCGAGTCGCGGGCTTCCCTCATGCATGGACAAGCCATGCGGCGCGACCTGCTCGGTTTCTACGATGTGCTCGCCATGCGTGAGAGCATCCCCGCGCTGCAGAGCAGGATGACCCCGCTGGGCATCGGCGCACGCGTCCTGTGCGTGGAACTGTCACTCGACCGGGATCCCGCGCCGGGCTCTGCCGAGTCCTGGGCGCTGGAAATCACCGCCCCGATCCTGCTGCGGGACTGGGTGGAAAAGCGGGACGGCATCGCCGGTCTCTGGACCCACCACACCTTCCTGGCGATCAACTTCGAGCACAATGTCGAACGGGTGGACGCGGAAATCGAGCAGCTGAGCCGGTCGCTGGCGAATACCGGCGTGCAGAGCCGCATCCGCTGGACCCGCGTCGATGGTCACCGCTCGCTGCAGGAAGCGTTGCTGGCCTGCATGCGACCGCGGGAATCAGACCTCTGCCGGACGCTGGACTCCGCGACTCACTGACCACCGCAGGCGTGGCCGGCAACCAGGCTCGCCAGGCGTTCATGCAACTGGGCCGGCAGGTCGTGCCCCATTCCCGGAATGATCTCCAGCCGCGCGTTCGGAATGCAGCGGGCGAGGTGGCGTCCGTGCACCGGCGGCACCATGCGGTCCGCGCCGCCATGGATCACCAGCGTCGGCGTGCGGATGTTCCGCAGCAGGCGGCTCCGGTTGCCGGAGGCGATGACTGCCGCCATGTGGTGGCGGAATGCGTGGCGGCTGAAGTTCCGGTCCAGGAAACGACGCGTGCGGGCGCGGGTCTCGTCCGGGTGTTCCGGATAGGCGGGACTGCCGATCACCTCCTTGAAGCGGACCGCGTACTCGATCATCTCCTCCGGATCATCACCGGACGGCCGGTCCAGGATCATTCTTTTCAGCACGGCGGGGTGCGGCGGCGGCAGCGCCGGGTGGCCACTGGAAGACATGATGGTGGTCAGCGTACGGACCCGGTCCGCGTGGTGAATGGTGAGCAGCTGCGCGATCATGCCCCCCATGGACGCGCCGACGACATGGGCGTCCGCCAGTTCCAGCGCATCCATCAGGCCGACCGTGTCCGTCATCATGTCCCGCAGCGTGTACGGCACCCGCACCCGCCGGCCCAGGGCACCCAGGATACGCATCCGGACCGGCCCGGGCAGCTCGGCCGGCGGCAGCTTGGTGGACAGCCCGACGTCCCGGTTGTCGAAGCGGATGACCCGGTAGCCGTGCGCCGCCAGCCGCTCACAGAACGACTCCGGCCAAGCGATCATCTGCATCGCCAGGCCCTGGATCAGGAGAACCGGCGGGTGCGACGGGGCGCCGAAAGTGTCGTATTCCAGTTCGATCCCGTTGGCGCGAATGCCCGGCATGAATTGATGCCTGCCTGTCCACAATGTTTTGCCGTTACCGGCATTCTTGCAGCCACCAGCAACTTCTACAATGTGAGGGGGCAACACAGTCAGGAATTCCGCACATGGCCGACCAACCGTCCGCGCTGCCGGCGCACCTGGAGTTCTCGCTGCGCCACCCGGTACTCAGTATCTTGCTGGCCCTGCTGCTGGTTGCCGGCGCGGGATACGGCGCCGGCAAGATGCAGTTCCTCACCGATTACCAGGTCTTTTTCGGCGAGAACAACCCGCAGTTGCTGGAATTCAAGGACATCCAGGATACCTACAACCGCCAGGACAATGTCCTGATGCTGTTCGAGATCAAGGGCGGGCCCGGCGTGTTCACCCCACAGACCATGGACCTGATCGAGCGGTACACCGAGAAAGCCTGGCAACTACCCTATTCATCGCGCGTCGACTCGCTTTCGAACTACCAGCACACCTATGCCGAGGGCGACGACCTGGTCGTCGAGAACCTGTTCGAGGACGCCATCGACTACACCGACGAGCAGATCGCGCGGGTGCGCGAGATCGCCCTCAACGAACCGCTGATCGTCGACCGGCTGATTTCTGCCGACGGCAAGGTCACCGGCATCAACATCACCTTCCTGATCCCGCAGAACCAGATGGGCCCGACGCCGGAAGTGGCGGCCGCCACCAAGGCCCTCGCCGACGAGATCGAGGCGGAACGTCCGGACATCACCGTGCACCGTACCGGCGGTGTGATGATCAACAACCAGTTCCTGGCGACCTCCATGGAGGATGCGGCCACGCTGTTGCCGCTGGTCTTCCTGACCATGTACGTGATCCTGTACCTGTTGCTGCGTGACTTCGGCGCGGTCATCGCCACCTTCATCGTCGTCACGCTCACCACCGTGGGGGCGTTCGGCCTGGCCGGCTGGATCGGGGTCGACCTGACCCCGCCATCGGTGAACTCCTCGATCATCGTCATGACCATCACGGTGGCCGCCTGCGTGCACGTGCTCGTCCAGTACGCGGTCGGACTGGCGCGCGGCATGGAGAAAACAGACGCCCTGCGCAACGCCATACGCATCAATTTCGGGCCGATCTTCCTGACCAGCGCGACCACCGCGGTGGGTTTCCTGGCGCTCAACCTGTCGGAGGTGCCGCCCTTCCGCGACCTCGGCAACATCGTCGCGTTCGGTGTCGGCATCTCGTTCGTCCTGAGCCTGACCGTGCTGCCGGCCTTCATGATGCTGCTGCCGGCGCGCGTGCGCGCCTCGCACGCGGACCAGTCCGAGTGGATGGGCCGCTACGGCGCCTGGGTGGTGAAGCATCACCGGCGCATCCTGCCGGTCAGCCTGCTGGTGGTGGTGCTGGTCTCGCTGGGGGCGACGCAGAACATCATCTTCGACCAGTACTCGAAGTACTTCGACGAGGACGTCCCGTTCCGGATCGCCACCGATTTCGCCGACGAGAGCCTCGCCGGCCTGTACAACATCCAGTACTCGCTCGACTCCGGCCGGGAAAACGGCGTGACGGACCCGGCATACCTGAAGACAGTGGAGGCATTCTCGCAATGGCTGCGCCAGCAGCCGGAGGTTCGCAACGTCAACACCTTCACCGACATCATGAAGCGGCTGAACCGCAACATGCATAACAACGATCCGGCGTACTACCGGATCCCTGACGACCGGGAACTGGCCTCCCAGTACATGCTGCTGTACGAACTGTCCCTGCCGTACGGACTCGACCTGACCAACCAGGTCAGCATGGACAAGCGCGCGACGAAGCTCATCGCGTCCACGCCGACCATGGGCACACCACACATGATCGCGCTGCAGGAACGCGCCACCAACTGGCTGCGCGAGAACGCGCCGCCGGAAATGGTGCGCGACGGGTCCAGCCCCTCGCTGATGTTCACGCACATCGGCAAGAAGAACATGATCAGTTCCATCGAGTCGGCCATCGTCGCGCTCACCCTGATCTCCATCATGATGTTCGCCGCGCTGCGTTCCTGGAAAATCGGCTTCATCAGCCTCATCCCCAACCTGGTGCCGATCCTGATGGGTTTCGGGGTCTGGGGCCTGCTGATCGGCAAGGTCGGATTCTCGGTGTCCATCGTCATCGGCATGGCACTGGGCATCGTGGTGGACGACTCGGTGCACTTCCTGAGCAAGTACCAGCGCGCCCGGCGCGAACTCGGGTTCCCGCCCGGCAACGCGGTGGGCTACGCCTTCGGCACGGTCGGCAAGGCACTGACCACGACCACCGTCGTGCTGGTGGTGGGCTTCTGCATCCTGGCCAGTTCGGGCTTCAAGATCAACGCGGACATCGGCCTGATGACCGCGATCACGATCACCTTCGCATTGCTGGCCGACTTCCTGCTGCTGCCGGCGCTGCTGCTGGTACTCGACCGCGACAAGGGTATGCACAAGACCGAACCGGAGGGTCAGCCTGCGGGTCAGGCTTCAGCCTGACACCATACGCGCGGTCTCCTGCAAGGCTGAAGCCTTGCCTACGGCCTGACCCGCGTCGAGCCGGGTACGCGCAACGCCCCCTGTTATACTCGCGCGCATGGCCGATACCGAGAATCTCGCGATCCTGCTCACCGACATGGTGGGCTTCACGGAGCGCAGTTCGAGCCAGTCCCGTGACGCATTCCACCGTACGCTCAGTGACCACGACCAGATCCTCAAGGACACCGCCGTGCTGTACGCCGGCGAGTGGATCAAGTCCACCGGCGACGGCATGCTGGTGGTGTTCCGTTCCCCAACCAACGCCGTGCAGTGCGGCATGGCGATGCAGGACGCGCTGGCCGAGTACAACCACCACCGGCCGGAAGCGGAACAGATCCACATCCGCGTGGCGGTGAACCTGGGCGAGGTGCGGCGCAGCGGCGACAACGACATCTTCGGCGAGGCGGTCAATGTCACCGCGCGCATCGAAGCCCTGACGCCCACCGACGAGGTGTACTTCTCGCAGGCGGTCTACCTGGCGATGAACAAGGCCGAGGTCCCGAGCGAGGCCGTCGGCAGCCGGGAACTCAAGGGCATCCCGGAACCGGTGACGGTGTACCGGGTCCCGGCCGGAGAGGCGGTGCGGCTGATCGCTTCCGGTGAACCCATGCAGGGCGCTGGCGTCCCCTACCCCTTCGGCGGCATGCCGCACGCCAGCGTCGCCGGCGGCGGTACCGGTACCGGGGTACCGGCGCGCAGCGGTCGCAACTGGCCCCGCCGGCTGCTCATCGCGCTGGCGACCGTGCTGTTGCTGCTGTTCGCGCTCGCGGCGTTGAAGCGCGCCGGCCAGCCGGCGCGGGACGACACGGCCGCGGCGCCGTCACCGCCGGCCGCGAGCGCGCCCCGGCCCGAAGAGCCAGCGCCAGCGCCGGATGCGGCGCCCGCGGGAGCTCCATCGGGCCCATCCGCGCCCGCCGCCACTCCGTCCACGCCGTCCACGCCCCCGGTAAGCGCAGCGAACCTGCGTCGCAACGACATGTTCCTGGTCCTGTCGCGGACCGTGGCAGACCGCAATTTCTTCATCAAGCGGCACCCCGACAGCGCCTTCGCCGACGGTATCCGGCTGGCCGAGCAGAATGACCAGGCTGCCCTCGCAAGACTGCGGCGGCTGGGACAGGCCGGCGACGTCGAGGCAATGCTGACGCTGGGCCTGGCCTACGCGCAGGGCCGCGGCGTGCCGCGCTCGCTGCGCGAGGGCGCGCGCTGGCTGGAGCGCGCCTACGCGACCGGCGACCCGCTGGCGCTGTGGTTTCGCGGCATGGTGACGCTGACGCGACCGGAGGGCCGCCAGAAAGGCAAGGGGAGGCAGGACGCGGAGAGTGGCCTGCACTGGATCGAGCAGTCGGCCCGCAGCGGCGAACCGCTCGGCGCGCTGACCCTGGGCGTGTTCCATGCCAATGGTGAGCATGTGCCACGCAACGACGAGACCGCGGTGCGCTGGTTACGCAAGGCGGCCGGACACGGCCTGCCGTTTGCCGAGTCGATGCTTGCCGGCATGTACCTGGCAGGGCGCGGCGTGCCGCAGGACACCGCCCGCGCGGTGGCGCTGCTCGAAAGCAGTGCAGGGAAATCGGACCCGACCGGCCAGCACTACCTGGGGCTGCTGTACGAACGCGGGCACGGCGTCCGCAAGGACACCGGCAAGGCCCGGCGCCTTTTCAGTCTGGCGTCCGAGGCCGGTTTCAACGAGGCGGAAGCCGGCCTGCGCCGGCTCCGGTAAGCCCCGACCCGCGACGGCCGCCCGGATCAGTTGATCCCGGCATGCCCCATGTTGAGCGCCTTGTCACCGGCGAAGGTCACGGTGATGTTGCTCTTGTCGTCCCCCCAGATGCAGTTGCGCACACCCAGCGTCTCGCTGCAGGATGTCGGCGACCCGATGATCGCCTCGACTTCCGCCGTGGTCATGCCGCGCTTGAGCTTGTTGTAGTTGTCCAGCGTCACCTTGCTGCAGGCGGTCAGCAGCAGCGCCGTCGCCAGGATGGCGATCTTCTTGCCAGTGTTCACAGGTTACTCCCCGGAATCAGCCAGTGGGTGTCCCGGCATTCTAGCGGCCCGCATCGCCCGGGTACACGCCGGCCCACAGGCGGGCGACGAAAAAGTAGTGCAGGTTGATGGCGAGCGCGACATTCCATTCCACCGCGTCCTCCCAGTCGTCGTAGCGCGGGTCGATGGCCTCGGCGATGTTGTGCACGATACCGATCCCCAGCGCCAGCACGCAGCAGCACCACATGGCGCCGTAAAGCCAGTACGGCATGACGATCCGCCCCTGCCCGCGCAGCTCGGCGAGTCGCGCCGTGAACAGCAGCATGGCCAGGTAGGCCATGGAGAAGTGCAGGATCACGCCGATCCGCCGGGCCAGCCGGAACTCGTCACCGCGGTGGCCGAGCGCCACCGTGTAGATGACCAGGAACACGCCGCAGACGAGGCCGAGCCAGGGAATGACGCGCGCGCTGCGCGAGGGAACGGGCTCAACGGCGGCGAGCCAGCGGCCGCAGTGCCGCCAGTGCAGGATCATCAGGACCGCGGCCGGGATCATGGCCGCCTTGAAAAGATAGTACTCCGGCGGCTTGCGGCCGGCCTTGCTGATCGAGGAACAGCCGTCCAGGTAGGGAATGCACCAGTCCACGTGGCCGTGGCTGGCGGCAAGCAGGTAGCAGGCGTGCACGGCGAGAAACGGCACCAGCGCGGCGGCCAGGGAAACCGCCACCGGTGACGCCTGCAGCCGCGCTGTCACCGATCACCCACGGCACGCCGGGCGGATATCGCACGGGCCGGAAGCCGTCCCTGCCCCACACTGGCCCCCGTTCCGGCAACCGGCCCATGTAACCCGATGAAACATCCGCTCCTCTGCTGCGTCGCGCTGCTCTGCGGCGCCGGTACCACCCTCTCCGCCCAGGCGGGACTGGTGAAATGCATCCAGGCGAACGGCGTCCCGCTGTTCACCGACCGTGCGCCGGTCACGCAGCAAGCGTGCGCCGGCTTCGACCCGCACCCGTTCGGACTGAGCGTCAACGACAGCCTGCCGGTGGAGGGTCCCCTGCCGGGAATATCACCCCGTACCCAGCGCGAGATCAAGCGCGCGACGGCATCGCGGCATGCGGTGCAGGAGGCCGCGCAGGAGAAACGAAGGCATTGCCAGCGGGCCCGCACGCGGGCCGCGGCGGCCTGGACGCTGCCCCTCAAGCGGCGCGCGGCCCTGAACCGCGCCGCCTACTACGCCTGCCAGTGAACGGCGGCCGAACGCCCGGCGCTCAGCTACTGAGCTCCAGCAGCAGCTTGTTGAGGCGTTGCACGTAGCTGGCGGCATCCTCCAGGGAGCCGGCCTCGGCCAGCGTGGCCTGATCGAACAGCACCAGCGCCAGTTCGCGGAAGCGGTCCTCGTCGGCTTCCCCGTCCAGCTTCTGCACCAGCGGGTGCTCCGGGTTCAGTTCGAACAGCGGCTTGAACTCGTCCACCTTCTGCCCGGCCGCCTCCATGATCTTGCGCATCTGGATGCCCATGTCGTGGTCGTTCACGACGATGCAGGCGGGCGATTCGGTCAGGCGGTCGGTGATGCGCACTTCCTGCACGCGTTCACCGAGCGCGTCCTTGACGCGCTTGACGAGGTCCTTGTTCTTCTCGGCGGCTTCCTCGCGCGCCTTCTTATCCTCCTCGGTGTCCAGCTCGCCGAGATCGAGATTGCCGCGGGTGATGTCCTGGAACTGCTTGCCAGCAAAATCCCGCAGGCCGGAAATCATCCACTCGTCGATCCGGTCGGTGAGCAGCAGCACTTCGATGCCCTTCTTGCGGAAGACCTCCAGGTGCGGGCTCCGGCGGGCGTTGGCGAAGCTCTCGCCGGCCACGAAGTAGATCTTGTCCTGGCCTTCACGCATGCGGGCGACGTAATCCTCCAGGCTGACGGCCTGCTCCTCCTTGTCCTCGTGGGTGCTGGAGAAGCGGAACAGCTTCGCGATCTCTTCCTTGTTGGCGAAGTCCTCGGAGGGACCTTCCTTCAGCACCTGCCCGAACTCCTTCCAGAACGCGGCGTAGTCCTCGGGCCGGTCCTTGGCGAGCTTGCCGAGCGTATCGAGCACCCGCTTCGTCAGCGCCCCCTTCATCTTCTGCACCACGGCGTCGTTCTGCAGGATCTCGCGCGAGACATTCAGGGAGAGGTCGTTCGAATCGACAATACCCTTGACGAAACGCAGGTAGAGCGGCAGGAACTGCTCGGCGTCGTCCATGATGAACACGCGCTGCACGTAGAGCTTCAGGCCACGCGGCTTCTCGCGGTTCCAGAGGTCGAACGGCGCGCGCTTCGGGATGTAGAGCAGGCTGGTGTATTCCAGCTTGCCTTCCACCCGGTTGTGGGACCAGGTCAGCGGGTCCTCGAAATCGTGCGCGACGTGCTTGTAGAACTCCTTGTACTCCTCGTCCTTCAGCTCGCTGCGGGACCGGGACCACAGCGCGGTGGCGCTGTTCACGCTCTCGAACTCCGGCGCCTTGTCCGCGTCCTCCTGCTTGTCTTCGTCGTCGCCGGCCGGCATCTCCTGCTTCACCATCAGGATCGGGAAGCCGATGTGATCGGAGTACTTGCGGATGACCGAGCGCAGGCGGAAATCCTCCAGGAACTCGTCGGCGTCATCCTTCAGGTGGAGCGTGATCTCGGTGCCGCGTCCGGCCTTGGGAGCGTCCTCGATGGTGAACTCGCCGTCGCCCGCGGACTCCCAGCGCACGCCCTGGTCCCCGCCCGCCTTGCGGGTGAGCACGGTGACGCGGTCGGCCACGATGAAGGAGGAATAGAAACCCACCCCGAACTGGCCGATCAGCTGGCTGTCCTTCTTCCGGTCCCCCGTCAGCGACTGCAGGAACTCCGCGGTGCCGGAACGGGCGATGGTGCCGAGGTTGGACATCACCTCTTCGCGGCTCATGCCGATGCCGTTGTCGGCGACGGTGACCTGCTTCGCGTCCCGGTCGACCGTGACGCGGATCTGCAGGTCGGGGTCGTTCTTGAGCAGATCAGGATTGTCCAGCGCCTGGAAGCGCAGCTTGTCGCAGGCATCCGAGGCGTTCGATATGAGTTCGCGCAGGAAGATTTCGCGGTTGCTGTAGAGCGAGTGGATCATGAGGTGCAGCAGTTGCTTCACCTCCGCCTGGAATCCGTGGGTTTCCCTGGTTGCTTCCGCAGTCATCGTCACCGGTGTCTCCTTTGCTGGTTCTGTGCTCGCAGTGGCTGACACGGGCACGCACGCCCCTGCCGGTCGCGCATCATACCCCGCCTGCATCCCCTATGGGGGCGACCCGGTCCCGATTCAAGCCCGCCGCGCCCGAAGCGGTTGATGGCGGCATGGATCCGGTGCATTATTTGCCCGCCTTTTCGCCCGTCCCGGGCACCCCAAGGAGCCTATCCCCCGCCAGAGGGGAGCCAACCAAGAGGAAGAGATTCATGCATCTACGCCGTTTCACGCCGGCCACGCTGGTTGTCGGCCTGCTGGCCATGCTGCCGGTCAGCGCCTTCGCTGACGAACTGAACGGGGCGGATACCGCCTGGATCCTGACCGCCACCGCGCTGGTCCTGTTCATGACCATTCCCGGGCTGTCGCTGTTCTATGCCGGCTTGGTGCGGGTGAAGAACGTGCTCTCGGTGCTGATGCAGTGCTTCGCCATCACCTGCCTGGTGAGCATCATCTGGCTGGTCTACGGCTACAGCCTGGCCCTCGCCGAGGGCAACGCCTTCATCGGCGGGCTCGGCAAGCTGT
>JBFKKR010000069.1:0-17122 GCA_041682035.1 Pseudomonadales bacterium | reverse complement strand
TTGCGAGATGAGCACGCTGGAGGAAGTGGGCCGCGAGATCGGGCTGACCCGCGAGCGGGTGCGGCAGATCCAGGTCGAGTCGCTGAAGCGCCTGCGCGAGAAACTGGAGAAGCAGGGCCTCTCCGGCGCGGAACTGTTCTCCGAATAATAACGACGCGGCCAGCGGCCGATTGCCTTGAGCAGTCCTGGCAGGAACAGGAACCGCCCGTCACCGGGCGGTTTTTTTTTTGCGCCGGCGTAATCCTGGTCGCAGGGGCAGCGCCGGTGGTTGGCTGGATCGGTTGTACGAAATGGCGACAGGCGCCGTGCGCTCCTTGCCCGGCTGATTCGCAGGTTTTTGATTTCAAAACAAAAGGCCCGATCGCCTGCACGGCCCCCGGGTTGCGGCGCAGCGGCGGCGTGTCACGGCCGGCGTATTCTGCCGCGGCTCCCGGCGAGGGATCGCGGGCCGGCAGGGATGCCGGTGGTACACGGATGTACCAGAAGCAGGGCCGGCAGGAAGCCGTGTCCACGAAAAAGGCGGCCCCCGCCGGGGGCCGCCTTTTTTTTGCTTCGCTTTTTGTCTTTTGCTTTGTTCTGGTTGCCAGCCCGTGGGTCAGGCTTCAGCCTGACAATGACATTGGGGCTGTAGGTCAGACTTCAGTCTGACAATGGCGTTCGCCGTGTAAGGCTGAAGCCTTGCCTACCGTTCCAGCAGGTCCTTCTTGCCGGTCTTGTCGGCCCACTCGTCGGCGTCCGTCGGCGCGTCTTTCTTCTCGGTGATGTTGGGCCAGACCTCCGCCAACTCGGCGTTGATCTGCAGGAATTCCTCCTGGCCTTCCGGAATCTCGTCTTCTGCGTAGATGGCGGTCACCGGGCACTCCGGTTCGCAGAGCGCGCAGTCGATGCACTCATCGGGGTGGATCACCAGGAAATTCGGGCCTTCATAAAAGCAGTCGACCGGGCAGACCTCCACGCAGTCGGTGTATTTGCACTTGATACAGCTCTCGGTCACTACGAAGGTCATGTCGAATCCTCTTCTCACCCCCATCCGGCGGGAGCGCAATTGTAGGCAGGCTGGGCCATCGGTACAAGCGATAACCAGTCACCGGCAAGTATGCCGGCCAGGCGCAATAATTGTAGGAGCGGGGACGGGCACGGCGCCAGTCGCGATCAGAGCAAATCCTTCAAATCATAGAGGTAATCCAGCGCTTCGCGGGGCGACAGCCGGTCCGGCTCGCACTCGCGCAGGCGGGCGATGGCCGGGTGCGGTGGCTGCGGTGCGAACAGGTCGGGCTGGCGGGCCGGCGCCGTTGGTGCGGGCCGGCCCCGGGCGGGGGCCTGCTCAAGCTGCGCGAGCTTCTCCTGCGCCTCGCGGATGACCCGTTCCGGCACCCCTGCCAGGCGCGCGACCTGCAGTCCGTAGCTCCGGCTGGCCGGGCCGTCCTTGACCGCGTGCAGGAAAACGATGCGCGCGGCGTGCTCGACCGCATCGAGGTGGACGTTGCGCACCGCGGGCAGGGCCGCCGCCAGTTCCGTCAACTCGAAATAATGGGTTGCGAAGAGCGTGAAGGAGCCGGCCTGTTCGGCCATGTGGCGGGCGCAGGCCCAGGCCAGCGCGAGACCGTCGTAGGTGCTGGTGCCGCGCCCGATCTCGTCCATCAGCACCAGGCTGCGCGGGGTCGCGTTATGGAGGATGTTGGCGGTCTCGCTCATCTCCACCAGGAAGGTGGAACGGCCGCCGGCGAGGTCGTCGGCGGACCCGACCCGCGTGAAGATGCGGTCGGTCAGGCCGATGCGGGCGGCATCCGCCGGGACGAAGCTCCCGGCATGCGCCAGCAGCACGATCAGCGCGGTCTGCCGCATGTAGGTGGATTTGCCGCCCATGTTCGGGCCGGTGATCACCAGCATGCGCCGCTCCCGGTCGAGGTGCAGGTCATTCGGCACGAACGGTGTTTCCGTCAGTCCCTCGACCACCGGGTGGCGGCCGGCGCTGATCTCCAGCACCGGGTCTTCGCAGACTTCCGGACGGACATAACGCAACGCGTCCGCGCGCTCGGCGAAGCAGGCCAGGACGTCCAGTTCCGCCAGCGCGGCCGACAGTGCCTGCAGGTCGGCGAGCTGTTCCGCCAGCCGTTCCAGCAGTCCCTCGTAGAGGGATTTCTCGCGCGCCAGGGCGCGGCTCTGGGCACTGAGTGCCTTCTCCTCGTGCTCCTTCAGCTCCGGCGTGATGAAGCGCTCGGCGTTCTTCAGCGTCTGCCGGCGCGTGTAGTCCTCCGGCACCACGTTGCTCTGGCCACGGCTGATCTCGATGTAGTAGCCGTGCACCCGGTTGTAGCCAACCTTGAGGTTGGCGATGCCGGTACGTTCGCGCTCGCGCAGTTCCAGCTGCGCGAGGAAGTCGCCGGCGTTCTCGCTGAGCGCCTTCAGCTCGTCGAGTTCCGCGTCGTAGCCGGTGGCGATCACGCCGCCGTCGCGGATGACAGCCGGCGGATTCTCCACCACGGCACGCTGCAGCAGACCGGCCAGGTCCGGGAACGGGCGGGCGCGCGTCGCGATGTCCGCGAGGTGTTCCGCGGGCAGCTCGATGAGGACGGTCTGCAGGTCCGGCATTCTCTGTAACGCGGTGCGCAGCCGGACGAGGTCGCGCGGACGGGCGCTGCGCAGGGCGACGCGGGCAAGCACGCGTTCGATGTCGCCCATGCCATCGAGCAGGGCGCGCGGCGCCTCGAAGTGCAGGTCCTGCAGCAGCGCCGCCACCGCGTCCTGGCGGGCGTGCAGCGTGGCGGCACAGCGCAGCGGCCGGTGCAGCCAGCGGCGCAGCAGGCGGCCGCCCATCGGCGTGCAGGTGCGATCCAGCACCGCGGCCAGCGTGTTCTCCGTGCCGCCCGACAGGTTGGTGGAGATCTCGAGGTTGCGGCGGCTGGCCGCGTCGATCAGGACGGCGTCGTCGCTGCCTTCCGGCACGAGCGCCCGGATGTGCGGCAACAGGCTGCGCTGGGTGTCACGCGCGTACTGCAGCAGGCAGCCGGCGGCGCCCTGCGCCAGGTGCAGGTCCCCGCAGCCGAAGCCGCGCAGGTCGTTGCTGTCGAACTGGTCACAGAGCAGCTTGCGGGCGGTGTCGGTATCGAACTCCCAGGGCGGCCGCTTGCGGGTCGCGTTGCGGTTGCCGAAGCGGGCCGCGAGGGGCGAGTCTTCCGGGACCAGCAGTTCCGCCGGCTGCAGGCGTTCCAGTTCGGCCTCGAGCTGCCCGCGGCCGCGCACCTCCTGCGCCGTGAAGCGGCCGCTGCCCATGTCCAGCGCGGCGATACCGAAATGCTCGCCCGCGCCGTGCACCGCCACCAGCAGGCAGTCGGCCTTCTCGTCCAGCAGGCTCTCGTCGCTGAGGGTGCCGGGGGTGACGATGCGCACCACTTTGCGTTCGACCGGTCCCTTGCTCGCCGCCGGGTCGCCGATCTGCTCACAGATGGCCACCGAGCGGCCCAGCCGCACCAGCTTGCCGAGGTAGGACTCCGACGCGTGGTAGGGCACGCCCGCCATGGGGATGGGCGTGCCGGCGGACTGCCCGCGCTGCGTCAGGGTAATATCGAGCAGGCGCGCGGCTTCCTTGGCATCGTCGAAGAAAAGCTCGTAAAAGTCTCCCATCCGGTAGAACAGGAGCTGCCCGGGATGCTCGGCTTTCAGACGCAGGTACTGCTGCATCACCGGGGTGTGCTGACTGATCTGTTCTTCCGTGACAGACATGGCGTGGCGGGGGCTTCCTTTTGCGCGAGTGTACGCCAATCGACCAGCCCGATGAAGCCTGTAGGTCAGGCTTCAGCCTGACATCCCCAACCCCTCATGCCTGGACCAGTGCAAAGCTCGCCCCGACGTACAGGGCATAGCATGCAACCAGCGTCACCCCTTCCATGCGGCTGAGCCGCCGGCCCGTGTAGAGGAACACCAGCAGCAGCACGGCCACGCCGAGCATCACCCACTGGTCGAAGCTCTCCAGCCTGCCGCTGACCGTCAGGGGCTGGACCAGCGCCGACACGCCGAGGATGCCCAGCACGTTGAAGATGTTGCTGCCGAGTATGTTGCCGACCGCCACGTCGCCGTGTCTGCGAATCGCCGCGATCACGGAAACCGTGAGTTCCGGCAGGGAGGTCCCGACCGCCACCAGGGTCAGTCCGATCAGGGCCTCGGAAACGCCGAAGTCGCGCGCCATGCCGACCGCCCCCACCAGCAACAGCCGGGAGCCGCCGATGAGCAGGGCCAGGCCGGCCATCGTGGCCAGCACGGCGGCACCGATGGACTGCGGCACATGGCCGACATCGTTCGCCTCGGTTGCGTGCATCTGCGCGGCAGGCGTCGCCGCGGAGCGCTCGGTCCAGTAGGCCCAGGTGATGTAGGAAGCCAGCCCGGCGAGGAGGATCAGGCCGTCCGGGCGGGACAGCGTGTCACCGGCAGCCAGGAAAATGAAAAGCATGGTGGCCGCGATGACCGTGAAGGTATCGCGCTGCAGCGCCAGCCGGCTCACCGCCAGCGGGGTGATGATCGCGCAGAGGCCGAGGATCAGCAGCACGTTGGCGATATTGCTGCCGACCACGTTGCCCAGCGCGATATCCGGTTGGTGGTTCAATGCCGCATCGACGGACACGACGAGTTCCGGCATCGAGGTCCCGAAGCCGACGATCACCAGTCCCGACAGCAGGGGGGAAACCCTGAAATGGTGCGCGGCACCCATTGCGCCCCGGATGAGCAGTTCGCCGCCGGCGGTGAGGAGGCCTATACCGAGGATAAGGTAGAGGGTGTTCAATGCTTCCGGGTAATCTCGCGCTCGCGTATCGCAGGTGTGTACATGGTAGTACCTTATACGGGCATCCCGCGGCCGGTCGGAAAGCACCGGGCTCCCGGGATGGGAACCGGGAGAATGAACGTGATTCGGGCAAGGCTGCATGCGTGATACGGACGGGAACCTGCAGGAAGCGACCCGCCGGCTGGCGACCGCAGGCCTGCGCATCGCCACCGCCGAAACCTCGGCCGGCGGCCGCATCGCCGCCGCGCTGACGGCATTGCCCGGCAGTTCCGCCTGGTTCGACTGTGGCGAGGTCGCCTACTCCTATCCGGCGCGCCTGCGCCTGCCGGGCATGGTGGAGGCGGACCTGCAACGCGAGGGCGCGGTCAGCGCCTGGGCGGTGCGGCAGCTCGCCGCCGCCATGCTGGAGCGCTCCGACGCCGGGCTGGTGGTGGCGGAGAGTTTCGTGGTCGGTCCGTCCGGTGGATTGCCGGGGAAGCCGCCCGGGTCCGGCTTCCTGTGCTGGCAATTGCGCGGCAGCGCGCCGCTGGTGAAAGCCTGCCGGTTCGCCGGCAGCCGGGAAGCGGTCTTCGGCCGGATCGTGGCGGAAGCGCTCGCCGGGATCGTCCGGATTCTTGAATCACCTGAAGGAAACGACGCAACTTCCTGATTTTTTCCGGAAGAAGATTTGATTTCATGGAACTGCTTTACTACTGTGTATGCATACAGTAGTCTTTCCCTGTCCACGGAAGGGCGGCTGGCGTAAGGTAACCGGGAAAGGCGCTTCGAAACGGCGCGACCCGTTCCACGCCGGCAGCACCCATCGCAACAGGCCGCGTCAAGGCCCGGCACCACAAGGAGGTCATCATGGACGCCAATCGCGAAAAGGCATTATCCGCAGCGCTCAGCCAGATCGAACGCCAGTTCGGCAAGGGCTCCATCATGCGCATGGGCGATTCCGAACGGGTGGCCGTCCCTGCCATCTCCACCGGTTCGCTGGGGCTGGACATCGCGCTCGGCATCGGCGGCCTGCCCAAGGGCCGCATCGTCGAGATCTACGGCCCGGAATCCTCCGGCAAGACCACGCTGACGCTGCAGGCCATCGCCGAGTGCCAGCGTGGCGGCGGCACGGCCGCGTTTGTCGATGCCGAGCACGCGCTGGATCCCACCTACGCCGAGAAACTCGGCGTCAACGTCGACGACCTGCTGGTCTCCCAGCCGGATACCGGCGAACAGGCGCTGGAGATCACCGACATGCTGGTGCGTTCCGGCGCGGTGGACATCGTGGTCGTGGACTCGGTCGCGGCGCTGACGCCGAAGGCGGAGATCGAGGGCGAGATGGGCGATGCCCACGTCGGCCTGCAGGCGCGCCTGATGTCGCAGGCGCTGCGCAAGATCACCGGCAACGTGAAGCGTTCCAACTGCATGGTGGTCTTCATCAACCAGATCCGCATGAAGATCGGCGTCATGTTCGGCAACCCGGAAACCACCACCGGCGGCAACGCGCTCAAGTTCTACGCCTCCGTGCGCCTCGACATCCGCCGCATCGGCGCGGTGAAGAACGGCGACGAGGTGGTCGGCAACGAAACCCGCGTGAAGGTGGTCAAGAACAAGGTGGCCCCGCCGTTCCGCCAGACCGAGTTCCAGATTCTCTACGGCAG
Source organism: Pseudomonadales bacterium (assembly GCA_041682035.1). GTDB lineage: Bacteria > Pseudomonadota > Gammaproteobacteria > Pseudomonadales > JBFGWM01 > JBFJWR01. The sequence continues at coordinate 10,705 of JBFKKR010000069.1, read as the reverse complement.
CGGTATCTACCGGCTCGGCGAGGTGATCGACCTCGGCGTGCAGGAAGGCATCATCGACAAGTCCGGCGCCTGGTACAGCTACCAGGGCGACAAGATCGGCCAGGGCAAGCAGAACGCCGCGCAGTTCCTGGGCGAACATGCCGACCTGGCCGCGGACATCGAACGCCAGATCCGCGAGCGCCTGATGCCGCAACTCGCCTCGGCCGCGCCCGAGGCCGACGCCGAGGCTCCGGCACTCGAAGAGGCCTGATTCTTCTATCCAGCCCGTCCGGCGGGGGTGACCGACCCCCGTTTGACGTGCAGGTTGATGTGTATAAACATGGTAAATCATACACATCAATTGGGCCCTCCCATGAGAACCAATATCGTGATCGACGATGACCTGATGAATGAAGCCCTTCGCGTCACCGGATTGAAAACCAAGAAGGAAGTGGTCGAGGAAGCCCTGAAAACACTGGTCCGCATTGAGCGGCAGAAAGGAATACTCGCCCTGCGCGGCAAGGTGCACTGGGAAGGTGACCTCGATGAGATGAGGCGGGACCGGTTTGAAGGGGATTGATCGCACGGACACGTTGGTCGATTCGAGTGTGTGGATCGGCCTGTTGAACGGGAGCCTGACACCTGAGACGGAAAGGTTGGCCACCCTGATTCGAACCCGGAAGGTCGTGATCGGTGACCTGGTTCTTGCCGAGGTGTTGCGGGGTTTTCGTTCGGATGCCGACTTCCGCAAGGTGAAGAAGGAACTGACGCAGCTTCGGATCGAAACCCTGTGCGGCGGGTCCATCGCATGCAAAAGTGCAGAGAACTATCGCAAGCTGCGTGCACAGGGTATTACGGTGCGTGGAATGATCGACTGCATCATCGCCACCTACTGCATCGAGACCAAAGCATGCCTGCTCTACGCCGATCGTGACTTCGATCCGTTTGTCACGCACCTGAAGCTGAAATCCGCCATGCCGGCATGACCAGATGACAGACCTGGAATCGTTGCAGGCATCGATCGCCGCGCTGGAGAGCGCGGCGGAAGACCCGCGGCGGGATCTCCGCAACCAGGCCGTGAAGGCGCTCTCGCGCAGGGATTATGCGTGCGAGGAACTGCGCCGCCGGCTGCTGCAACGCTGCGCGGACGCCGCCCTGGTGGACGCGGTACTGCAGCAGCTGGCCGGTGAAGGCCTGCTCAGTGACCTCCGTTTCGCAGAATCCTTCCTCCGCCATCGCGCCGGGCAGGGCTATGGCCCGGTGCGCATCCGCCAGGAACTCGCACAGCGTGGCACGGACAGTGACGCGGTCGACCGGGCATTCCTGGCATGCGGGATCGACTGGCACCAGCGCGCCGAGCAGGTGCGGGTGAAGAAGTTCGGTGCGGAATCACCGCAGGAATACCGGGAACGGGCGAAACAGGCCCAGTTCCTGACCTACCGGGGCTTTGCTTCCGAGCAGGTCTGGGGCATCCTGCCTTTCTGATCACATCCCTGTCGGGTCCTTGTGTGGCATTCGGAGAAACACTGCTCGAAGTGATCCTGCGCGGTGCCGGACACTTCTTCGGCGACATCCTGCTGGAACGGGTTCTTCGCGGCACCGGCAGTTTCGTGCTCCGTCATACCCCGTTCTACGTGGACAGCGGGGGCACCCTGGCCCTCGTCGTCGGCTTCGTGGTCTGGGCCGCGATCATTGGCAGCGTGGTCTATCTCGTCCATGCAGCCTGACCAGCGCTCCGTCTGGTCCTGGGCCCTGTACGACTGGGGCAACAGCGCCTATTCCACGGTCGTCATCGCCGGTTTCTTCCCGATTTTCTTCAAGCAGTACTGGTCCGCCGGCGTCGCGGCGACCGAGAGCACCTACTGGCTGGGCGTGGCGAACTCGTCCGCCAGTTTCCTGGTGGCGCTCCTGTCGCCGATCCTCGGCGCCATCGCCGACCAGCTGGGCCGGCGCAAGGGCATGCTGTTCGTCTTCGCCTGCCTCGGTGTGGTGTCCACCGGCTGCCTGTTCCTGGTGGAGAAAGGCGACTGGCAACTGGCCGCCGTGGTGTTCGTGCTCTCGCTGATCGGGTTCTCCGGGGCCAACCTGTTCTACGACTCGCTGCTGAAGGTGGTGGCCGCGCCGGCGCGCGTGGACCGCGTCTCCGCGCTCGGTTACGCGCTGGGATACCTGGGCGGTGGCCTGCTGTTCGCCGTCAATGTCTGGATGACACTGAGCCCGGACACCTTCGGACTGGACGATGCCGCGCAGGCCGTGCGCATCTCCTTTCTCTGCGCAGCCGCCTGGTGGGCGATCTTCTCGGTGCCCATCCTGTTGTTCGTCCCGGAAGAACCCAGGGCCGGGATCACGTTGCCGGGCGCCGTGCGTGCATCATTCGCCGAACTGCGGCGCACGCTCGGTCACCTGCGCAGCCTGCGGCAGGCCTGGATGTTCCTGCTCGCCTACTGGCTCTACATCGATGGCGTGGACACCATCATCCGCATGGCGGTGGATTACGGGCTCTCCATCGGCCTGGAAAGCAAGGACCTGATCACCGCGCTGCTGATCACGCAGTTCGTGGGCTTTCCGGCCGCGATCGTGTTCGGACGCATCGGCGAACGCATCGGCGCGAAGCACGGCGTGCTGATCGCCATCGGCGTGTACATCTGCGTGACCGTCTACAGCGTGTTCATGCAGAGTGCCTGGCAGTTCTACGTGCTGGCCGTCGTCATCGGACTGGTGCAGGGCGGCGTGCAGGCGCTCAGCCGTTCCCTCTATGCGCGCTTCGTTCCCGCGGGTCGGCAGGCCGAGTTTTTCGGCTTCTATAACATGCTGGGCAAGTTCGCCGCCGTGCTGGGTCCGGTGCTGGTAGGCTGGACCGCGTTGATTTTCGACAGCAACCGCATCGGCATTCTCGCGGTGCTGGTGTTGCTGGTGGCGGGCGGCCTGTTGCTGCTGCGGGTCGATGTTGCCGCGGGTGAGCAGCAGGCGAAAGCCTTTCACTGAGGTGAAACTGGCATGACGCAAACATTAATTTGCGGGGTGCTCGTCGTGATGTCGCGAGTGTGCGAAATTTGGCTTTCGCAGAACCGCGTAATTTTCGAAAAAAGTTCCATGCGTTGCCCTTTGGTGCGCATCTTTTTGTGCCATTAGGGATTAACATTTAGAGACTCGTTCCAGATTTCGTGTCGCCAGGATCAATCACCGGGAAAGATCGCAGGTGTGATCTGTTTTTTTGTCCGGAAACCTGCATCGTTCTGGAAGGGGGGAAGAACTGTTCAGCCGCAACCGGAACGTGATGAAACCAGCGCTGAAACCCCTGTCTTACGCGGTCGCCGCCCTGTCCCTCGCCCTCGCCACGGGACCGGCACATGCCAATCCCGCCGGTGCGCAGGTGGTCGCGGGCCAGGTCGATTTTTCGCTGGTGAACCCGAAAGTCCTCGAGATCACCAACTCGCCCAACAGCATCATCAACTGGCAACAGTTTTCCATCGGTGCTGACGAGATCACGCGCTTCATCCAGCAGGGTGCCTCCAGCGCGGTGCTCAATCGCGTGGTCGGTGATGATCTTTCCTCGATCCTTGGTCAGCTGCAGTCCAACGGCCGCGTGTTCCTCGTCAATCCGAATGGCATCGTGTTCGGGCCCGGTGCGGTGGTGGATGTCGCCGGACTGGTGGCGTCGACACTGAATCTCTCCGACGAGGATTTCCTGCAGGGCAATTACACCTTCCTCAATGACGGGACCGGCTCGATCCTGAACCAGGGCACGCTGCAGGCACTGCAGGACATCCTGCTGGTCGCGCCGGAGATCACCAACGAAGGGTCGATCTACGCCGAGAACGGCAGCGTGATGCTGGCCGCGGGCGAGTCCGTGCTGGCGATTGACCCGCAGATGCTGGAGGTCGAGTTCGAATTGCAGGCGCCTGAGAACAGGGTGCTGAACCTGGGCGAGGTCTACGCGGACGGGGTCGGACTCTTCGGCAGCACCGTGAACCAGGCCGGTCACGTGGAAGTCGATGCCGGGGGACGGGTGCGCCTGCACGCGGCGGGCGGTGACGTACTGCAGCAGGGGACGGTGCGCGCCAGTGGTGGCGACGTCCGGATCGACGGCGACACGGTCTACCTGCAGGGCGAGATTTCCGCGGCGTCGGCAGGCGGGCAGGGTGGCAGCGTGACGGTGCGTGGCGGGCGTCGCATCGACGCCACCGCCGGAAGCCGCATCGACGTCACCGGTGATACCGGTGGCCGGGTGCTGATCGATGGCAAGGCGGGTCAGGTTGCATTGTCCGCGACGATTGATGCCGGCGGGGTCACCAATGGCGGAGTGATCGACATCACCGGCGAGCAGGTGCTGCTGCTCGGTGCCGATGTCCGCGCCGATTCCGAAGCGCAGGGCGGCGCGGTGCATGTCGGTGGCGAGTGGCAGGGTGGGGGCGACCTGCCCCATGCCGGCAACGTGGTGGTGGGCGTGGGCAGCACGCTTTCGGCGACCGGTGAAAAGGGCGGCGAAATCTCGGTGTGGTCCACTTCATCGACAGGATTTTACGGGGCGGCCGATACCCGTGGTTCCGAACAGGGTGGTCGTATCGAACTATCGAGCCAGGGCACGCTGCAGTGGCAGGGCGGGGACGTCGCGCCGGTGACCCCGGGTTCCGGCGGGCAGCTGTTGCTGGACCCGAAGGACATCATCGTCACCGACAGTCCGCCTTCTTCCCTTGCTCTGGCGATGACGCTGGCAGACGGATCCAGCGTCGGCTCGTCGACCACGTTCACGCTGACCGACGGGGATGAACTGGGGCTCGGCGTGGACATCGACGGGGACCGCATGGCGATTTCGGCGCGGCGGGACGATACCGGTCCCGGCGCGGATGCCGGCGCGGTCTACCTGTTCACCGGCGTGGGCACCGATTACTCCGGCCTGAAACTGCAATCCAAGCTGGCCGACGGCAGCCTGTCCGGCGCGCTGCTACTGGGCAACGCTAACCTGTTTGGTCATTCCCTGTCCCTTGACGGCGACCGGCTGGCGGTGAGCGCGGTCCAGCGCAACAGCAGCCGCGGTGCGGTGTTCCTGTTCAACGGCGTCGGTACCGACTTCTCCGGACTGGGCCTGGTCGGGGAACTGGGCAGCACCAGTACCGGAGGCCTGCCGAACATCGCGCTCGCGGATGGCGACTGGTTCGGCGCCTCGGTGGCGCTGAACGGCGACTTCCTCGTGGTCGGCGCACAGAACGACGACACCGGCGGCACCCCGCCCGGCGCCGACCTCGGCGCGGTATACCTGTTCAACGGGGTCGGCACGAACTACGCCGGGCTTACCCAGCGGGACAAGATCGCCGATGGCTGGAGTGATGGCAACGGCTTCACGCTGGACCTCGTCAACCTCGACGAATTTTTCGGCGTATCGGTGGATATCGACGGCGACCTGCTGGTGATCGGGGCCAGCAACGACGACACCGGCGGCTTCAATGCCGGCGCGGTGTACCTGTTCAACGGGGTCGGGACGGATTTCTCCGGACTGACCTACCAGGACACGCTGGAGTCCGGCTGGACCGACAGCAATGCGTTCACGCTTTCGCTGGGCGCCAACCAGTTCTTCGGCACATCCGTGGCGCTGGACAACGGGTTGCTGGCGGTCGGCGCGTCGGGCGACAGCACGCAGGGTTCGCAACGCGGGGCGGTGCACCTGTTCAGCACGGCCGGGACGGATTTTTCCGGGCTGGTGTTCGAGCGGAAACTGGTCAGCGGCAGCAACGTCGGCACGACGCTGACCCTCACCGATGCGGACTTCTTCGGCACCGATGTCGCCCTGGACGGCGACCGCCTGGTGGTGACCGCCCAGTGGGATGACACCGGCGGGCTGAACCGGGGCGCGGCCTACCTGTTCAACGGCGTCGGTACGGACTTTTCCACGCTGAACCTGGCCGGCACGCTGGCCAGTGGTTCATCCATTCTCGGGTCCGGTCCTTTCACGCTTGCGGACCTGGACTCCTTCGGAAACGCGGTGGCGCTGTCCGGAGACCTGCTGGCGGTGGGCGCCTCCGCTGACAATGCGGGCGTGGGTGCTGTCTACCTGTTCGACGGCGTCGGTACGGATTTCAGCGGACTGGCGCTACGGCGCAAGCTGGCGAACGGTACCACGCTCACCTCCGGTACGTTGTCCCTCGGGGCCGGCGATCAGTTCGGCATCTCCGTCGGCCTGGACAACGGCAATCTCGCCGTGGGCGCGAACGGGCACGATGCGGGCGGTGCGTCGAACAGTGGCGGTGTGTACCTGTTCAGTGGCGCCACCGGCGATTTCTCCACGCTGGCGCTGGATCTCCTGCTCGAGAACGGCAGCCTCGCCGGCGGCCCCGGCCTGGCCGCGTCGGACAGCTTCGGCTGGAGCGTGGCGCTGGAAGGCGATCTCCTTGCGGTGGGTGCATTTGAAAGCGGTATGCAGGGATCCGTGTACCTGTTCGACAACCTGAACGCCGGGCTCGCCAACACCCAGTTCGAACTGCATCTGCAGGACGGCACGGTGGGGCTGACTCTTGGCGCGAACGACATCTTTGGCTACAGCGTCGATTTCGACGCCGACATGCTTGCTGTCGGCGCGCTCGGGGACAACGGCGCAATGGGTGCGGCCTACCTGTTCAGTGGTGTGCAGGGCGCCAATTACGCGAACCTCGCGCTCGACCAGAAGCTCACCAACGGCGTGGCGGGGCTTACACTCGCCACCGGCGATCAGTTCGGAGCAGGGGTTTCGCTGGATGGTGGCCTGTTGGCGATCGGCGCATTCGGCGATGATACCGGCGGCTCGAACCGCGGCGCGGTTCACCTGTTGCGCGGCGATGCGAACACCTACGCAAACCTGGCCTTCCAGACCAAGATTGCCCATGGGCTGGTCGGTGGCGTCTCTCTGGCGGACAGCGATTTCTTCGGCCGCTCGGTCGCATTGGAAGGAAACCTGCTCGCCATCGGAGCGGCCGGCAGCGATATCGGCGGCACCAATCGCGGTGCCGTGTACCTGTTTACCGGCCTGGACGGGATTTCCTCGGTCGCGGGCGCGACATTTGCCAGCCGGCCGGCCGACACCCTGTACCTGACGCCCCTGCAGATCACCGACATCCTCGATACCGGCAGCGCGGTGACGCTCCAGGCCAACAACGACATCACCGTATCCAGCGCCATCACCACCAATGAGGGCGGCGCTGGCGGGGATTTCACCCTGGAGGCCGGCCGCAGCATCCTGCTGAACGCGAGCATCACCACGGACAACGGCAATTTCAGCGCCACGGCGAATTCGGCCAGCGCCAACGGCACCCACCGGGATGCCGGCGCCGCACAACTCGTGATGGCGGATGGCACCGCGATCGACGCCGGCACGGGCACGGTTACGCTGACGGTCGCCTCCGGTGACGGCCTGCCGGACAACACCTCCGGCAACCTGGTCGCGACGCGCCTGACCGGTAACATGATCAATCTGAATCATTTCGGGGTGACGGCCGGCAGCCGCACACTGTTCGACACCAACGATTCCGTGTTCGGTGGTACCGAGGTCAACGGCGTGCTCAACATCGGCGGCGAGGCCGAGTGGCTGGACGGCGACGTGACCGTCTCCGGCGCCCTCAACATCCTCAGCGGTGGCACGTTCACCGTGGCATACGGCGGTTCCTTCAATCTCGACCGGGTCACCACCGGCGGCATCCAGGTCGATACAGGCGGCACGCTGAGCAGCATCGGCAACAATTTCCTGCTGCAGGATGTGACCACCCTCGGCACCGTGGAAGTGCTTTCCGGTTTCGCGCGCATCCGCGATATTTCCTTCGAAAGCGGTTCGGTCGCCGAGATCACTGCCGGCGGAACGCTGCAATTACAGGGAACGGTGGATCTGAAGGCCGGGTCCATCGTGCGTGGACCGACTGCCGGCTCGCCCGGCGCGCTGGAGTTCTTCAGTGGGGTCACCACGGCAACGGTCAATTCCAGTTCGGTCACGCTGGGCAGCCTGTCCACCCGGGCCGGCCCGACCGTCACGCTGAACACACCGGTCACGACGGATTCCTTCAGCATGCTGTACCAGGGCCAGCTGACCCCGACGGTCTCGGTGAACGACACCATCACCGTGGCGGACACGTTCCGGTGGGATTTCGGCCAGATCAGTGGCATCGGCACGATCGACGCGCAGACCGCGACAACGGTCAGCCTGCTGTGCGGCGCAGCCTGCCTGACCACGGACGCCACGGTGCCGGTCGCGGACCGCTGGCTGAACGGCGCCACGTTGAACCTGCCTGCATTCACGTTCGCCGATGGCCGCACCCTGGTTTCGATCGGCGCCATCAACATGACCCAGGGCAGTGAACCGACCATCGCCGCAGGTGCAAAACTCACCATGTCCGGCGGCGCGATCAATTTCATCACCGGCGCTCCTTTCCCGGACCTTTCCGAACGTATCTTCATCGATGGCACGCTCCTGATGAATGGTGGTTTCCTGCAGCCGCCCGGTGGCTACGTCGTTCGCAATGGCGGACTGATGGAAGTCACCAGCAGCGTGCCCGTCACGCTGGATTCCCTCTCGGGAGTCATCGGGATCAACACGGGTGGCACCTTCCGCAAGCTCGCGGGGAGTGCAACCACCACCGTGAATGCGCGCATCAACAATTCGGGCACGGTCGAACTGCTGGGCGGGCTGGTGGATGCAACGGCGGATGGCGTATTCCAGCAGGCATCCGGCGAGTTCCGCCTGGCAGGCGGCAACCTGACCGTCGGCAATGCCGCGGGCTCGAACTTTCGCGTCACTGGCAACACCTTCGGACAGGGCATGCTTTCGGGCATCGGCACGATCACCGGCCAGGTCAGCCTGGAAGGCGGGATCATCGCCCCGGGCGGGAAAACGACAACGGCTGGTGACCAGATCGGCACGCTGGTGATCGGGGAACTGGTGATTGTCGACGGCACCCTCGACATGCAGATCGCAGGACTGACCGCGGGCACCACGTACGACCAGCTGAATGTACTCGGTCCCGTGACGCTCGGTGGGGAGCTGGATATCACCTCGACGACCTACGGGGGCGAGGCGATCGGCGATCTCTACGACCTCATTCTCTCCAACGGCACGATGACCGGGGCGTTTTCCGCGGTGAATTTCCTCACCAGCGGTTACAGCTACAGCACGAGCATCGCCGGTGGGTTTTTCCGCGCGACACTGGCCGCGTTTCCCGGCGGTGGTAATCCCTTCGGTCCGGGCAGCACCACGCAGTGGAATGGCGGTACGGTGAATATCACCGGCAACCTGAACCTGGAGGGAACCATCGAATGGACCGCGGGAGACGTCAACATCTCCGGCGTGTTCGACGTGCAGCCCGGTGCGCTCTTCAAGGTGGACAACACTTCCGGGATCACCCAGACCCTGACCGCGAATGCCTTCAACCTGGCCGCCGGCGGCAGCCTGCAGATCATCGACACACTGGTCGCGGGGACCCTGTCGCGCATTGATGCACCGGCCACCATCAACGGCAGCATCACCATGAGCGCCGGTCAGCTGGAGTTCGTCGACACCTTCACCGTCAGCAACGGCGCCAGCATCAACATCGCCAACGGTGTCATGACCCTGGCAGACAATTTCTCCAACCTCGGCAGCCTGCTGTTCAGCAGCGGCACGCTGAACCTGCAGGGCGGCGCCAACAGCAACGCCGACAGCCTGACCCTGAACGGCGGCACGGTCAATGTCACCGGGGGCGCGCTCAGCAACAGCGGCAACTTCAACGTGGGTGGCGGGACGCTGAACCTGGGCACCTCTTTCACGCAGGCCTCCGGCACCACGACAATCTCGGGTGGCACCGTCAACGTCGGTACGTTCTTCGTCAATGGTGGCCTGTTCAAGATGAAGAACGCCACGCTCGCCGGCAACCTGAACGTGGCGGGTACGGCGACCTTCTCGCCCGGTCTATCGCCGGGCATCTCTGTCATTACCGGCAACCTCACCCTCGGGCCCGGCTCGACCACGCTGATCGAACTGTTCGGCACCACGCCGGGCACCGGTTACGATCAGATCCAGGTCGGTGGCACCGCTCTCCTGGACGGTGCGCTGAATTTCAGCTTCGGCAGCTTTGTGCCCGCTGCCAGCAACGTGTTCACTTTCCTGACGTGGGGATCCCTGTCCTCTGGCACGAACTTCCAGACCTTCAGCAATCTCAATGGCGGCACCCTGAACCTGGGCGCGAGCAGCTACAGCATCAGCGGCATCCAGATTGCCACGGCGCCGCCGTCGGCGGTGACCAGCACCACCAGTAATTCGGTGATCACCAACAATCCGGCGCCGGGCAGTTCGACCACCAAACCGCTTGGCACCGAGCCCTACGCGCCCGAGGCCTCGGTGAGCACCACCTACGAGCCGGAACCCACCACGTCAGGGTCCTCCGGAGAGAACGCAACCGGTGAGGCTGACGGTGCCACGCAGGACGAGGAGCAGACCGCGGATTCCTCCACGTCTGCCGGCGGCGAGGCGACGGCCTCCGGCAGCGGCGACCGTGAAATGGAAATCTGCCTGTAGCACAGGGAAACGCGCATGAAGGGAGTGCAATCGTGATGGCAGGCTGCGAGACCGTCCGGTGTCGGGTGCGTGGGACCGTAAGCAGGCGTGCCCTGCGTTTCATCGCTTTGACGCTGCTCCTTGGCGGGGCAACGGTCCATGCCGATGATGCCGGCGAAGACCGCTTCGTCCGCTTCCGCGTCAACGGATTTGCGCTGAATGCACCGGTGCCGGTGGACC